>CANRBG010000008.1 GCA_947628805.1 uncultured Oscillospiraceae bacterium | reverse complement strand
CGGCGCTGTTCATCACCGTGGCCTGCGGCGCCTGCTCCGGCTTCCACGCGCTGATCTCCACCGGCACCTCCTCCAAGCAGCTTTCCAATGAGAAAGACGCCAAGCCCATCGGCTACGGCTCCATGCTCATCGAGTCCGCCCTGGGCGTGGTCTCCGTCATCGCCGTGGGCATGGTCTTCAAGCGTTACACCGCCGGCGAGTTCGGCTCCCCCGCCGTGGCCTTCGCCACCGGCATCGCCTCCATGTTCAGCCTGGACTCCGCCAGCGGCGTGTACAACGTGGTCTACACCCTTCTGACCCTGGCCGTGTCCGTGTTCGCCCTGACCAGCCTGGACACCGGCACCCGTCTGAGCCGGTTCATGTTCTCCGAGCTGTTCCTCAAGGAGGGCGAGGCCACGTGGAAGGACGCCGCCAGCCCTGTCCGGAAGTTCCTGGCCCATCCCCTGGTGGGCACCACCATCATGGTGGTTGTGGGCTGCTACCTGGGCGGCATGAGCTTGAGCGCCATCTGGGGCCTGTTCGGCGCCGCCAACCAGCTTCTGGCCGGTCTTGCCCTGATGGCCGTGGCCGCCTGGCTTGGCGAAGTGGGCAAGAACAACAAGATGTTCTACGTGCCCATGGTGTTCATGCTGGCCGCCACCCTGACTTTCCTGGTCATCAAGATCAAGAGCCTGGCGGCCCTGTGCGCCGCCGGCACCGAGTGGGGCAACTGGTTCCAGCTGGTCATCGCCGTGGCGATGGTCGTGCTGGCCGTGTTCCTCATCGTGGAGGGCGTCCGCACGTTCTCCAAGCAGGCCAAGAACAAGGCCAAGGCCTGAAAGCCGGAAAAGCAACTATAAACCGGCGGGGGTCTGTCCCAGGACAGGCCCCCGCGTTTTATGTTCTATTCTTTTTTTCTTCGACGGCTCACTTGCCGTAGTGGGCCGACACCTTTTTCAGGTTATCGATGATGGGCAGGTGCTGGGGGCACACGCCCTCGCACTGGCCGCAGCCGATGCAGTCCGACGCCTTGCCAAATTTGGCGGTCAGGATGTCGTAGTTGGTGAAGTTCACGGTCCAGCCCTTTTCCTCCAGATGCTCCCGCATGTCCTCGTTGTACAGGGAGAAGTACTGGGGGATGGCGATGTGCTGGGGACAGCCCTCCGTGCAGTAGGAGCAGCCCGTGCAGGGGATGGCGATCTGGCCGTTGATGATGTCCGCCGCCTGGAAGCACAGGCCCTTTTCCGCCTCAGTGAGGGGCTGGAAGTCCTCCATGTAGCTCAGGTTGTCTTGCATCTGCTCCAGGCTGGACATGCCCGACAGCACCATCATGACCCCGGGCAGGCTTGCCGCGAAGCGGATGCCCCAGCTGGGCACGCTCAGGTCCGGGGCGTGGTCCTTGAACAGCTTTTCCGCCGCGGCCGGCACCTTTGCCAGGGTCCCGCCCTTCACCGGCTCCATGACCACGATGGGCTTGCCGTGCTTCCGGGCCGTCTCGTAGCAGGCCCGGGAGCGGACCCACTGGCTCTCCCAGTCCAGGTAGTTGATCTGCAGCTGGACAAATTCCATCTGGGGATACCTGGTCAGGATCTGGTCCAGCAGCTCCGGGGTGTCGTGGAAGGAAAAGCCCGCGTGCCGCACAAGGCCCTGGGCCTTCTTCTCCAAAAGCCAGTTGAAGCAGTCGTATTTCTCATACTTGGGGTACATGTCCGCCTCGATGCCGTGGATCAGGTAGTAGTCGAAATAGCCCGCGCCGGTCTTTTCCAGCTGGGCGTTGAAGATCTTGTCCCGGTCCTCAAAGCTGTCGAAAAAGCCCGCGTGGAGCTTGGTCGCCAGGGTAAAGCTGTCCCGGGGATGCCGGTCCACCAGGGCCTCTTTGGCCACGTTCTCGCTGGCAAAGCCGTTGTACATCCAGGCGGTGTCGAAGTATGTAAAGCCCCGCTCCATAAACAGGTCCACCATCTTCTTCACCTGCTCCACATCCACCTTTGCCTGGTCGTTGGGGTCCAGCAGGGGCAGGCGCATCAGTCCGAAGCCCAGTTTCTTCGCGTTTTCGCTCATGGCGTATCCTCCTTTTCAGCCGTCGGTGAGCGCGTATCACCACTCGTGTTTCAGATCCTCCTCCCGGAAGCCATAGTCGGTCAGGAATCGCCGCAGGTCCGCGTCCGTGCGGATCAGCATGACCTCCGTGAACCGGCCCGTATCCCCGTCCCGCCAGCCGGCCACCTTTTCCCCGGTACAGATGCTGGCCCGGATCACCGGCGTCTTCCCAGTCGGGTCGAAGACTGGCCCGGCGGCCTTGTGTTTCTTTCCAAACAACCGCTCCGCCTCCCGGTATGGGTATTTTCTACATTGTACCAAATCTTTTCGCCGGGAGCAAGCGTTATCCGCGCCCAGGGCGGTCTTGCCTCTCTTTTTTCTTCAAGCAACAGTCTGCCGGCCCGCGAACGGACCGGCAGACCGCTATCAAGGGAAAGACTAAAAACAGCGCGCGCGTCTTTCAGCGGCACTCCACCAGCGGCACGGACACGCTGTTCACAAACACATAGGCGGTGGGCCGGGCCAGCGGCGCGAATTGCCTGCGGCCCATCTCCAGCTTCTCGTACTTGCGGATCTTCTTCGTCAGCCTGGCCATGTTTTTCATCGCTTTTACCCTCCCGGATCAGATTGTTTCCTGATGGTGCCATTATGCCGGAAAGCGGCGGATGATTATTGCATTTTCATTCTTTTTATGGCATAATGATCCTATAAAAGGAGGGCGGGCCCATGCATACCATGACAGTGGACGAAAAAAAGCTGCGCTACATGGAATACATCCACCGGGAGACCGGGGAGCGGCACCACACCAACGCCGAGGATATGCGCCAATATGAGATGCTGCGGGCCGGGGACCCGGGAACGGTGGAGGAGGCGGTGCGCATTTTCGCCTCCGACCTGCCGGGTCACGTGTCCAACGACCCGGTGCGCAACTGCAAGTATCTGTTCGTGGCCTCCGTCACCATGGCCTGCCGCACAGCTATGGCGGCGGGGATGGAGCCGGAGCGGGTCTACAACAGCAGCGACCTTTTCATATTGCGGATGGACGAGCTCGACAGCGTCGAGGCGGTCCGGGCGCTGCACAAGGAGATGTTCGCGTTCTATCTCCGGGAGGTCCGGGCCGTTCCCCGGCGCACGCCCTATTCCCGGCCTGTGGCCGGGTGTGTGGACTATATTTACGAGCATCTGCACCAGCGGATCGGCGTGGCGGACCTGGCGGAGCGGGTGGGTCTGTCGGAGAGCTATCTGTCCACCCTGTTCAAAAAGGAGATGGGCCGGTCCATCTCGGACTATGTGCTGGACCGGCGGGTGGAGGCGGCCTGCAACATGCTGAAATTCTCCGACTATTCCTGCGCGGACATCGGGGCCATTCTGGCGTTCAGCTCACAAAGCCACTTCATCCGGGCTTTCAAGGCCCGCACCGGGCTCACGCCCCGGACCTATCGGGAGCGCTTTTTCCAGGCATGACCTTTCCCCGCTTTCCGCCATAAAAACGCCCCGCCGCAGACCGCGGCGGGGCTGAGCTTTGTCTTATGGCCCTTACATAAGCGTGTTGGGGTCCGTATAGGGGATCTCCAGGGCCTCGGCCACCGCCTGGAAGGTCAGCTTGCCCTTGTAGGTGTTGAGCCCGCTCATCAGGCAGGGGTCCGCCTTGCAGGCCGCCTCCAGACCCACCTGGGTGATCCGTACCCCATGGGCCAGGGTGGAGTTGACCAGCGCCTCCGTGGAGGTACGGGGCACGCTGCCGGGGATGTTGGCGACGCAGTAGTGCAGGATGCCGTCCACCTCGTACACCGGGTCGGCGTGGGTGGTGGGGTGGCTGGTCTCGAAGCAGCCGCCCTGGTCGATGACGATGTCCACCAGCACCGCGCCTTTCTCCATCAGCTTCAGATCCTCCCGGCTCACCAGCTTCTGGCACTCCCGGCCGGGGGCCAGCATGACGCAGCCGATGACAAGATCGGCCTTTTTCAGGGCAGCCAGCAGGTTGGCACGGCTGGAATACAGCGTGGTGATCTGGCTGCCAAATACCTCGTCCAGGTAGGCCAGCCTCTGGTGGTTGATGTCCAGCACCGTGACCCGGGCGCCCATGCCCACCGCCATGCGGCAGGCATTGATACCGGCATTGCCCGCGCCGATGATGACCACGTCGCCCTTGTCGCAGCCGGGGACCGCCCCCAGCATCACGCCCCGGCCGCCGTAGGTCTTTTCCAGATACTTGGCCCCCTCCAGCACCGCCATGCGGCCGGCCACCTCGCTCATGCAGTACAGGCAGGGCAGCCCCTTGCCGCCGGGACCCAGGATGGTCTCGTAGGCCATGGCCGTGGTCTTGCTCTTCAAAAGGGCCTCGGTCAGCTCCTTATCCGCCGCCAGGTGGAAGTAGGTGTAGATCAAAAGCCCCTCCCGGAAGTACTTGTACTCGCTGGGCAAAGGCTCCTTGACCTTGACGATCATATCCGCCTTTTCCCAGACCTGGTCCGCGCCGTCCAGCAGCACGGCCCCATGCTCGGCGTACTCAGCGTCGGCAAAGCCCGCGCCCAGGCCCGCCCCCTTTTCCACGTACACCGTGTTGCCCGCGTTCACATACTCCCCCACCGCGCCGGGGGTCAGACCCACGCGGAACTCGTTGTTTTTTATCTCCTTCGGCAGACCAACGTTCATGATGATACCTCCCTTTCAGTTCGTCATTTGGATCCGGTTTTTTACGAAAACGGAAACGCTTCGACCTGTGTCGCCCGCGCTCGTCCCCATTCTGCCACATTTTCGGCAGACCGGATCGGTTTATTTTGTTTACTTTAGCCAAATTGTACCACCATCCGATCCGTTTGTAAAGACGCCCCGCCACATTTTATCCCGCCGGGCGAAAAGATGAAAGGGAGCGAAGCCCGGTCAGGGCGAGCCGCGCGGCATTCCCGCGCGTGAAGTCAAAAGCCGTTGTACGACAGGCTTTTGACTTCCTGCCGGCGGGATTCACTTCCGCCGAGCAGTTTATATCCTGAGCTGTCGAAAAACTTGCTTTTTGACAAGCGAAACCCCGGAAACGTAGTTTCCGGGGCAGTATCGCTCATGACCAGCCGGCGGCTCAGTCCAGCAGGTCCTTGAAAAGCGCCTCGTCAAAGGCTTCCTCGCCGCCAAGGGCCTCCAGCAGCTCCTCCTCTGTATAGACCCGCCAGGGGGACAGCTCCGCCCGGGCCGCTGCCGCGTCCAGCAGCGCGGCCGCCAGGTCACCGTAGCCGTCGTCCCCCGCTTTCAGCTTCCGGGCCAGGGCGGGCAGCCACTTCTCGTGGATCGTCCGCAGGGACATCTGCCGGGTATCGCCGGCCTTTCGGGCGGCGGCGCACAAAAACTGCTGGGCCTGTTCCTCGTCCCACTGGCCGTCTATGTAATACGTGTCGCCTTTCAGGCCGTAGAGGAACCGTATCCCGTCGTAATAGCCCAGGCGCAGGTTCTTCCGGCTCTGCTGGGCCTCAAATTCCAGTATGCCCCCCAGCTTGGCCCTGGGGGCGATGGTGTGGACCTGGGTCCCCTCCGGTATCCGGACGGGCCGCATGATCCCCGGGCCGTACAGGCGCAGGGCGATAATGTCCGTGCAGCCGTTTTCGATGAGCACATGCAGCGGCAGCACGTCCCGGACGCCGCCGTCGGCATAGAGCTTGCCCTCCATCCGTTCCGCCTTGAAGGCCGGCAGATACGCGCTGGCCAGCAGCATATCGTACAGCTCATTGTCGCTCAGATCCCTGGCCCGGAGCTCCAATTCCTTTTTATCGGTCACGGAGTAGGTGACGATGAAAAACTCCTTATCCGCGTTCCGGATGGCCTCCGGCTCCACCACCTGGCGTATCCAGTTGCGCAGAGGCGTCACATCCAGGCCCCGGTTGTGGACCACGGCGGACAGCTTGTCCGCCAGCTCGCGCAGGTCCAGACCGTGAAAATCGCCCCGCAGCAGGTCCCCCATCTGCTCGTCGTCCACATCCATCACCTCGGAATAGTGGATGTTGGACCACAGCTCCTCGGCCCGCTCCAGGTCCCCCATGGTGATCAGCGCCCCGTTGAGGGCTCCCACGGACGTGCCGGATATGGCCCCGATGGAGATGCCCGCCTCCGTCAGCGCTTTCCACACGCCGATCTGGTACGCGCCCCTGGCGCCGCCGCCCTCCAATGCCAGCGCGTAGGTCCGCGCCGGATCGATCTTCAACTGCATAGGATACCTCCCGATGTCGCCCGCCGGCCCGGCCACAGGGTCCGGCAGACCATATTCTCTTACCTATCATATCATATCGGATCGGCGGCCAATACGCAAGAAAAAATAATGACCGGATGGACCCGCTTTACAGCGCATAGAGCAGGATGGCCAGCAGATGCAGCACACTGCCCGCCACCACGAACAGATGGAACACGCTGTGCATATACCGGTGTTTTTTCCCCATGCCGTAAAGCACCGCCCCCACCGTGTAGGACACGCCTCCCGCCAGGATCAGCCAGAAGCCCGGCCAGCCGATGGCACGGATCAGCAGCGGCGCCTTGAAGATGATGGCCCAGCCGATGCCGATATAGCAGGCCATGGAAAAGGCCCGGTACCGTTCCAGGTCAATGGCCGTCAGCACCGTCGCCAGGACGGTCAGCGACCAGACCACGGCGAACAGCGTCCAGCTGGCCGCCGGGTCCAGGGGCCGCATGGCGCTCAAAAGCAGCGGCGTATAAGTCCCCGCGATGAGAAAGTAGATGGTGCAGTGATCGATCACCTGCAGCACCCGCTTGCCCATGCCCGCCCGCAGGCCATGGTAGACGCTGGACATGGTATACAAAACGATCATGGACACGCCGAAGATGGCTCCGCCCACCACGCCCCAGGCGTTTTGGTGCAGCGCGGCCCGCACCACGCACAACACCAGCGCCGCCACCCCCAGGGCCCCGCCGGCGATGTGGGAGATCATATTGAAGTTTTCCTCGCCCTTGGTGTAATCCGGCAGTTCCCGGTCCCGCAGCTTCGTGCGCTTCACGGCAAGCCGCCCCCTTTCGTCGCTCCCGTTATGATACCCCATCTGAGACGAAAAGTCGAGGGGATCCTGGGGACCGTGAATTAGAATTATGTAAACTTATCGCAAACAAGATCCATCCCCGCCCGCTCACTTGCGCCGGGCAAATTCGTGGGCCTGATCCAGCCATGTAAACAGCTCGTCGTCCAGATCGCTCTCCCGGCTGACCACGATATGGGTCGTCCACCGGCCGGGATAGGCCTCTGTTTTCGCCGCCACCCGCTCCGACGCAAGAGGACCGGGCAGCCCCAGCGTCAGGACGAAATAGTTTTCCGGCAGTTCGGCCTTTCTCTTTGGCCGCAGGAATGATACGCAGGCGAACATATACCGGTCGGAAAAGGATATTTGTGTCTTTTGGACCTTGATCCGTGTCTGGGGATACCGCCGCAGGAGCTGGGACAAAAGCGCCTCATACAGCGGGTAGACCTCCAGGCGGCCGCTGAAAAACAGCAGCGTATCCTCCTGCAGCCGGCTTGATGTATCGTCCATCCTCCGCCCTCCTTTGCCGTCTTGCAGACTGATCGTATTTTACTCCAAAGCAGTCCCAGGGGCAATACGCTGTCGAAAACAGACCTGTAAAATGAAAATTGTTCTTTCTGCCCCGCCGGGATGGTGGTATAATAGCGTCATAGGCGCTATTATACCAAGGGAGGTCAGAGCACGATGAAATGGATGAAAGCGCTGGTCTATCGGTCCAAGGACAAGGCGGATTGGGAAAAGGCGCAGGAGCTACTGCGGGACGCGGGCGTGGAGAGCTTCCCCTTCGCCGGGGAGGAGCCCCCGGTTCCGGGCTGCGGCGCCAAGATCGATCCGCGAAAATTCATGAATCCGAACCCGGTGCCCACCACCCTATACGAGATCAAGGTGGCGGCGGCGGACAAGGAGAGAGCGGCGGCCGCCCTGGAGGGCAAGGTGCTGCCGGTAAGAAGCTACGGCTACGGCGTCTGACGCTGCCGTGGTAAAAAGATGGTAGGCACTTTTTTACAGCCCCAGGAGGAACGGACAGGGAAAAGAAAAGGTCCCTGAGTAGGAAATAGGAATTAAACGGAGTGGCGCAGCGAGAGCGGCGCCGCTCCAGTCTTTAACTGGATACGCTCATGGTTGTAGAAGTGAATGAAGTTGTCAATGCGTTCGTTAGCCTCACGGAAGGTTTTGGGTTTGTGCCTGTAGATGCACTCTGTTTTGAGGATGGAGAAAAAGTTTTCAGCCATAGCATTGTCATAACAGTTTCGCTCACATCAGGCGCCTGCCGCATAGGCTGCTGTGAGGTGATAAATCATGATCTGGAACAAGCGCCCCACGGCAATTGCCTGTGTGCGCGGCGGAGAGGCATATCCAAATTTGCGCGGTACAGTTGAATTCACTCCCCTCAGGGGAGGTACGCTGGTGACAGCGAAAATGGAAGGCCTGCCGGATTCAGAAACCGGTTTCTTTGCCATGCACATTCATGAAAAAGGTGACTGTACCGAGGCTGGTTTTCCCAACACCGGCGGCCACTACGATCCATATGACCGGGAGCACCCGCTGCACGCGGGCGATCTTCCGCCGCTGCTATCATGCGGAGGGTGCGCATACCTGGCGGTGGCTACAGGCCGTTTTTGTGTGAAAGATATCGTCGGCAGATCCGTCGTGATCCATAGCCAGCCGGACGATTTCAAAACGCAGCCCGCCGGAAATGCTGGGAGCAAGATCGCCTGTGGTATAATCCGCAACATATAATCCGGCGTGCGGCAGCAAGCCGCGACAGCGCGGCGTGTTCAGAAGCCGCCCACGGCGGTCTTTTCGGGATCGGACTGGATGATGCCCGTATGGTCGCCCTGTTTGAGCTGGTCGTAGGTCTCGCTCGCCTCTTTGCACGCGTCATAGACCCAGCTTATGGAAGTCGGTTTCCGGCGCGCGGCACGCCTTGTTTTCGCACAAATAAAATACCGGCCGCGCGGAAACAGGGTATGGCGCGGTGAAGGGAGCAAGGCGAGCGAGCTCTTTTTCATTCTCCGCGGACTTATACAGAATGCTCAGATCATGGGCCGGGTTTGTTTTGATATAGGCCCGCACCTCATCGGGAACCGTCTGGCCGGTGCAGAGCAGTTCCCTGTGCGGATAGACCGCCCCGGACATGGCCAGAAGGGCATAGCAGTATCCGGCGGGATACTTTTCCACCCCGATCTGCCCCGCCATAAACCCGTGCTGCCGGTCCGCCGCCTGGCGAAAGACCGCCTCGCCTGTAAGTCCGGCCAGACGCTCCAGCACCAAGGCGGCGGCGGAGTTGCCGGAAGGGACGGCCCCGTCGTACGTCTCCTTTGGACGGGCGATCAGCGCTTCCGCGTCATGGGCTGTCATAAAATATCCGCCCGCTATCCTGTCCTCAAACAGTTCCATCATCCGCTTCGCGTACCGGACCGCCTCGCGCAGGTAGCATGTCCGAAATGTCCTGCCATACAGCTCCGTCAGCGCCAGGGCGTATACCGCGTAGTCGTCCAGCTGTCCCGAGTGGGCCGCCTCGCCGTCACAAAAGCGGTGATACAGGCGGCCCGCTTCATCGGTCATAGACCCTTCGATGAACACCTGCGCCTTGACGGCGGCGTCCAGATATCGGCTGTCATCCAGAATGCTGCCCGCCGCCGCCAACGCGATCATCGTCCACCCGTTCCAGGATAGAAGGATCTTATCGTCCAGGTGAAGGTCCGTTCTGGCTCTGCGGTATTCCAACAGCTTCAAAAGCCGCCCGTCGTCCGCGTCCCATTCCGCCCCGGAGCTGCCGATGCGGTTGGGAATGCTTCCGCCTTCAAAGCTTCCGTCGGCGGTAATATCATATATCCGGCAAAACTCTGCGGCGTCGTCCTCTCCCAAAACGCCGCGCACTTCTTCCGGCGTAAGGAGATAGTATTTCCCCTCCACGCCGTCGCTGTCCGCGTCCTGTCCGCAATAGAACCCGCCGCTGGGCGCGGTCAGCTCCCGCAGGATATAGTCCGCCGTCCGCTTCGCGATGTCCGCGTAATACGGCTCGCGTGTAAGCTGAAAAGCCTCCAGGTAGCATAAGATCAGCAGCGCGTTATCGTACAGCATCTTTTCAAAATGAGGGACCAGCCAGCGCTCATCGGTGGAATACCGGGAAAAGCCGCCGCCAATGTGGTCGAAAATGCCGCCCGCGGCCATGGCCCGCAGGGTATGCTCCGCCATGCGCAAAGCGTCCGGTTCACGCTCCGCCGTATGGACGTGCATCAGGAAAAGCAGGTCATGCGGGGTCGGAAATTTCGGGACCTGGCCGAAGCCGCCCCAGGTCCGGTCATAGCTCCGCCGGAGCTGTTGATACCCGCGCATGATAAGACTCCGGTCAGGTACGCCGCCGGCCGGGGCCTGTGAGGACCGGATGGCCGCGGCGATCTGCTCACCGGAAATCAGCAGTTTTTGCCTGTCCGTGTTCCAAAGATGGGAGATCCGCCGCAGCAGATCGTCCAGTCCGACCTGGCCGTATCGACCGGTTTTCGGGAAATAAGTGCCGGCAAAGAAGGGCTTTTGCTCCGGGGTCATGAAGATGGTCAGCGGCCAGCCGCCCGACCCGGTCAGAGCCTGACAGACGCTCATATATACCGCGTCGATATCGGGTCGTTCCTCCCGGTCCACCTTGATGCAGACAAAAGGCTCCAAAAGCTTCGCTGTTTCCGCGTCCTCAAAGGACTCGCGGGCCATCACATGGCACCAGTGGCAGGTGGAATAGCCGATACTGAGAAGGATCGGCTTGTTTTCCTCTCTGGCCTTTTGAAACGCCTCCCCGCACCAGGGATACCAATCGACCGGGTTGTCCTTGTGCTGGCGCAGGTAGGGCGATTTTTCAGCGCTCAATCGGTTTGCCATGATCGAGCGCAGCCGCGTCTACGCGGATGGAGCGGGGATGAGACGTTTCGCGAAGATCCTCAAGATCCGCCGCCGGCAGATCGTTTTCGATATTGTCCCGGGCCAGATCGGTGTCGATGACCGGATAGATCCCTTGAGGAACAGGCCGTTCCGTTTCCCTCGCTTTGCGATCCTTGGGGTCCATAAAGCTCACCTCGGGGATAGTGTTCGCAAAACCGGGGCGGGTATGCGAGCTTTGTCAAATGAACCCCCAATCCGATCTGAGCGGTGATCGCCCATGGGCCAGTGTGACCGCGTCAGTCGACAAGGAGACGGCCTTTTGCGAAGGCATGTGCAAATTATACATTGATTGCTCACAACGAGAAACTCATTTTCCCCCGTGGATGTTTCTCCGCCAGCAACAGCGTTTGATGCTGTGCGGTCACATGCGTGTAGATCTGGGTGGTGGATACGGAACTATGCCCCAGCAAGGACTGGATGTATCGTATGTCCATACCGGCCTCCAACAGGGATGTGGCGAAAGTGTGGCGGAACATATGAGGGGTAATATCGGTCTGCGTGTTGATTCTGGCTAAGTATTTCCTGATAATGCGCCGCACCGACTGAGGCGAGAGCGGCATCTCGCGGTCGTTTATCAGAATGGCGCCTGCCCGCAGAATGTCCGCCTCATATTCTTGGCAGTACCTTTGCCCAAGACGAAGCAGCTCCGGGGTGGTAATGTGAATGATGCGTTCCTTTCGCCCCTTGCCATAGATTAGCAATCTTCTTGGCATGGGCTATGGGTTGAAAGATGTCCAGGAATGGCTGGGTCACGCCGACATCAAAATGACGGCGAACATTTACGGTCATCTGGATATTCAAAGAAAGCTGGCTCTTGCCGATTCCATGAGCGAACTGCTCAGCAAGAAAAAGACCGGTTGAGATCGGGTGTTAGAAAAGTGTTAGAAACCGGGGTCCGCCCCAAAAAGAGGCAAAAAAACAAAACCTCAGAAACTTAGTGTTTCCAAGGCTTTGCGGGTGGTCCGAGTGACTGGACTTGAACCAGCGGCCTCCTGAACCCCATTCAGGCGCGATACCAAACTTCGCCACACCCGGTCATGTTTTGCTCAGATATATTACCACACCCCCGCCAAAATTGCAAGAGGTATTTTTGTCGTCCCGGCATTTTCCCGCCGGCCCCGGCACCTTTGGACGAATCGCCGGAAATCCCCCGGCGCCGCCCCGTTTATTCTTGTCGATGGTATACATCGAAAAAACGTTGCATTATATGATAAAGAGCGGTATTATTAAGTATATCGATTTACATCATTAGAGATAGTTTTGACGCACCTGTCCGGCTCTTATACGCCGAACAGAAGGAGGTCCTCACATATGGTCAGACAAAACAGCATCGACTGGGCCCGGATGGAGCACGACGCCTGCGGCATCGGCGCGGTAGTGGACATCCAGGGCCGGCCCTCCCGGGCCACGGTAGACGACGCTTTGAAGATCGTGGAGAAGCTGGAACACCGTGCCGGCAAGGACGCCGCCGGGGAGACCGGCGACGGCGTGGGTATCCTGACCCAGGTGTCCCACGGCTTTTTCAAGTCCGCCGCCCGGGACTGCGGCATCGCCCTGGGCAGCGCCGGGGACTATGCCGTGGGCATGTTCTTCTTCCCTCAGGACAAGGTCCGCCGCAGCCAGGCGCAAAAGATGTTCGAGGTGATCCTGAAAAAGGAGGGTCTGCGGCTGCTGGGCTGGCGGCAGGTGCCCACCTGCCCGGAGATCCTGGGCCAGAAGGCCCGCTCCTGCATGCCCCACATCGTGCAGTGCTTCGTGGAGCGGCCCCGGGACGTGAAGACCGGCCTGCCCTTCGACCAGCGGCTGTACGTGGCCCGGCGGGTCTTTGAGCAGAGCAACGACAACACCTACGTGGCTAGTCTGTCCAGCCGGACCATCGTCTACAAGGGCATGTTCCTGGTCCATCAGCTGCGCCAGTTCTATCCGGACCTGCAGAGCCCGGATTTCACCGCCGCCATCGCCATGGTCCACTCCCGTTTTTCCACCAACACCACCCCCAGCTGGGAGCGGGCCCATCCCAACCGATTCATCCTCCACAACGGCGAGATCAACACCATCCGGGGCAACGTGGATCGGATGCTGGCCCGGGAGGAGACCATGAGCTCCGCCATCATGCGGGAGAACATGGACAAGATCTTCCCGGTCATCAACGCCAACGGCTCCGACTCCGCCATGCTGGACAACACCCTGGAATTCCTCGTCATGAACGGCATGCCCCTGCCTCTTGCCATGATGATCACCATCCCGGAGCCCTGGAAGAACGACAAGATGATCGAGCGGAAGAAGCGGGACCTGTACCGCTACTACGCCACCATGATGGAGCCCTGGGACGGCCCGGCCTCCATATTGTTCTCCGACGGCGAGCTGGTGGGGGCCATCCTGGACCGGAACGGCCTGCGGCCCAGCCGGTACTATCTCACCGACGACGGCCGGCTGATCCTGGCCTCCGAGGTGGGGGTGCTGGACATCCCGGAGGAGCACATCATCATGAAAAACCGGCTCCGGCCGGGCAAGATGCTGCTCATCGACACCAACCGGGGCAAGGTCATGCAGGACGAGGACCTGAAGAGCTACTACGCCTCCCGCCAGCCCTACGGCGAGTGGCTGGACCAGAACCTGGTGCGGCTCCAGGACCTGCCCATCCCCAACCGCAAGGTGGAGACCCACACCCAGGCCGTCCGGGACCGGCTGTACCGGGCCTTTGGCTATACCTATGAAGAGGTCAAGGACGCCATCCTGCCCATGGCCCGCACCGGGGCCGAGCCCACCGCCGCCATGGGCGCGGATACGCCGCTGGCGGTGCTGTCGGAGCGGCACCCGCCCCTTTTCAACTACTTCAAGCAGCAGTTCGCCCAGGTCACCAACCCGCCCATCGACGCCATCCGGGAGGAATGCGTCACCGATACCACCGTGTACGTGGGCTCCGACGGGAACCTTCTGGAGGAACGGCCCGGCAACTGCAACGTTCTGCAGGTAGACAACCCCATCCTCACCGGCATCGACCTGATCAAGATCAAGGCCATGCACCGGGACGGCTTTCATGTGGAAACCGTGAGCCTTCTCTACTACAAGAACACCCCCCTGGAGCGGGCCATGGACCGGCTCTTCATCGAGTGCGACAAGGCATACCGCCACGGGGCCAACATCCTGATCCTGTCGGACCGGGGGGTGGATGAAAACCACGTGGCCATCCCCTCCCTGCTGGCCGTATCCGCCATGGAGCAGCATCTGGTCCGGACGAAAAAGCGCACCAGCGTGTCCATCATCCTGGAGAGCGCGGAACCGAGAGACGTGCACCACTTCGCGCTGCTTTTGGGCTACGGCGCCCGGGCCATCCAGCCATATCTGGCCCACGAGTGCATCGCCGAGTGCATCCGGCTGGGACTTTTGGACAAGGACGAACACACCGCCATCGACGACTACAACAAGGCCATTTTGAGCGGCATCGTGAAGATCGCCTCCAAAATGGGCGTGTCCACCATCCAGTCCTACCAGTCCTCCCAGATCTTTGAGGCGGTGGGCATCCGCCGGGATGTGATCGACAAGTACTTCACCAACACGGTCAGCCGGGTGGGCGGCGTGAGCCTGGAGGACATCGGCAAGGCGGTGGAATACCACCACAGCCACGCCTTCGACCCCCTGGGCCTGGGGGTGGACACCACCCTGGACAGCGTGGGTTTCCACAAGCTCCGCTCCGGGGACGGCAGCGAGGGGCATCTTTTCGATCCCGCCGTGATCGTGGCTCTGCGGGAGGCCGCCCAAAAGGGCGATTACGATCGGTTTCTGGAATACTCCGCTCTGGCCACCCGGGCCCAGGCACCCTACAACCTGCGGGGTGTGATGGACTTCGTCTGGGCCGCCGACGGCGGTATCCCCCTGGATGAGGTGGAGAGCGTGGACAGCATCGTCCGCCGGTTCAAGACCGGGGCCATGAGCTACGGCTCCATCTCCAAGGAGGCCCATGAGTGCCTGGCCCTTGCCATGAACCGCCTGGGGGGCAAGTCCAACTCCGGCGAGGGCGGCGAGGAACCCGAGCGGCTTGGCACCGAGACCAACAGCGCCATCAAGCAGGTGGCCTCCGGCCGGTTCGGCGTCACCAGCGAGTATTTGTGCTCCGCCCAGGAGATACAGATCAAGATGGCCCAGGGTGCCAAGCCCGGCGAGGGCGGCCACCTGCCCGGCAAGAAAGTCTACCCCTGGATCGCCCGGACCCGGTACTCCACCCCCGGGGTGAGCCTGATCTCGCCCCCGCCCCACCATGATATCTACTCCATCGAGGATCTGGCCCAGCTGATCTTCGACCTGAAAAACGCCAACCGGGCTGCCCGCATCAGCGTGAAGCTGGTCAGCGAGGCCGGGGTGGGCACCATCGCCTCCGGCGTGGCCAAGGCCGGGGCCCAGGTGGTGCTGATCTCCGGCTACGACGGGGGCACCGGCGCGTCCCCCCGCAACTCCATCCAGAACGCGGGCCTGCCCTGGGAGCTGGGCCTTGCGGAGACCCACCACTCCCTGATCGCCAACGGCCTGCGCCAGCGGGTGATCCTGGAGGTGGACGGCAAGCTGATGACCGGCCGGGACGTGGCCGTGGCGGCGCTGCTGGGGGCGGAGGAATTCGGCTTCGCCACCGCGCCGCTGATCACCCTGGGCTGCGTCATGATGCGGGTGTGCAACCTGGACACCTGCCCGGCGGGCATCGCCACCCAAAACCCGGACCTGCGCTGCCGCTTCACCGGCAAGCCGGAATATGTGATGAATTTCATGCGCTTCGTGGCCCAGGAGCTGCGCCAGATCATGGCGAAGCTGGGAGTCCGGACCGTGGACGAGATGGTGGGCCGGACGGACCTTTTGAAGCTCCGGGAGGACCTGCCATCCGGCCGGGCCCGGTCCATCGACCTGGACAGCATCCTGCACATGGACACCGGCGTGGACACCGCCGTACACCATCTGCCGGAGGCGGACTATGACTTCCATCTGGAGAAGACCCTGGACGAGAGCGTGCTGCTGCCGGCCTTCCAAAAGACCCTGCGAGACGGCTCCCCCAAGCGGGTGCAGGTGGACGTATCCAGCACCAACCGGACCTTCGGGGCCATCTTGGGCTCGGAGATCACCAAAAAATTCGGCAACAGCCTGCCGGAGGACACGGTGTTCATCGACGCCCGGGGCGGCGGCGGTCAGTCCTTTGGCTCGTTCCTGCCCAAGGGCATGACCGTGCGCCTGACCGGCGACAGCAACGACCACTTCGGCAAGGGTCTGTCCGGCGGCAAGCTCATCGTCCGGCCCCCGGAGAACAGCCCCATCAACCCCGGCGAGAACATCATCATCGGCAACGTGGCCCTGTACGGCGCCACCGCCGGCGAGGCCTACATCAACGGCATGGCCGGGGAGCGGTTCTGCGTGCGCAACTCCGGCGCGAAGGCCGTGGTGGAGGGCGTGGGCGACCACGGCTGCGAGTACATGACCGGCGGCTGCGCGGTGATCCTGGGCCCCACGGGCAAGAACTTCGCCGCGGGCATGTCGGGGGGCATCGCCTACGTGCTGGACGAGAAGTACGAGCTCTACCTGCGGCTGAACAAGGACATGGTCACCATGACCGGCGTCACCGCCAAGCACGACATCGCCCAGCTGCGGGAGCTGATCGAGGCCCACGTGGCCGCCACCGGCTCAGCCCGGGGCAAGACCGTGTTGGACAACTGGGACGACATGCTGCCGCTTTTCAAGAAGATCACCCCCAACGACTACAGCCGCATGCTCAAGGCCATCGGCCAGCTGGAGGAAAAGGGCATGCCCCGCGCCCAAGCGGAGCTGGAGGCCTTTTACAACGTGCAGAAAGGAGGCGTGTGAGCCATGGGAAAGACCACGGGATTCATGGAATATAAGCGCGCCGAGCGGCCCACGGCAGGTCCCGCCGTCCGCACGGAGAGCTTTGGTGAATTCCACGGGGAGCTGTCCGAGGCCCAGCGGCGCATCCAGGGGGCCCGGTGCATGAACTGCGGCGTGCCCTTCTGCCAGTCGGACTACGGCTGCCCTCTGCACAACCTGATCCCCGAGTGGAACGACGAGGTGTTCAATGGCAACTGGTCCCACGCCCTGGCGCGGCTTTTGAAGACCAACAACTTCCCCGAATTCACAGGCCGGGTGTGCCCGGCATTGTGCGAGTCCGCCTGCGTGTGCGGGCTGTACGCCGACGGGTCCGTCACGGTGAAGGACAACGAGCTCGCCATCATCGAGTACGCCTACGAGCACGGCCTGATCCAACCCGAGATCCCCGAGGTCCGCACAGGCAGGAAAGTGGCCGTGGTGGGCTCCGGCCCGGCGGGCCTGGCCGTGGCGGACCAGCTGAACCGCCGGGGCCACAGCGTGACCGTGCTGGAACGGGACGACCGGGTGGGGGGCCTGCTCATGTACGGCATCCCCAACATGAAGCTGGACAAGGCCGTCATAGACCGGCGGGTCCGTCGGATGGAGACGGAGGGCGTCAGCTTCGTCACCGGGGTGGACGCGGCGGCCATCGCCGAGCGGCTGCTGCGGGAATACGACGCGGTGGCCCTGTGCTGCGGGGCCCGGGCGGCCCGGGACGTGCCCCTGGAGGACCGGCAGACCGGCGGGGTCTATCAGGCCCTGGACTATCTCACCGAGGCCACCCGCTCCCTGCTGGACGGCAAGAAATGCGGCTGCTCCGCCAAGGGCAAGCACGTTGTTGTGGTTGGCAACGGTGACACCGCCACCGACTGCGTGGCCACCGCCATCCGGCAGGGTGCCCTGTCCGTGATACAGCTTGTGCGAAAGCCCGCCCCGGCGGAGGCGCCCGCCGTCTGGCCCTATCACCGCCGGACCGGCGCGCCGGATTACGGCCAGCAGGAGGCCGCCGCAGCGTTCGGCCGGGACCCCCGGATGTACGAGACTGTGGCGAAAAAGCTCATCGCCGGCAAGTCCGGCGCCCTCAGCGCCCTGGAGGTGAGCTGCGCCGGCAGGACCAAAAAGCTGCCCTGTCAGATGCTGCTGATCGCCGCGGGCTTTTCCGGCGCGGAGGACGCCCCGGCGGAGGCATTCGGTCTGCACCTGGACGAACGAGGCCGGCTGGGCGACGCCGACGGCCGGACCGCCAACGAAAAGGTATTCACCGCCGGCGATATGCGCCGGGGCGCGTCCCTGGTGGCCGTCGCCATCGCCGAGGGCCGCCGCTGTGCCAAGGTCATCGACGAATACCTGGAGGGCTACACGAACTTGTAAATGCCACTCATAAACAAAGGCCCCGGAAACGAACGTTTCCGGGACTCTTGTCTTTTTGTTCGGTCTTATTTCCCCTTGGCGGCCCGACGTTCGGCCAGCTTGTCAAGGGCCTTGTTGCGGTAATAGATGATAATGCCCAAGGTCACCATGGCGGTGTTGATGAAGTAGAACAGCATCACGTACCACTTCACCGTCACCCACCAGTGCTGGGGCGCGTAACAGCCGATCAGGATGAACTTGCCGATGATGGCGAACACATACCCGATCCATATAAAGAAATAAAACAGCACGCTGGTGCCCTTGGCGGTCCGGGCCTTCCAGGCCTTGGCGATGTTCAGCGGCCAGGATATGCCAAAGCACACCACCATCAGCATCTCCATGATACTTGCGATCGTCAGCATAAAACACTCTCCTTATTCTTCCGCCGGCTCCAGCATGGAGCCGGTGTTTTTATACCGCAGGTGGAACGAGAACGCCTCCTCCAGCAGCTGGGGGGTCTGGGCGCCGTGGGTGGCGGCGCAGGCCCGCTCGAAGTACCGGCGCAGCTGGGGCCGGTAGGCCGGGTGTGCGCAGTTTTCGATGATGAGCGCGGCCCGCTCCTTGGGGGAGCGGCCCCGCAGGTCCGCGTAGCCCTGCTCCGTCACCAGCACGTCCACGTCGTGCTCCGTGTGGTCCACATGGGTCGCCATGGGCACGATGCTGGAGATGGTCCCGCCCTTGGCGGTGGAGGCTGTCATAAAGATGGAAACGGAGGAATTGCGGGCGTAGTCCCCGGAGCCGCCGATGCCATTATAGATGGAAGTGCCGTTCATCTGGGAGGAGTTCACATTGCCATAGATATCCGCCTCCACAGCGGTGTTCATGGCGATCACGCCAAGCCGGCGGATGATCTCCGCCCCGTTGGATATCTCCGAATCCCGCAGGATGATCCTGCCACGGTAGTCCTCCAGGTTCTGCACGAAGTGGGTCATGCCCTCCCGGGACATGCTGAGACTGGTGGCGGAGGCCATGTCGCAGCAGCCCGCGTCCATGAGCTTGATGACCCCGTCCTGGATGACCTCGGAATAAAAGGCCAGATGCCGGAACCCGGCGTTTTCCAGGCCCACCAGCACCGCGTTCGCCACGGAGCCCACCCCGGACTGGAGGGGCACCTGTCCGGCGGAAAGCCGCCCAGCGGCCCGCTCCGCCTCCAGGAAAGACACGATGTTGTCCGCGATGCGCTGGCTTGTCTCGTCCGGGGCCGCCAGGGGCCGTGGCTTCACCGCCATATCGCACCAGACCACCGCGGCGATCTTGTCCGGGCCGCAGGCGATATAGGGCCGGCCGATGCGCTGGTCCACCGCCGTCAGGGGTATGGGCTGCCGGTCCGGCGGGTCGGCGGGCAGGTAGATGTCGTGAAAGCCCTCCAGCCCCTCCGGCTGGACGGTGTTGATCTCCACGATCACCTTTTTCGCCAGGGCCACATAGGTCTGGGTACAGCCCACGGCGGTGGAGGGGATGATGTCCCCCGCCTCCGTGATGGCCACGGCCTCCACCACGGCCACGTCGATGGGTCCGTAAAAGCCGTAGCGGGCGTTCTGGGCGGTCATGCCCAGGTGCTGGTCCAGATAGGCCACGCCCTCGGGGCTGGCCCCGTTCACGGCCCTGCGCAGGGCCGTGCTCGTAATATATGGGACCCGCCGGGCGATCATGTCCAGCTCCGCCCAGGTGTTGTCGATCTCCGGGCCCGTGGAGGCCCCGGACAGCAGGTTCACCCGCACCCTGCGCCGGCCCGAGCGGACCTGTTCCGCCAGGGCCAGGGGCACCGCCTTGGGGTTGCCCGAGGGGGTGAAGCCGCTGACCGCCACGGTCATGCCGCTCTCAATGAGCAGCGCGGCCTGGTCGGCGGTCATGACCCGGTCTTTCAGGGCCGGACAGCGTATCCTCTCTCCCATGGCCGCCCCTCAGTCCAAAGAACGGGCGAAGGCCGCCGCCTGCTGCTCCGTGACCAGGGCGGCCCCCTCGTCCAGAGCCTTCCAGTTCAGCTCCTCGGTGCCCGCCGGGATGTGCCGGCGCACGCCCTCGCGGAGGGCCTGTTCGTCAAAAAGGCCCAGTGCCCTGTTCACGGCCCCCACCGCCACGATGTTGGCGGTCATGAGCTTGCCCACCTTGTCCCGGGCCGTGGCCAGAATGGGCAGGGCCAGGACCTGCTTTTTGTCAAGTCCCTGGGGGACGGTCAAGCCATCGTCGATCATGACCACCGCCCTATCCGCCAGGACCTGGGCGTATTTGTCCAGGGACTGCTGGGTCAGGGCCAGCAGGAAATCGGGCTTCGTCACCTTGGAAAACCATATCTGCTCCCGGCTCAGCACCGTCTCGGCTTTGCACATGCCGCCCCGGGCCTCCGGGCCGTAGGACTGGGACTGGACCGCCTCCAGGCCCGCCGCCACCGCCGCCTCGGCCACGATGACGCTGGCCAGGATCACCCCCTGGCCCCCGGAGCCGGAAAAACGCATCTCGTATCTCATGAACGCCGCCTCACTTTCCGCTCTGGGCCCGAACCCGCTCGATGAGCCCAGTATACTGCTGGGTGTACTCCGGGTGCTCCGTGTGGGACAGCACGCCCACCAGCACCTTGTCCCGGCGAGCCTCCTCGCTCATGGCGTAGTAGGCCGCGGCGGGGACCATGTGCTCCTTCTGCCACTGGAGCATCTCCACCGCCCCGCCCTTACCGTTTTTCCGGCCGTAATAGGTTGGGCAGACGGAATAGACGTCGATCAGGGAAAAACCCTTGTGGAGGACGCCCTGCTTGATGAGCTCGGTAGTCTCCCTGGCGTGATAGGCCGAGCCCCGGGCCGTGTAAGTAGCCCCCGCGCCGGCGGCCAGCTGGGCGATGTCGAAGGGCCGGTCCAGGTTGCCGTAGGGGGCGGTGGTGGCCTTGTCCCCGGTGGGAGTGGTGGGCGAATACTGCCCGCCGGTCATGCCGTAGATGTCGTTGTTGAAGGTGACCACGGTCAGGCCGATGTTCCGCCGGGCCGCGTGGATCAGGTGGTTGCCGCCGATGGCGGAGCAGTCCCCGTCCCCGGTCAGCACGATGACCTCCAGCTCCGGCCGGGCGAATTTGATGCCCGTGGCGAAGGCGATAGCCCGGCCATGAGTGGTGTGGATGGAGTCGAAGTCCAGATACCCCGCCGCCCGGGAGGAACAGCCGATGCCGGACACGATCACGGTCTTGTCCCGGCTGATGGGTACGGACGGGTCGTCGATAAGCTCCTGCAGGGCCACCGCCACGTCATGCATGATGATGCCATTGCCGCAGCCGGCGCACCAGATATGGGGCAGGTGGTCGATGCGCATGAATTTATGTACCAGTTCACTCGGCATGGGCGCTTCCCTCCATTTCCCGCAGCTTTTGAAGGATGTCCTCCGGTGGGATCACAGTGCCGTCCCACCGGCCCAGAAAGCCCACCGGGACTCGTTCGGCGGCCACCCGCTGGACCTCCAGCAGCATCTGGCCGTAGTTGTGCTCCACCATAAGAATGCGCTTCAGCCCCGGCAGGCGGGCACGCAGATGGGCCGCCGGGAAAGGCCAGACCGTGATGGGCCGGAACATACCGACCTTCATGCCCGCGGCCCGAGCCTCCAGGACCGCGCTCATGACCGCCCGGGCCGTACCGCCGAAGCAGACGACGGCCGTGTCCGCATCGTCCAGCTTGTATTCCTCCACCCGGACGATGTCGTCCAGGTTCCGGTCGATCTTCTCCATGAGCCGGGTATAGAGGGCCCCGGCGATGTCTGTGTTATTGGTGGGAAAGCCGGACACATCGTGGGCCAGGCCCGTGATGTTATACCGCTCGCCCTGGCCGAAGGGCTTCATGGCAGGCACGAATTCTCCCTCGGGCACCGCATAGCACTGCTTGTTGGCCCCGTCGTGGTAGGAGATATGCCGCTTGTTGATGATCAGATCCCGGGGGGCCGGGAGCGCGACGCCCTCCCGCATGTGGCCCACGATCTCGTCCATCAGGAAGATCACCGGCGTGCGGTATTTCTCCGACAGGTTGAAAGCCCGGATGATGAGCCGGTAGGTCTCCCGCACCGACGAGGGGCTCAGGGCGATGACCGGGTGATCCCCGTGGGTGCCCCAGCGGGCCTGCATATAATCCCCCTGGGAGGGGCTGGTGGGCAGGCCGGTAGAGGGCCCGGACCGCTGCACGTCCACGATCACGCAGGGTATCTCCGCCAGGCACCCATAGCCGATGTTCTCCTGCTTCAGGGAAAAGCCCGGCCCGGAGGTGGCCGTCATGGCCTTTACCCCCGCGGTGGAGGCGCCCAGCACCGCCGCCATGGAGGCCAGCTCGTCCTCCATCTGGATGAACCGGCCGCCCACCTCAGGCAGCCGCAGGGCGCACCGCTCCGCGATCTCCGTGGAGGGCGTGATGGGATAGCCGGCGTAAAACCGCATCCCCGCCGCGATGGCTCCCTCCACGCAGGCCTCGTTGCCCTGCATCAGCACGCGTTTCGACTTCATGACCTCACTCCTCCAGATCCTCCAGCCACAGGGCGTAGTCCGGGCAGCGCAGCTCGCAGGCGCCGCAGGCCACGCAGACCCCGTCCTCCTTCAGCCGTACCTTCTCGCCTACGATCTCCAGGGCGTTTTTCGGGCAGAAAGCCGCGCAGATGCCGCAGCCCTTACACCAGGCCGGGTCGATCACAAGTTTTTTCATTCCAACCATTTGCGTCCCGCTCCTTATCCCCCGTTTTCTCTCCCGGAACGGCGCGCTTTTGCGCGCCGTCCACTGCCGATTATACCCGTCTGTCCCTTCCCCGTCAAGATAGGAAAAAGCCCTGCCGCGGCGCGGCAGGGCTGCGTTATCTTACTCTTGCGGGGATTACTCCCCCGGGGTCTCCGCCTCTTCCGGCCGGACCGGCCCCAGGGGCTTTGTCCGGAAGCTTGCCGAGATCACGAATGCCCAGATGAGAAGCTGGGCGGCCACGGCGGCGAAAGTCATGCTCTGGGCCATGCCGCTGGGGTCGATGGCGCTCATGATGCACAGCATGGCCCCCAGGTCGCAGGCGAACACCGCCCGCAGGGGATGGGGCACGCCGAAGAAGAACCCGGCCGTGTAGTAAAAGGCCAGCAGCACCACGCACTCCGCCACGATCTCCACCACGAACCGCCACACAACCGGGTCGCCGGCGGCGTCCCGATAGCCGGTTATGAGCCATACCACCGCGAAAAGGATCATCAGGCAGATGCTTGTGCGCTGGGCGGCGGCCCTGTCGGGCTTGGTGATGTTCATGGCCACCGTTCCCGCGCCGAAGGCCCCCAGCAGGGTGGCCGCGCCGCAGACGCGGTGCATCATGGGAAACAGCACGCCCTCCCCGGGCCGGACCACGCGGATCAGGCCCGCCACCGCCAGTACCAGCGCGGGCAGCAGCTTGATGACGCCGTACACGGCGGTATGCCCCGACAGGGCCTCCTCCGCGGTGACAGGCGCGTCATACTGTCGGTAGCGGAACATAAAGCCCCCCAGCGCGACGGCCGCCGCCAGGACCACCAAGCACACGAACCAGCTGATGGGCGCGTTGACGGGCAGGCCCGCCTCCGACTGCAGGCGCATGTCCTGCAGCCAGCGCAGCAAAAAGCCCAGGGCGCTTATGACCACCGTAAAGCCGGATAATTTATACGCTTCGCTTCGCATAACCCGCGACCTTTCTCCATAAAATCGTCTACCGGCGATTATATACCCATCCGCCCTGTCCGTCAAGTGACAGGCCGGCCCGCCGGAACACGCGCGAAAGAGGCGATCCATCATGACCGCGCTGAAAAAGATCCTGCTGTGGTGCCTGATCCTGACCGGCCTGACCGGCCTGTTTTACCTGGCGGAGGACGACGCGCCTGTCCCGGCGGACGCCGACAGCGCCATCCCCCTTACCCTCCTGACGGCGGGCGAGCCGGAGAAGCTGACCATGGCGGAGTGGCTGCCCCACGTCCTGGCGGCGGAGATGCCCGCCGCCTTTGAGATGGAGGCCCTGAAGGCCCAGGCCGTGGCGGCCCGCACCTTCGCCCTGGCGAACACCCGCCACGAAAACGCCGACGTGTGCGCCGACGGGGGCTGCTGCACGGCCTTTCTGGACGAGCCCGCTCTGCGGGAGCGCTGGGGGGCGGATTTCGACCAGAACATGGCCCGTATCCGTGCCGCCGTGACCGCCACCGACGGTCAGATCCTCACCTACGGGGACCAACCTATCCAGGCGGCCTTTCACGCCAGCTCCGCCGGCTGTACAGAGAGCAGCGCGGCGGTCTGGTCGCCGCTGCCCTATCTGGTCAGCGTGCCCAGCCCGGAGAGCCCCGACACTGCGCCGGGACTGGTCTCCGACGCGGTCTTTACGTCGGAGGAGCTGGCCGGCGCCCTGGATCTGGACCCGGACGGGGACCCGGCGGGCTGGATAGAGGATATCCGCCTGGATGAGGCGGGCCGGGTGGCAAGCGCGGACATAGCTGGCCGGACCTTCTCCGGCGGGGAGCTGCGGACCCGGCTGGGCCTGCGCTCCACGGCCTTCACCGTGGACTGGGACGACGATACCGGCTTTACCTTCACCGTCTCCGGCTACGGCCACGGGGTGGGCATGAGCCAGTACGGGGCCCAGCTGTACGCCCGGCAGGGTATGGACTACCGGGCCATCCTGGCCCACTACTACCCCGGGACAGCGCTGACGGACTATGTAGCTTAGTCTAACTTCATGGGCTCTTTCAGGTAATACATCTCAAAGCTGCCGGCGGCCAGGATACGGCCGGCCTTGTCGTAGACCTCCGCCGTGCAGTAGGCCATGGTGTACCCCGCCGAGACCACCCGCCCCACGGCGGTGACCGTGCCGGTGGCCGGGTGGAGGAAGTGGAAGTCCGCCGCCCGGCTCACCACGCTGCGGCCCTGGGTGGTGGCGGCGATGCCCGCCGCGGTGTCACAAATGGCGAACAGCAGCCCCCCATGGGCGGTATCATGGGGATTGCGCTCCTCCGGCGTCACCTCCACGCTGCACCTGCAAAGCCCCTGTTCGATGGAGAGCACTTCGATGCCGTTGTGGCGGGTGAAGCCCTCCCGGGCGTTGATGGACTGTCTCATTTTCTCAAAATCCTGTTCCTGCACTACGCTGTACCTCCGCTGTAAGCACAGAACAAGCCTCCCTCTGACGAGGGAGGTGGCTTGTCCTCTTGTTTTTATGATTGTATCATTCCTGGGCCGGTCCGTCAATTTTTTCTACCACGACCGCCCCGTCTCGCAGATCCGCCCGGACCCGGTCCCCGGCGGTCAGGTCTCCGGCCAGCAGCATCTCCGCCAGCGGGTCCTCCACCAGCCGGCGCACGCACCGGCGCAGAGGCCGGGCGCCGTAGGCCGGGTCAAAGCCCTCCCGGGCCAGGGCGTCCAGGGCCGGCTCCGTCACCTCCAAATCCACCCCCTTTGTCCCCAGCCGGGAGCGGACCTTGTCCATGAGCCCGGCGGCGATGCGGCGGATCTGCTCCCGCTCCAGCGGCCGGAACACCACGATGGCGTCCACCCGGTTGAGAAGCTCCGGCCGGAACACCTCCCTGGCCTGGGCCATCACCCGTTCTTTCATCTCCTCATACCGGCCGGCGGCGGAGTCCGCCTGACCGGAAAAGCCCAGCCGCCGGCCGGGTCCGGCGATGGTCTGGGCCCCCACGTTGGAGGTCATGACGATCACGGTGTTTTTAAAGTCCGTCTTCCGGGACCGGCCGTCGGTGAGGCAGCCGTCCTCCAATATCTGCAAAAGCAGGCCCCACACGTCCTCATGGGCCTTTTCCATCTCGTCGAACAGCACCACGCTCCAGGGCCGGCGGCGGACCTTGTCGGTCAGATACCCGCCCTCGTCGTGGCCCACATAGCCCGGAGGCGCGCCGATGAGCCGGCTCACCGCGTGCTTTTCCATATACTCGGACATATCCACCCGGATCACGGCCTTCTCGTCCCCATAGACCGCCTCCGCCAGCGCCCGGCACAGCTCCGTCTTGCCCACTCCCGTTGGCCCCAGAAACAGGAAACTCCCCACGGGCCGGCCCGGGTCCGCCAGTCCCACCCGGCCCAGCCGGATGGCCCGGCTCACCGCCGAGACCGCCTCCTCCTGGCCCACCAGCCGCCGGTGGATGATCTCCTCCAGGTGGGCCAGCCTCTCGCTCTCCTCCCGGGTCAGGCTCTCCACGGGCACGCCCGTCCAGCCGGACACCACCGCCGCCACGTCCTCGGGACCCACCCGCAGCAGCTCCCCGCCGGTCTTGGACTGCCAGGCGTGGCGGGCCACGTCCAACGCCTCCCGCTGCTGCCGCTCCTGGTCCCGCAGCGACGCGGCCCCCTCGAAGTCCTGCTCCTTCACCGCCTGCTCCTTGGCCTGTTTCAGGCTCTGGACCCGTTCCTCCGCCGCCCGGACCCCTTCCGGCACCCGGCTGCCGATCATTCGCACCCGGCTGGCCGCCTCGTCGATCAGGTCGATGGCCTTGTCCGGCAGGTACCGGTCCGTGATATACCGGCCCGACAGCTCCACCGCCGCCCGGATGGCCCCGTCGGTGATCACCAGATGGTGGTGGCTCTCGTACCGGTCCCGGAGGCCGGTCAATATCCGCACGCTTTCCTCCGGCGTGGGCTCCGACACCTGCACCGGCTGGAACCGCCGCTCCAGGGCTGCGTCCTTTTCCACATGGGCCCGGTATTCCTCCACGGTGGTGGCCCCGATCATCTGGATCTGCCCCCGGCCCAGAGCGGGCTTGAGGATGTTGGCCGCGTCGATGGCCCCCTCCGCCGCCCCGGCGCCCACGATGGTGTGCATCTCGTCCACGAACAGGATCACATCCGAGGCCCGGCTGACCTCCTTGATGACCGCCTTCACCCGGTCCTCGAAGTCGCCCCGGTACTTGGTCCCCGCCAGCATGGAGGGGATGTCCAGGGCCACCAGACGCTTTTTCCGCAAATGCTCCGGCACGTCTCCGGCGGCGATGCGCCGGGCCAGGGCCTCCGCCACGGCGGTCTTGCCCACCCCGGGCTCGCCGATGAGGATGGGGTTGTTTTTGGTCCGGCGGGACAGGATCTGTATGACCCGCTCCAGCTCCCGCTCCCGGCCCACCACCGGGTCCAGACGGCCCTTGGCGGCCAGCTCCGTCAGGTCCCGGCTGTACTGGTCCAGGGTCTTGGTATCGCTGCGGCGGGTCGTCGCGCGGCCTGCTCCTTCCTCGGCTCGGGACCGGTACTCCGGCCCCGAGAACACGTCCAGCACGTCGGTATACAGCCGGTTCGGGTCCACCCCCGCTTCCTCCACCGCCCGGGTCCCCGCGCAGTCGCTCTGCCGGAGGATGCCCATGAGGATATGCTCCGTGCCCACGAAGTTGTGGCCCAGCCGGGCCGCGTCCGCGCAGGCCAGCTCGATGGACCGCTTCGCCTTGGGAGTCAGTCCCTGGGCGGGAGCGCCGGGCGCGCCCCGGCCGGCGGCTGCGGTGACCAGCTCCGTCACCGCGGGCTCGGCCAGTCCCGCCCGGCGCATGACCCGGCAGGCCAGGCCCTCCCCCTCCCGCATGAGCCCGATGAGAAGATGCTCCGTTCCCACGTAGCTGTGGCCCAGCTGCTGGCTGACGCCGTATGCCTCCTGGATGGCCATCTGGGCCCGCAGGGTGAACCGCTCCGCGTTTTTCATCATGTGCGCTCGCCTCCGGGATAAAGTATAGCCGCCCGGCGGGAAATAAACGCGCGCTATTTTGTCGAAACGCTTTATTTTGGCAGATTTCAAAAAAGTATTGCAATCCTATAGTTCTTTATGTTAGTATGTGTGCGTACATAAAAAACGGAGGTATACATCATGGCTTATAAGATTTCCGACGCTTGCATCTCCTGCGGCTCCTGTGCCGATCAGTGCCCTGTCGAGGCCATCAGCGAGGGCGACGCCCATTACGTCATCGACGCCGACAAGTGCATTTCCTGCGGTTCCTGCGCCGAGCAGTGCCCCATGAGCGCCATCGCCGAGGAGTAAGGCAAGACCCAAAAGGCAACGGGCGGTATGTTTGGCATACCGCCCGCTTCCTTTTACGCAAAGGAGACAGCTATGAAACAGCTTTGGCCCCAGGGGCCCGTGTACACGGACGACCCGTCCTTTAAAATCACCACCGACTCGGTGCTGCTGGCGGATTTTGCCGCCGGCGGCAGCGTCGATCCCGCCTACTGCATGGACCTGGGCTGCGGCGGCGGGCTTTTGAGCGTGCTGCTGCACGAGCGGTACCCGGACGCCCGCTTCGACAGCGTGGACATCCGCCCGGAGGCGGCGGAGCTGTGCAAACAAAACTATACTGACAACGGCGTCATGGGGGCGGTGGTCTGCATGGACGCCCGCAAGTACCGGTCCATCCCCCGGCCCGGCCAGTACGACCTGGTGGTGTGCAACCCGCCGTACTATTACGGCGGCAAGCAGTCCCCGGACCCGGACCGGGCGGCGGCCCGGGGCGGGAGCCTGTCCCCGGCCCAGTTTTCCGGCGCGGCGGCGTATCTGCTGCATCAGGGCGGGGAGCTTTGCGTGGTCCACAAGCCGGAGTTTCTCACGGACATCTTCGCCGCCATGCGCCTGGCGGACATCGAGCCCAAGCGGCTGCGGCTGGTGACCCACAGGGCCGACAGCGCCCCGGCCCTGGTCCTGATCGCGGGCCGCCGAGGCGGCCGGCCGGGCCTGGCTGCCCTGCCCAATCTCATTCTTACGGACGGTACCGGCGCCCCCACCGACGAGGTCCGCCGGATCTACCACATCGGGTAGAGGCCCTGTCGCCGTCTTTCCCGGTAAAAAGCGTTGAAAAAGCCCCCTGACCGCCGGTCAGGGGGTTCACTTATTGAGACGGGGATTTCTCGTCCGGCCCAGCAGGTAGTCCACGCTGACGCCATAAAAATCCGCCAGCTTTATCAGATGCTCCGCCGTCAGCTCAATGACGCCGTTCTCATATTGTGAATAGGTGTTCTGACTTACGTTCAGCACCGCCGCCACCTGCCGCTGGCGCAGATCGCGGTCCTCCCGCAGCGCGCGGACGTTGGGAAATACCATGGATCTCACCTCAAAAGGTATTATGTTAAATCTGGATTTCAGATATTGACTTTTATCTGTAATACAGATATACTTGACTCTGCGGAGCCAGCTTTCTGTCTTCCCCTTGGGCCCCATGCGATACCGCCGTTCGACGGCGGAGCGGCGGCGGTATTTCGTGCGTTCTGGCAACATTTTGCAATGCCGTTTTCGTTGACAACGGGGGGAAATACATATATAATGGCTACGTAGATTAACTGGCTCTCTCCGGATCGAGCCATATAAGGAGGATGCGCTATGAAAAAACGTATCTTTAGTCTGCTTCTGGTGCTCGCGCTCATGGCCTCTACGGGCATGACCGTGTTCGCCGAGCCCGACCCTGCCGTCGAGCCCGCGCCCCAGGAGACGGCGATTTCGACTGAAACGACTCCCCCTGCGGAGCCGGAGGTCCCCACGGAGACGGAAGCTTCCGTGGAGCCCGAGGTCCCCACGGAGACGGAAGCTCTTGTGGAGCCCACGGAGACCGCTCCCATCCCGGAGGGTGAACCCGCCGCAGATGTCCCCGCCGCCGGGGAGGAAGTCCCCGGCGTGGACGACGCCCCCGCGCAGGACGCGGTGCCCGTCCCCGACCCCAACAACGGGATCGCCACCATCAGCGAGCCCGTGCCCGTGCCCGCCAGCGACCTGACCCTGACCCTGTCTGCGGACAAGGACTCCATCACGACCCAGGACGCCTATGCCTGCTGGAAGGCGATGGTGGCGGACCACAATACGTGGCAGTCGAAGTGCCCGAACGGCTACATAACCCTGACCCTTGGCGGCGTACCTGATGGGGCTAAGGTCGAGTGGTCTGTTAAGCCCGACAAGGGCGGCGTCGGCGCCGGCTATGACGGCAGCCCCGGCACCACCTGCGTCGGCATCGCGAACGGCAATGTCCTCTACCTGATGGGCGGCTATGATCTGGTCGGCTGCCCGAGCGGCTTCATTTGTACGATCACCGTCTCCGCGACGGTCGACGGCCAGAAGTCCAATGACGTGATCGTCACCTTTAAGGGCCCCGAGCCCACCCCCGCCGTCAAGCCTGATGACACCCGGGACCTGTACGAGTACGGCGTATGGCTGCACGTGGAGAACGGCGGCTTCACCGGCAGCTATAAGGTCGGCACCGAAACGATGCCGGACATCTCCGACCAAGCGTCCATCTGGGTAGAATTCCAGGAAGGCACCCGGAAGCTGCCCGCTGAGCTTCCCACGGCTGTCCGCAGCAACGGCACGTTCGACGGATGGTACACCGCGGCGCCCACCGAGGTCCAGCAGACCAATGGCGGCTATAATGTCTGGCACACCGTCCAGTATAACGGCCAGAAGATCGATCCGGGTGTGACCGACGTCCCCGTTGGCGTCCAGGTCCTGTACGCCGCGTTCAAGGATAAAGATTCGGTGGATGACTCCGACAAACTGGTCACCTACTATCTGGACTGGAACGGCATCAACGGCCGTTGGGGCCACTGCCTGACCTCTTCTCGTTCCTATGACGTAAGCGCCGATGGCCACAAGCTCACGGCCGCCGACCTGCTGATCAGCCAGCTGAACTGGAACGTCGAGGATACCGCTCCGTTGACGTCCCGGGAAGATCTGGTAAGCTACTGGGCAAGCAAGCCCTTCAACGGCTACACCTTCAAGGGCTGGGCCACCACTTCCGATGCCACAGATCCCGACGTTTGGCCCGATACGGTAGTCAAAAATGGCGACAGCCTCTACGCCGTGTGGGAGAAGGACGGCTCCTCCAGCAGCGACTTCGACCGGACCTATCCCGAAGCGGGCGACCTGTCTGGGCTGCGCATCCTGGGCGACCTGGACAGCAACATGAGCGCCAACGTCCATGCTGGCACGGGTGCCACCTCCATTTTGTCCCTGTTCCGTACGCCCGTTGGCGCGGCCGCGAATCATGTCACCTGGACCGTCGAGGTCAGCAAAGCCAACTGGGACGCCGCGTCCAAGTTCAAAAACGAGTCCGAGACCCTGACCGTCAAGGCGGACGGAAACGCCAGCACCAAAGACGGCGGCATCCGGGCGGAGGCCCAGGGTCTGTTTCTGACTCTCACCTGTGTGAACGGCGAAGCGTATACCATCACCGTCAGCGTCGCGGCCGAGTCCAATAACGGCGTGACCATTGAAGCGCCCACCTCCGCCACTGTCAGCTTCTCCCACAACCCGGGCGCTTGGGAGCAGACGATAGCCCCCACCTGCACGACCAGCGGCGAGGAAGAGACCGAGTGCACGGTCTGCCACAAGGAACTGAAACAGAAGATCTATCCGAAGGAGCACCTCTGGAAATTCCAGATAACGAAGTATCCCACCTGCACCGAAGAAGGTCTCAAGCAGGAACAGTGCCTGAACTGCGGGACGACCTACGGCGACTATCAGGAGTGGATGGCCGAGAAATACGGCCCGAATAGCGTTCCCGCTCCCAAGTTCAAGCCTGAGTCCATCCCCGCCAAGGGACATAGTTTCCAAGTCATGAGCACCCAGGTCAAGAACTCTGTCCTCATCTCCAATGAAAAGTGCAACGTCTGCGGCTTCACCGACAAGACCGAGGAGGCCATAACCATCACAAAAGGCGATCTGACCGGAGACGGCTCGATCAACGGCGCCGATGCGCTGCGGCTTTTCCGGTATGTCGGCGGCCTGACTGCTCAAGTCGACATGACTATGGCCGACGTTACCGGTGACGGTAGAGTAAACGGTGCTGACGCATTGCGGTTGTTCCGATATGTGGGCAGCATCATACCAACACTCGGTTGATAGAAAGAGGGTAAGTAATATGAAAAAATGGATCATCGGATTGCTCATTGTGATCCTTGCTTTCTCTACGCTGAGCGTCTCCGCGTTCGCAGATGGTGGTGGTGTCGATGTTTCAATCACAGTAAGTGAGTCTCATACGATCACCTTTGAAAATGCGGATTCTCCCGCACAAACGATCAACGCAAATGTCACCATAAGCAGTACAGAGAATATTGGATATATCCAAGTAACTTTCTCTGCTCCTGACGGCTGCACGATGGGTGAAGCAGAAAAGAATAACGGTGGTAATGAAGCTTGGGTTGCTACTACAGGGCAATACACCTACCTTGACACTACTGGCAAGACCGAGCTTACATTGAAAATCCCTGTGACAGTGAGCTATCAGGCCGCGAGAAAAGATCAAAACCTTTCCATCACAGCAAGCGTTGAAGAAGTACGCCGTCCCGACGAGACTGAACTTACTGTTGGCACGGTCACCGATGTGACCGATCTTCAAGTAACACACACAAACCACGATTTTGACAACGGGACCCGCACAAAAGAGCCTACCTGTGAACAACCTGGCACGCTGACACGACACTGCCTCTGCGGCGAAACCCAGGATTCCGAGATTCCCAAAAACAATCATACGTGGGGCGATGTATCGGTAAATTGGTCTTACGAGAACGGTGTGCCTACTTCTGTTACCGCTTCCGTCACCTGCTCCAACAGCAACTGCGACCTTGAGGCAAGCAACAATACGGAGACTATCACGGTCACCGGAGATAAAATAACCAAAACGACGCAGACGGCAGCGAACTGCACAACCCCCGGGACTGACAGATACACAGCAACGATCGACGCCTTCCAACATGCGACCGAAAAGAATAATACGACCAAGTCTGTAGACGTTGACGTCCCCGCCAATGGCCATAAAATCACCTTTACGAGCAGCGCGGGTGACAACAAGTTTGACTGGACGGAAGTCAGCAATACGGAAGCAACTGCGACGGTCACCGTAAAATGCGAGAACCCGAACTGTGACGGAGGGTACGGTGGCGATGGCAAGCAAGTCACCGTCGAGGGTATTACCTTCGGTACCAAAGACGCCACCTGCACCCAGCCCGGCACGGTGACATTCACCGGTACCGTCTCGATCCCTGATGAAAAGCATGCTGACAACAAGTGGGAACTGACGGATACCCATAATAAGCAGGTCAATGCGCTGGGCCATGATTGGGAAAATGCGACGTATAATACGCCGGTATGGACCGGCTACACTGCTGCGACAGCCACGCTGACCTGCGCCAGGAATACGGAAGAATCTTGTGTTCTGACTGTAAACGGCGACATTTCCAGCGAGGAGACAAAACCGGCCAGCTGCACGGCTACCGGCACCAAGGTGTATACAGCTACATTCGATTTCAGCGCCAGAACAAACGGTGTTGTGACGACCAAAACGGATACGAAAGAAGAAGGGCTTTCCGCTCTGGGCCACCAGTGGGCGGCTGCGCCTGTGTTCAAGTGGACGGGCAGCACTTCCACGGATGTGAACGCCACGGCTACGATGGCGTGCACACGTTCGGGGTGCGACAAGGGATATGATAAAACTCCTCTTCCCATGAACGTCACGGTGGCGCAAAAGAGCGTGACCACGCCCGCCAAGTGCGATGCGGATGGCACGGCTGTTTACACCGCCACGGCTTCCCACCCGGAAGTCGGCAGCGAGACATACACCAATGATAAGGAAGACGTGGTCCTGCCCAAGCTTGGCCACGACTTCGCCGATCCGAAGGTCACCTGGGCCGGCGACGAGAACAACAACTATCAAGGCACCAAGGTCACCTGGACCTGCAAGAATGACAGCGGGCATACCAAAGTAGAAAACGCGACAGTCAAGACTGAAACAGTGCAAGCAAGCTATGAAAGCGACGGCAAGACCACTTGGACCGCAAGCGTCGCCAATGTGACCGTCCAGTCGCCCGACAAGATCGATCCCGCAAAGTTCGACGGGACCACGGCCAACGGCGGTGTCAAGGAAAAGGTCCTCCCCATGCTGAAGCCCACGGTCACAGACCCCACCACCCAGACACCCACCGGCGTCACTGTCAAGAACGATGATCTCCCCGCCGCATCGGATATCCAGACCCAGGTCCAGAACGCCCTGCAGGGCAGCGCCTCCGGCCTGGACGCCGAGCTGGCTGCGGAACTCGAAAAGCAGGGCAGCAACACGACTACGGGCATGAACGTCGCAACCAACCTGGTCGTGACAGATGCCCAGAGCCAGAAACCTGAGATCCCTGGCACCCAGTCGGCGGATATCAAAAAGGTATACGATATCCACATCGAAGTGACCGTGAGCGGCGGCGGGATTACAGGAGAACTAAAGGGCCGTCTTGAGCAAATCACTGATCCCATCAGCTTTACCGTGCCGAAGCCGGATAATGGTCCCATCTTCCGCGTGATGCGCTATCACGACGGCCAGTGGCAGTCGATCGGCTTCACCGTCAGCGGCAGCAGCATCGTGTTCAGCTCTGACCGGTTCTCCGAGTTCGCCATCCTCTCCAGCAACGACCTGAAAAACGCGGCCATCGATTCCATCCCTGACCAGACCTATACCGGCTCTGAGATCAAGCCTGCGGTCAAGGTCACCATCAACGGCGGCGCCACGGAGCTCAAGGAGGGCACGGATTACACCGTCGAGTATGCCAACAACACCAACGTGGGCACCGCTACCGTGACCATCAAGGGCATTGGCAACTACACCGGCTCCCAGACCATCAACTTCCAGATCGTGGAGGCTGCCAGCACCAGTACCGGCACCGGCTCCACTACTAGCGGAACGAAGACCGCCCCCAACACCGGGGACGAGACCCCCGTGGCCCTGTACGCGGGTATCCTGACCCTGTGCGCGGCTGGTCTGGCGGTGATCTTCACCAAGCGGAAAAAGACCCGCTGATACCCCGCGAAAAGCGGACACAACAACATAGCGAGCACGCCCGGGTCCTTCGACCCGGGCGTGTCTTTTTAATAGAGCCAATGGCTCTATTTATACATTATATAATTTATAGGCCCTTTTTCAGAAAGTCCTCCAGGAAGGCCAGCTCCGCCGCCACCGGCAGACGCCGCCGCTTGACGCACGCGTCCAGGTCCACGGCGGCGTACACCGTCTCGTCAAACACCGGACAGGCAGCCCTGTATTCCTCCAGAGTCAGTTCCTCCAGAGGCTTCCCCTGCCGGACCAGCCCCGCCGCGACGGCGTAGGCCTCCCGGAAGGGCACGCCGTGCTCCACCAGCCAGTCGGCGCAGTCCGTGGCGTTGATGAACCCGGCCCCGGCGGCCTTGCGCATGGCCTCCGGATGGGGCTCCATGCCCGCGATCATGGGGGCCAGCACGCTCAGACACAGCTCCGCCGTGTCCAGCCCGTCGAATAGCGTCTGCTTGTCCTCCTGCATGTCCTTGTTGTAGGCCAGCGGCAACCCTTTCAGCACCGTCAGCATGGCCGTCAGGTCCCCGTAGACCCGGCCGGTCTTGCTCCGGATCAGCTCCGCCATATCCGGGTTCTTCTTTTGCGGCATGATGGACGAACCCGTCACAAAGCCCGCCGGCAGGGTCACGAAGCCGAATTCCAGGCTGGACCAGAGCACCAGTTCCTCCGCCATCCGGCTCATATGGGTCATCAGCAGGCTCACCGCCGCCAGTGTCTCCACGCAAAAGTCCCGGTCGGATACCGCGTCCAGGCTGTTGAGCACAGGCCCGTCAAAACCCAGGGCGGCGGCGGTCTTGTCCCGGTCGATGGGGAACGTGGTCCCCGCCAGGGCGCAGGCCCCCAGGGGGCACTGGTTCAGCCGCTTTTTCGCGTCCGTGAGCCGCCCCGCGTCCCGGACCAGCATCATGGCCCAGGCGCACAGATAGTGCCCCAAGGTCACCGGCTGGGCCCGCTGCAAATGGGTGTACCCAGGCATGACCGCGTCGGCGTGTGCCGCCGCCTTGTCATGGATGGCCGCCACCACGTCGCGGATGCGTTCCAGCAGCCCGTCGATCCGGCCCCGGGTATAAAGCCGCAGGTCCGTGGCCACCTGATCATTGCGGCTGCGGGCGGTGTGCAGGCGCTTGCCCGCGTCGCCGACGCGCTCGGTCAGGGTCATCTCCACGAAGGTGTGGATGTCCTCGGCGGACATGTCGATGGCAAGCGCGCCGCTCTCGATGTCCGCCCGGATGCCCTCTAATCCGGCCTTGATGGCCGCGCCGTCGGCGGGGGACAATATCCCCTGCTCCGTCAGCATGGCCCCGTGGGCCAGGGACCCGGCAATATCCTCCCGCCACATGCGGCTGTCCACCTCAATGGAGGAATTGAGCTTTCGCGCCGCCTCCGCGATGGAGCCGCCCCAGAGATTATTCATGGTTCTGCGCGTCCACGATGGCCTGGACCTGGATGGGCAGACCGTACAGATCGATGAAGCCCTTGGCGTCGGTCTGGTCATAGTCCGACGCGCCAAAGGTGGCGATCTGCTCAGAGTACAGGCTGTAGGGGCTCCAGACCCCCGCGTTTATCATGTTGCCCTTGTAGAGCTTCAGCCGCACCTTGCCGCTGACCCGCTCCTGGGTCTTGTCCACGAAGGCGCTCAGGGCCTCCCGCAGAGGGGTGAACCACTGGCCGTTATAGACAAGCTCCGCGAAGGTGATGGCAAGCCTCTGCTTTTCGTGGGCGGTGGCCTTGTCCAGGCACACGCTCTCCAGCACGCTGTGGGCTTTGTAGAGGACGGCCCCGCCCGGGGTCTCGTACACGCCCCGGCACTTCATCCCCACCAGCCGGTTCTCCACGATATCCAAAAGGCCCACGCCGTTGGCCCCGCCGATCTCGTTGAGCTTCAATATGATGTCCTTGGCGCTCATCTTCGCCCCGTCCAGGGCCACAGGCACGCCCTTTTCAAATTCCAGCGTTATGTACGTGGGCTCGTCCGGAGCCTGGATGGGGCTGACGCCCATCTCCAGAAAGCCGGGCTTTTCGTACTGGGGCTCGTTGCCCGGGTCCTCCAGGTCCAGGCCCTCGTGGCTCAGGTGCCACAGGTTCTTGTCCTTGGAGTAGTTGGTCTCCCGGCTGATGCGCAAGGGCACGTTGTGGGCCTCGGCGTAGTCGATCTCCTCATCCCGGCTCTGGATGGACCACTCCCGCCAGGGGGCGATGATCTTCATGTCGGGGGCGAAGTGCTTGATGGCCAGCTCGAAGCGGACCTGATCGTTGCCCTTGCCGGTGCAGCCATGGACAATGGCGTCCGCATGCTCCTTTTTGGCGATCTCCACCAGGCCCTTGGCGATGCAGGGCCGGGCGGTGCTGGTGCCAAGCAGGTATTCCTCATACACCGCCCCCGCCTTCATGGTGGGGATAATGTACTCGTTCACGTATTCCTCCGTCAGGTCCAACACATACAGCTTGGACGCGCCGGTCTTGATGGCCTTTTCCTCCAGCCCCTCCAACTCGTCGGCCTGGCCCACGTTCCCGGCCACGGCAATGACCTCGCAGTCGTCATAGTTCTCCTTCAGCCAGGGGATGATCACGGACGTGTCCAGTCCCCCGGAATAAGCCAGCACAACTTTTTTGATAGCAGACATGGTGTTTCCTCCTTGATCACAGTAAGCGTATCATACCGCGTCGGGCATTGGATATCAATAGTATTATTCATGAAAATAACGAATATTTTCAAATTTTGGTGGTTTTGCACTGTATATTCATTATGTGGTGAATATACACCGCGCCGGGGCGTCCAAATTCCCGGCGCGGCAATGAAAATATTATGTAAATTGAATTATGTTAATTCATCTTGCGCCCGGTCACGTGCTTTTTCCCGCACGCCCAGGACCATCACCGCCGCGCCGGCCGCGGCGCAGGCCGCCGCCAGGGCCAGGGCCGCTTTCAGCCCCAGCCGGTCGATCATGGCCCCGCCCAGGCCGGAGGCGCATACGCTGCCCAGGGTGGTCATGACCGTCACCCAGGCCTGGGCCCGGTTGGCGTTGGCCTGGCCGGATATCTGGCCGGCATAGCGCACCGACGCGGGGATGAACAGCGCGTAGGCGAAGATCTGGAAGAACATGCCGCCGTACACGGCGGGCAGGCTCCCCGCCGCCAGCACCAGGGTCGTTTTGACCGCGAAAAACACCGCCGAGAACCGCAGCAGGCCCCCGCAGGAAAACCGCCGCAGCAGCCGGTCGAAGAGAAACATGGTCGGCAGCTCCAGCACCGCCACGAACCCGGTCATGAGCCCCAGGTCCTCGTTATCGCCCCCCACGTTCTGCACGATCTGCAGCATGTACACCGACAAAAAGGCGTGGCTGAAAAACAGCAGCGCCGTTGCGATCAGCATCAGCCGGAACCGGCGGTCCCCCAGCAGGCCGCCGGACGCCGCCGGTCCTTCCCCAGTTTTATCCGCCGCCGCCGGCGCGCCGGCCCGGGAGAACCAGCCCATCAGCGCCAGCATGGCCGCCGCCGTCAGAAGCCCGGCCCAGGGCACCGCGTTCACGCCGCTGCGCTGGATCATCCGGCCCAGCACCGCCGCCAGCAGCCCGTAGCCCAGGGACCCCACCGCCCGGCAGATGCCAAAAGGCACCGCCGTGCCCAGCCGTTCGATGTAATAGGCAAAGCCGTTCACCAGGGGCTGCAAAAGGATGATGAACGCGAAAAACAGCACGTATACCGCCGTCACCGCCAGGCTCCTGCCTGGCAGGAGCAGCAGGGCCGCTGCCGCAGCGCCCACCAGCCCCGTGCCGGCCGCGATCACGGCTACGGGAGCCTTGGCCCGCCGGTCCGCCAGGGCCGCCGCCGGCTGCTGCAAGGCCAGGCCCAGCACATAGCCCGCCGCCATGATGGCCCCCAGCTCCGTGTTGGAATAGCCCCGGCCCAGCAGAAAGCTGGCCGTGAAGGAATTCAGGCAGCACAGCATCCAGTAAACGCCGTTCAGAGCGCCGTAGGCTCCGCCCAGGCTCTTCGCGCTCCTCATCCCCTGTTCATCCGCTGGCGCAGCGCGTCCGTCACCGCCGCCTCGAACACCTGACAGGCCGCGGCGTGATAGTCGTCCAGCTTGGCCGCCGCCGCACTGGGAGGCAGCTGGGTCTGGCAGTAGGCGTCCACGTCCAGGATGAACTCCCGCCGCCGGTTGGGCTTGGGATACTCCCCGTTGAAAATGCCGTAGCGGATGGTGGCCCGGTCCGTGCCGTAATTCAGCTCTGTGGTACACATGTGCCGGGCCAGGGCCCCGTCGTTGGCGGCGAAGCGGAGGCCGCCCACCAGCAATGGATTAACATAATGTTCCCAAAAATCCGCGCCAAGACCCGGTCCAGCGTCGGCTTCCGGTAGTTTTATCTCGTTTACATAACGCATCCCCAGCCGCCGGATGCGAAGATTCGGAAACGCCGCGGCCATGGCGTCAAGAATGGACAGGAATTCCTCCCGCAGCGGTTCATAGCCACCGTACTGACGCTGGGATAAAAAGACGTATTCGCCGCACACGGCGGCCCGCAGGTCCCGTCCGGCGGTCCAGAAATTGTGCTCGGGGAAGTTGATGGTCCGGGTATCCCGGACGGGGCCCTGCGGCGTCTTCTGGAGCCGCACCTCGGTCCGGGACCGGTTGGCCACGCTCCGCTCCGGGTAATTCTCCAGCGCCGCCAGGACCCCCTCCGGCAGCTGCCCCGCCACAGGGGCCGTACCGGAGATGAAGTCCGCCCGCAGCACCACCTGGGTGATGAAATCGTTCGCATATCGGGCCATTTTGACCGCCCGCCTTTCCGCTGTTTTTTCCTATTATAGGCCATCGGACGGCGGTTGTAAAGCCGCATTGCCGTTGACATTGCGGGGTTTCCATGGTATGATGTCTAAGCGTTTGGAAGCGTATCGAAGTGGTCATAACGGGCCTGACTCGAAATCAGGTAGACCGCAAGGTCTCGTGGGTTCGAATCCCACCGCTTCCGCCATAAGACAGATTCACCCCTTGTGGGGTGGACCTGTCTTATGAATCTTGGGGGGATTCGAACCCGAGGGCGCTTGGCAAGGCGCCGGTGGCGCCTTGCAACCCGAGGCGGCCTGCGCCGCAGCGCAGGTCGAATCCCACCGCTTCCGCCAAACGGCGGTGGAGTAAAGTCTTGCTTTGCTTCACCGCCTTATCACTAAAAACTCAGGAGGTGTTCAACGTTATGAAATGGCTCATCGCGTCGGACCTGCACGGCTCCATTCCCGCCTGTCAGGCCCTGCTGCGAGCCTTTGAACGGGAGGGCGCCGGAAAGCTTCTTCTGCTGGGCGACGTGCTCAACCACGGCTCTGCCGCCGACGCCAAAACCACCGCGGAGCTTTTAAACCCCCTTGCGGAGAAGATCGTGGCCGTCCGGGGCAATACGGACACGGACGCGGACCAGACTCTGGTACGCTTCCCCCTGTGGGAGCTGGTCCGGGTGTTCCCCACCGGCAAGGGACCCTTTATCTACGCCACCCACGGCAATTTATACAACGCCGCTCACCTGCCTGACGGCATGCAGCCCGGCGATATCCTCCTGCAGGGCCATACCCACGTCCCCATGACCGAGCGGCATGCCACCTTCCTGTGCTTCAACCCCGGCTCCGTGGCCCAGCCACTGGCCGGCAGCGAGGCCGGGTATATGACTCTGGAGGACGGCGTGTTCATCTGGAAGACCCTGGACGGCACGGAATACCGCCGGTATGAGCTGTAATAATATTATGTTAACTAATTATTGAAGGAGCGACTGTTATGATGAAAGACTTCGGCGTAAAGCCCTATCTGTATCCCATGCCCACCTATATGATCGCCACCTACAACGACGACGGTTCCGTGGACGCCATGATGATGGCCTGGGGCGGCATCTGCGCGGAGGACATGGTGGCCCTGAATCTGGAGGCCAGCCACAAGACCGTTGCCAACCTGCGCTCCCGGGGGGCGTTCACCCTGTCGGTGCCCGGCACGGATACCATCGAGGCCTCCGACTACATGGGCATCGCCTCCGCCAACGACACGGCGGACAAATTCGCCCGCACCGGCCTGCACGCGGTGAAGAGCACCCAGGTGGACGCGCCGGTGATCCAGGAGTATCCCCTGACGCTGGAGTGCACCGTGGAGCGGTTCGAGGACGAGCCCTACGGTCTGCGGGTCCTGGGCCGGATCCAGAACGTGATGGCCGATGAGAAGGTCCTGGACGAGCTGGGCCGCATCGACGCCGCCAAGCTGAACGCCTTTGCCTTCGACCAGATGCGAAACGGCTACTACGCCTGCACGGAAAAGGTGGGCCAAGCCTGGAATTCCGGCGCGGGACTGATGAAAAAGTGACGGGCGGAAGGTGCCATGAATGACATCCTGGCCGCCCTGCACAGGCGAAAATCTGTGCGGGCCTATCTGGACAGGCCCATATCCGACGCCGACAAGCAGGCCATTCTCCTGGCTGCGTGCGCCGCGCCCACGGCCGGCAACCAGCAGCTTTACACCATTCTGGACATCACCGATCAGGCCCTGAAAAATGCTCTTTCCGTCAGTTGCGACGGTCAGAGCTTCATCGCCCAGGCGCCCATGGTGCTGGTGTTCTGCGCCGACTGCCGGAAATGGTACGACGCCTATGCGGAGGCCGGCCTCTCCCCCCGGACGCCCGGCGTGGGCGACCTTCTGCTGGCAGTGACCGACGCCGCCATTGCCGCCCAGAACGCCGTCACCGCGGCGGAGAGCCTGGGCATCGGCTCCTGCTACATCGGCGACATCCTGGAGCAGTGCGAGACCCATCGGGAGCTGCTGTGTCTGCCGGAATATGTGGTCCCGTGCGTCATGCTGGTGCTGGGCTATCCCACCGAACAGCAAAAGCGCCGGGAAAAGCCCCGGCGCTTCGATCTGCGCCACATCGTCCATGAAAACCGCTACCGGCACATGGACGGCGCCGAGCTGCGGGAGATGATGGCACCCCGGGCCGCAAACGGCTACGACGCCTGGGTCGGGGCCTTCTGGAAGCGCAAATATGAATCCGACTTCGCCCGGGAGATGACCCGCTCCGTGGGCCAGTATCTAAAACAGTTTGACAACGGAGAGGAATAGGGATATAGTTGTGCAAAACCAAATTCAGGAGGAACTGTCATGGAGAAGGTATATGAATTTTTGAAGGCCGCCGGGACCTACTATCTGGCCACCGTGGACGGGGATCAGCCCCGTGTGCGGCCCTTCGGCACCGTCCACATCTTTGAGGGCAAGCTGTACATCCAGACCGGCCGGAGCAAGGACGTGTCCCATCAGCTGGCCGCCAACCCCAAGGCGGAGATCTGCGCGTTCAAGGACGGCGTATGGGTCCGGGTGTCCGGCAAACTGGTGGAGGACGACCGGGTCGAGGCCCGGAAGAGCATGCTGGACGCCTATCCCGATCTCCGCGCCATGTACGACGAGAACGACGGCAACACCCAGGTGCTCTTTTTCCAGGACGCCACCGCCACCTTCAGCTCCTTCACCGCCCCTCCCGAGACGGTGCGGTTCTGATAATATTACGTAAACTTAATTATGTAAATATATCCCCGGCTCGATCGAGCCGGGGACACTTTTATGCCTTTTTCTCCTCCGGAGGGTCTGTCTGCGTCAGGTAGTCCTCCTCGCACTCCCGCTGCGCTTCGATCAGAATGTTGATCGCTTTCTCCATAGCCCGATTCATCTTGTAATACATTTCCTGATAGTCCACCATGGTAACACCTCCGCGTCGTATTTTAGAACAAAATATTCAAAATTGCAATAGAACAATTTGTTCTTTGTATACTATTTTCATGACTACCGCATATCGTTACAGGCGCATACGGGACCTGCGGGAGGACGCGGACCTGACCCAGCGGGCTGTGGGGCAGGCTATCCACGTCCCCCAGCGGACTTATGCCTATTATGAGAGCGGCGAACGGATGATCCCGCCCCAGGTGTTGTGCGCTCTGGCGGACTTTTACAAGGTATCCGTGGACTACATCCTGGAGCGCACCGACAAACGCTGAATGCTTCCCAAAATGTCTATCCCCATCTGTCTTGGACAGATGGGGACATTATTACATCTTCATGAGCTTTTGCAGGATCGCCCCGTCCGCCGGACAGAAGTCGTATTGCGGTATCTCCGCCGGCGTGATCCAGGCCAGGGCGCTGTGCTCCAGAAGCCGGGGCTCTCCGGCGGTGAGGGAGGCGTGAAACAGCGTCAGATGGACCGTGATGTCCGGGTATTCATGGACCACGTCCATGAATACGTCCCCCACTGCAAGCTCTATGTCCAGCTCTTCTTTACACTCCCGGACCAGGGCCTGCTCTTTCGTCTCTCCCGGCTCCACCTTGCCGCCCACGAACTCCCACAAGAGCCCCCTGGCCTTGTGGGCGGGACGCCGGCAGATCAGGAACCGTTCCCCACGCCATATGAGCGCCGCCACCACTTCCACCATGTTTTTCATCCTCCCGGGCCGTCGTTTCCTCTATCATACTCCATCTCGCCCCACCGGGCAATACAAACCGTTGCCCCGTCTGGTTGAAAACCGGCGGCGGGCCGGTTATAATAGCGTCATATATCCTAGGCGAGGTGTATCATGGACCATCAAGACGGCAAGCCCCAAGCCATTCAGGTTCGGGGCGCAAAAGTACATAATCTGAAAAACTTGGACGTGGACGTGCCCCTGCACAAGATCGTGGGCATCGCCGGGGTGTCCGGCTCGGGCAAGTCGTCCCTGGCCCTGGGGGTGCTGTACGCGGAGGGGTCCCGGCGGTATCTGGAGGGTCTGAGCACCTATACCCGCCGGCGCATGACCCTGGCGGCCGCCGCCCAGGTGGAGGAAGTCCGCTACATCCCCCCGGCCCTGGCTCTGCGGCAGAGGCCGGGCGTGCCTGGCATCCGCAGCACCTTTGGCACCTCCACGGAGCTTTTGAACTCCCTACGGCTCATGTTCTCAAGGCTTGCCAGCCACCGCTGCCCCAACGGCCACTACCTGGAACCCACATTGGACGTGGCGGCGGAAAGGCCCATCTTCTGCCCGGTCTGCGGTCAGCAGGTCACCCCGCCGGGGGCGGAGATGCTGGCCTTCAACAGCCAGGGCGCCTGCCCCACCTGCGGCGGGACCGGCATGGTCCGGACCGTGGACCGCGCCACCTTGGTGCCGGACGAGAGCCTGACCATCGATCAGGGGGCCGTGGCCCCCTGGAACAGCCTGATGTGGTCGCTGATGACCGACGTGTGCCGGGCCATGGGGGTCCGCACCGACGTGCCCTTTTCCCAGCTGACCGACGCCGAGCGGGCCATCGTCTTCGACGGGCCGGCGGAGAAAAAACACATCCTCTACCGCTCCAAAAAGACCGAGGAATTCGCCGAGCTGGACTTTACCTACTTCAACGCGGTGTACACGGTGGAAAACGCCCTTTCCAAAGTGAAGGACGAAAAGGGCATGAAGCGGGTGGAGAAGTTCCTCAAACAGGACGTCTGCCCCGACTGCGGGGGCACCCGCCTGTCCCAGGCGGCCCGGGCCCCCAGGCTGCGGGGCATATCCCTGGCGGACGCCTGCAAAATGACCCTCTCGGACCTGATCGTCTGGGTGGAGGGCATACCCGGCTCCCTGCCGACAAAGATGCGGCCCATGGCGGAGAGCATCTGCGAATCGTTCCAGGCCGCCGCCCGGCGGCTGGTGGATCTGGGGCTGGACTACCTCACATTGGACCGGGCCGCCTCCACCCTGTCCACCGGCGAGCGGCAGCGCTCCCAGCTGGCCCGGGCGGTCCGCAACCGGACCACCGGGGCGCTGTACGTGCTGGACGAGCCCTCCATCGGCCTGCATCCGGCGAACCTCGCGGGCCTCACCGGGGTGATAGACGATCTGGCGGCGGACGGCAACACCGTGGTCCTGGTGGACCACGACGTGAACGTGCTGACCCACGCGGACTGGCTCATCGAGCTGGGACCCGGGGCCGGCGCCGACGGCGGTCGGGTCATCGCGGAAGGCCCCGTGCCGGCGCTCATAGCCGACCCCGCCTCCAGGATAGGGCCATACCTGGCCCCGGACGTGAAGGTGACCCTCCGGGCGCGCACGGAAAAGGCGGCGCTGTTCGACCAGGGCTCTATCCGCATGGCCACCGGCCCCATCCACACGGTGAAGCCCCTGGAGCTCAAGCTCCCCAAGGGCCGGCTCACCGCCATCACCGGCGTGTCCGGTTCGGGCAAGACCACTATGATATTGGAGAGCCTCGTTCCCGCTCTGGCCGCCGCGGCGCAAGGGAAGCCCCTGCCCGGCCACGTCCTATCCATCGACGCCCCCGGCATCCGCCAGGTGAAGCTCATCGACGCCACGCCCATCGGCGTGAACGTGCGCTCCACCGTGGCCACCTATGCGGACGTGCACGACGAGCTGCGGAAGGTCTATGCCCGCACGGCGGACGCAAAGCTCCGTGGCCGCAAGGCCGGGGATTTCTCCTACAACACGGGGGACCTGCGCTGTCCCACCTGCGACGGCACGGGCAGCATCAGCCTGGACGTGCAGTTTCTGCCGGATGTGGACATCCCCTGCCCCGACTGCGGCGGCAGCCGGTATAGCCGGGAGGCTTACCAGATATTCCGGGAGCGGAAGGACGGCGCCCATCACAGCCTCCCCGCCCTCATGGCCATGAGCGTGGACGAGGCGCTCAATGCCTGCGGCGACTTAAAGACCGTCCATGGCCGCCTGCAGCTGCTGCACGACGTGGGGCTGGGGTATCTCACCCTGGGCGAAGCCACGCCGGGGCTGTCCGGCGGCGAGGCCCAGCGGCTGAAGCTGGCCAGCGAGATGGGCCGGGGCCAGTCCGACGCCCTGTTCGTCTTCGACGAGCCCACCATCGGCCTGCATCCCCTGGACGTGGCCGGGCTCATGGGCGTGTTCCAGGCCCTCCTGGACCAGGGGGCCACCGTGGTGGTCATCGAGCACGACCTGGACCTTATCCGCAGCGCCGACTATGTGGTGGATATGGGCCCGGGCGGCGGGGCCGAGGGCGGGCGCATCGTGGCCGCCGGCACGCCGGAGGACATCCGGCGCTGTCCCGAGAGCGCCACGGGCCGGTATCTGTGAGGGAGGTCAAGAGATGAACGCCGTCACCTTTCTCGTCAAGCCCGCCTCGGGCCTTTGCGACATGCGCTGCCGCTACTGCTTCTATGAGGACGTCACGGAGAACCGGGCCGTGAAGAATCGGGGCATGATGGACCGGGACACCGCCCGGGCCCTCATCGAAAAGGGCCTGGACTATGCCGGCCCCGGCGGGGCCGTCCACTTCCTGTTCCAGGGAGGCGAACCCACCCTGGCGGGCCTGGGGTTCTACCGGGACTTCGTGTCCATGGCGGAGCGCGCATGCCCCGCCGGGGCCCATGTCAGCTATGCCATCCAGACCAACGGCCTGGCCATCGACAGGGACTGGGCGGCCTTTTTCAAGACCCATGATTTTCTGGTGGGCCTTTCCCTGGACGGGACAGCGGCCATCCATGACCGCCACCGGCGGGACGCCGCCGGGAGCGGCACCTGGTCCCGGGCGGTGAGAGCCCTGGCCGCACTGGACGAGGCCGGGGCAGAGACGAATCTTCTCGCGGTGGTGACGGCCCCCCTGGCCGCCGCCCCCCACCAGGTGTGGAAGAGCCTCACGGCCCTGGGCCCCCACCCCCTGCAGTTCATCCCCTGCCTGGACCCATTGGAGGCGGACCGGGGCGGCCTGCCCTGGTCCCTGACGCCGCAGGCCTACGGGAACTTCCTCAAGGGCCTGTTCGACTGCTGGTACGCCGACCTTTCCAGGGGCAGATATGTGAGCGTGCGGCTTTTTGACGACCTGCTCCGGCTTCTGGCGGGCATGCCCCCCAGCTCCTGCGCGGCGGCGGGGGCATGCGGCGGGTATCTGGCGGCGGAGGCCGACGGGGGGCTCTACCCCTGCGACTTTTACGTGCTGGACGAGTACCATCTGGGCAGCATCCATGATGTGACCCCCGCCCAGGCATTGGCCAGCCCCGTGATGGCGGCCTTCCTGGCGGAGGGGGCCAGGCGCCCGGCCGGATGCGATACATGCCGTTACTATCCCCTGTGCCGGGGCGGCTGCCGCCGGGACCGCTTTGCGGGCCCCGCCGGGCCGGAGAACTATTGGTGCCCTAGCATGAAAGCCCTCCTGGACCACGCCCTGCCCCGGCTGCAGGCCGCCGCCCGGATGCTGTTCCGATAAGACAAAATGAGCCCCCTGCCGATGGCAGGGGGCTTCCATTATATCGCTTATGCCATGCCGGTGCCGCCGCAGGAGGAGCACTGGCCATGGTCGCAGTATTTGCACTGGCGGTCCCCATGGCAGCCCTGGCAGACCACCCAGTCGTCGCCGCCCATGCCGTAGGTGGTGACGGACATCCCGCCCCGGCCAAAGCACACCTGGCAGACGCCGCTGCCGTGGCAGATACTGCACAGGCCGGTGCCGCCGCAGGCGCCGCAGACGCCCGCCGCGCTGTTGGCCGCGCCGGTGCTGCCGGTCTCGCTCCGGGTGAACTCCGCCTCGCCCGCCACCGCGATCTCGGCGTCGCCCCCGTTCATATGGACGGTCCCGGTAAGACGGAACCGGGCCTGCTCATAGGGCGTGATGTTCTCCACGCTTACCGCCAGGTCCTCAAAGGCCTCGGGCGACGCCGCGGAATCGTATACCTCCACGGCGAAGCTCTCCGTGTCCACAGCTGTCACCTCGAACAGGATGCCGCCCTTTTCTATCTCCTCCCCGGCATACTCCCCGCCTTCCACGCACAGCGCCTCGGGCAGGGCGGCCAGGAACGTCCAGCTCATGCCGCCGGCGGAGAAGCCGGCAGCGAACACGTGCCCATACTCCTGGGCATAAGAATAGACGTACTCCGCCTGGTCCGCCGCCTCGCCGTTCAGGGTGACGGCGCTCTCAAACTCCGGCTCTTCCTCCGCCGTTTCCGGGCGCAGGAAGACGCTGCTGGGCGCGGCGCCGCACCCCAGGGCCATGCCCAGGACCATCACCGCCGCCAGGAGCAGGGCCGTCAAACTGTCACGCTTTATCATATCTTATCACCACACATCCGTCCGCACGGCGAATATATCCTCATCCGGGAAGCTCTGGGGCATGTCGTCAAGCGGCTGTGCGCCGAAGTCCTCCGGCCCCTGGATGATGTCCACGGTCAGCATCTGTTCATACTCGCCCCGGGCGATGTCGAAGTCAGACTTGGGCCAATACTCGCCGTCGATGATATAGTCGCCGCTGTCCTCCCCGCCCACGGTGCCGTGGGCCTCCATGTAGACGCCCTGGCCGAAAGCGCCCGCTTGCTCGTCCACGGGCAGGTAGACGTAGTAGTTGTTGAACTGGTCGCCCTCCCACAGGTGGCACTCCATCTCCACGTACACCACGCCGTCCTTCTGCACGATGGACACGCTGCCGGAGTTGCCGCCCACCTCCCGGTAGAGCTGGTTCCGGCCCAGGAGCACGGCGCCGCCGTCCTTCACGAGCCACGCATCGGTGCACACATACCAGTCGTCGAAGCCATTGGAGCGGTCGCTGATCTCATATTCCGTCAGTATCAGCCGCCCGGCGCCCGGCAGATACCATCCGCAGCCCAGGGGCTGATAGGAAGACGTGGAGGAGCCAAAGCCCGGCTGGGACTTGATACTGTTCACGATCTGCTCCACCACGTTGGGCGTGGTGATGGGTCCCGCAACCTGGGTCAGGGCGGGCCCCGCCGCCGACCCGGCCGTGTCAGGGGCGGCCTCAACCGGGGCGGCGCCGCCGGGATAGGCCTCCCGGAGGCCGTCGAAGCTCATCACACCGTCATCCGGGCCCCACCGCAGGTCCATGGGCAGGCCGTCGTCCACGTCATCGAATCCCCTGACGGCGGCGTAGAAGTCCTCCTCCGCACAGGAGGCGCCATCGACCATGGCGCTGCCGAACACGAAGCCGTTGCCGTCCAGGACGTTGTGTATCTCCATGTAGACGCCCTCGCCGAAGGCGCCCTCCTGTTCATCCACGGGCAGATAGACCCGGTATTCGTCGGACCCGGTCTCATAGGACATATAGCTTTGGAGCCCCACATAGGTCACGCCGTCCTTCTCCGCCACGGTCACCCAGCCCATGCCGCCGCCCGCCTCCTTATAGACCTGGTTGCGGCCCAGGAGCACGGCGCTGCCGGCCCCGACGAGCCAGGCGTCGGAGCACACGCTGTATCCCCCGCCGGTCTCTGCGATCTCGTACTCCGTCACCAGAAGCTCACTGCCGCCGGGAAGGCCGTACACAAAGCCGATGGGCTCCTTATCCGACGGGGAGAACCCCTCCTGGGCCTGGATCACGTCCAGCACCGCGCTCACGCCGGCGCTGCCGGCATTGTTGTCGGCGGCCGGCTGGCTGTCCTGGGTCTGGGCGGGTGCTTCCGGGGCGGAGGATACGGTGCCGGGCACGGCCCCGTCATTATCCACCCGCAGGGAGAACAGGATGTCGCTGAAAGTGTCGTTCACTGTGTCGGCATACTCCGCCGTGTACTCCGCCTCCACCTCCCACCAAAAGCCTCCTGAGATGAACACGGCGCTTCTGGTGGTGAGATGCGTTTCGTCTTGATCGTATTCCAACTCCACCATGTCGTAGCTGTACCGCCCCAGGTCAAAGTGGGAAGGCTGGGTGGTAAAGCGGGCGTTGTCGCAGTAGCTGAAGAAGTAGCCTGTGTTCAGCTCGATCATCCGGTCCAGGGTATGGTCCGCCGTCTCATACCCACGGCTCACATAGATATTCGCCTCGCTGTACACACTGGACACCGGATAGATGGCTGCGGAATCGCCGTCATTCACCTTCGCCTCTCCCCGGAGGAAGAACCGCACCCGCGCGTCCTCAGCCTCCATGTCATACAGGGTATACCCCTCCATCTGGTAGGGGCCGGTGACGGCAAAGGTCTCGACCATGTGCTGCAGCTGCTCGCCGTAGAGGGCGGCCTTGTCCGATCTCTCGTTGATGAACGCCGTCACGCAGTAGCAGCCGAAGTCCCCCTGGCCGTCGAAGATGTAGAGCCCGCCGGTGGCGTCGCCGCCGTTCATGGTGAAAGCGCACACAAAGCACCGCTTCCCCGCGACCTCGCCCCAGCCGGTGCCCAGCACCTCCAGTTCCTGGGTGCCCACCCAGTCGGTGAGCTGCTTTTTGTCCGCCTCGATGAGGTCAGCAAAGTCCTGGGCGTCATAGAGGAAGTGGGCGCTGTCCACCGTGGCAAAGGTGTATTCTGCGTGGACCTGGAAATCCTGGGGGTCCTCGTCCGTCACCAGCACGGTGTTCTCATAGGGCTCCGTGACCGTATACGCCGCCGGCACCTCCATGGAGAATTTGACATGCTCGTTCTCATAGAGCACATAGCCGTCCGCCGCGACCGCAGCCGTATCCGGGGCGGTGAGCTCGATGCCCTCCGGCAGGAAGACGCTCCTCTCCCCCGCGTCCGCCGCGCCGGCGCCCAATGCCATAGCGGCCAGCATCATCGCCGCCAGGGCCAGGGCCGTCAGTCTCTTGCGCATCTTCATTTCGGTCCCCTCCTATTTCATTGCTCCTTATTTAAGAATACCACGGACCTTTCTCCGCCGCAACCGATATGACGGGCAGTTGGCAAAAAAGTTCCTGCTTTTTCCCCGTGGCAAATGCAAAAAGGCCGGGCAGCCGCCCGGCCTCTTCTTGTCTTTACAGGGCCTTTACCGTCCGGCCCGGATAGATCTTCGGGGCCATGACGTAGGAATAGTTCTTGTCCTCGCACTCCCGCCGGTCGATCATCCACAGGAGCCGCTGGGCCACCAGGCGGCCCATCTCGAACCCCTGGTGGACAGAGCAGGTGACCCCCTCCGCCTCCCAGTCGTCCCCGGAGTAGTCGAAGCAGACGATGGACATGTCCTCCGGCACCCGCCGGCCCATCTTGTCCAGGGCCTGGCGCACCAAGCGGTAGACCAGATAATTGCAGCAGACCACGGCAGTACACCGGGGCAGGCCCTTCAAAAACCGCTCGATGGAGCGCACGAAGCTCTCGTCGTGGGCCTCGTTGGACACGCACCACTTGATGTAATCGTCCTGGAACTCCACCCCGTGGGCCTTCAGCTCCGCGGTCATGCCCTGGAACTTCTCGATGCTCTGGTAGTTGTCGTAGACGAAGATGCCGGCGATATGCCGGTGGCCGGCGGCGATGAGCAGGTCCAAAAGGGCCCCGGCGCACTGGGTGTCGTTCACGATGACCCGGGGATAGCGCAGGTTTTTATAATAGTTATTATAAAACACCACGGGGATGCGCCGGCGGTACAGGTCCTGGTAGCAGTCCAGGTTGGGGTTCAAAAGGCTGGCCTTCACCCCGTCCACGATGAAGCCGCTGAAGTTCTGGTGCACCACGGTCTGCAGGCACCGGCGCTCATTGGCGAACTTGTTGTCCGTCAAAAAGATGCTCATATCCACCTGCCCCGCGGGCAGGACACTACGGATGCCCTCGATGAGCTGGGTGTTGGCGTTCTGGTCCTGGCCCTGGAGGATGAGCCCGATGCGCCGGGGGGCGCCGCCGGTGTTCAGTTCCCGGCTCAGGGCCAGCTCCTTGTTGAAGTAGGTGCCGCTGCCCTTGATCTTGTAGACCACGCCCTCCTGCACCAGCCGCCCGAAAGCGGAGCGCACCGTCTCCCGGCTGACCGAGAGACGGCGGCTCACCGCGTTTTCCGAGGGCAGTTTCTGGTTGCCGGAGAATTTGTTCTCGTCGATATAGGCCAGGAGCCAGCGGTAGACCCTGTCCGTTTTTGATTCTGTGAATGCCACCCGTCAGTCGGTGATGGTGGGGCGGGCGCCCTCGGCCCGCTCTATCCAGGCCAGCAGCTTTTCCCGCAGCTCCGCCTTTACGGCGGCATAGGCCGGGTCGGCCACCACGTTATTCAGCTGCCAGGGGTCGGCCTTCATGTCATAGAGGAAGTCGTCGGCGTAAGTATCCGACGCGGCGGCCTCGCCGCCGTTGACCCCGGGGGCGTACACGGAGTAGAGCCAGTCCGCCGTGCGCACGCACCGGCCCACCCGGCTCTCGGATATCTGGGCGAACACCTCGTTGGGCCGGTCGGGGTCGGAGTGCTCCACCACGTTCAGGAGGTTTTCGCCGATCATCTTGTCCCCCACGTCCACCCCGGCGATGGCCAGGATGGTCTTGGGCAGGCTCTCCGTGCTCACCAGGTCCTTGATGGCCACGCCGCCCTTGTAGGGACCGCCGGCTATCACCAGAGGCACATGCAGGCACCCGTCGTGGCAGGAGCGCTTGTAGTCGTCGTAGCCGTTCAGATGCTCGTCCCGGTTACGGGTCAGGAAGTGGCTGCCGTGGTCGGAGGCGAAGATGATGACGGTGTTATCATACAGTCCCTCCTTCTTCAGCCTCTCGATGAGCCGGCCCAGGTTCTCATCCAGGGCGGCGCACTGGCCCAGATAGTCGGGGTACTCCTCCGCCGCGTTGCCCTTCAAGGCCTCCAGGTCCGGGGGCA
>CANRBG010000007.1 GCA_947628805.1 uncultured Oscillospiraceae bacterium | reverse complement strand
AGGCCGGTAAGATCGAGTACCGTCTGGACAAGACCAACATCATCCACTGCCCCATCGGCAAGGTGAGCTTCGGTCCCGAGAAGCTGCAGGAGAACTATGAGGCCCTGATCGGCGCCATCGTGAAGGCTAAGCCCGCGTCTGCGAAAGGCCAGTACATCCGCAGCTGCGTCACCGCCTCCACCATGGGCCCCGGCATCAAGGTCAACGCCCAGAAGGCAATGTGATGTAAATTCGTTTGAATGCATCGCATTCAAACGAGAGAGTTGCAGCCCGCTGCAGCGCAAAGCGCCCCCGCCTGGAAGGCGGGGGCGTTCACGTTTGCGGGCTGAGAAGAATGATTTCCGACGCGCATGTCGCCGGAAATCATGATCCCACTTTATTTGCGCCTGCAGGCGCAAACTCTGCGAGGCTGGGCGGGACTTAATCGTCCCAGTCCCGCTCGTGGTCCAGAATGGCCCCGGAGGCGGCGTCCACCGTGTACTCAAAGTCGTAGCCGTCGCACTTGAATTCGATCTCATACTCGATCCGGCCGTCGTCCCGGTCCCGCTTGCACTTCAGGCGGCTGACCTGGTCCTCCGTCAGCCCGGCGTGATCCAGGGCCACGGCGACGGCCGCGTCCTGGCCGATGTCGCCGTTGGGATCCGCCGTGGGCGCGGGGGCGGTGGTCGTCTTCGCGGTGGCCGCCCGGGGGTCCCGCTCCCGGTCGGAGCTGAGGATGTCGCCGGTCTCGGCGTCGATCTCGTAGTCGTACTCATAGCCCCCGGCGAAAAACTCCACCTCATAGCGCAGCCGTCCGTCGTCGAAGTCGGTCCGGGTGGCGGAGAAGACCGCGTCCTGGAGCCCCGCGTCCGCCAGGGCCAGCTCCTCCGCGTCCGCCTCTGTCACGGCCGGTGTGTCGGACTGGGACAGGGCCGGCCCCGGGTCCATCACCGCGGGGGTCTTCACGCCCTGGATCACCTCGCCGGTATAGGCGTCCACGCCGTAATCCCGTTCCCGGCCGTCCACGTAAAGCTCCACGTCGTAGTAGGGCGTGCGCTCGTCCAGCTCCGGGTCCGTTTCGGCGAAGGTGTAGTCGTTTTCCGTCAGCCCGGCGAAGTCCAGCACGGCCTGCAGCGCGGCCTGCTGGCCGATGGGCATGGCGGGGGCGCCGGCCTGCAGCAGGTCCCGCAGCTCCTCCACGGACAGGGCCGCCAGCGCGTCAAAGTCCAGATCCGGGTTCAGGGTCACGATCTGGTCGATCAGATAGGCCTTGCCGGTGGAGATATTGTTTTTCTGGGCCTGGTTTTCCAGGGTCTTGCTGGCCGTCACGTTCTGGCTCAGCACGGAAGCGGTGTTCTCGGCAGTCTGCAAAGCCCCGTCCACGGAGGCTACCAGCTCCTGCTGGAGCCGGGCACCCCGGGCGGCATCCTTATCCTCCACGGAGATGAGGATGGCGCTGTCAAGTTTGTCCAGATAGCCGCTGCGGACCAAGGCCCCCACGATGGCGTTGACCGCCACGTCCAGCTTGGCTCCCTTCAGGTCCCGGCCCCCGCCCATATCCGCCAGGACGGTCTGGGCCTCGGCGTTCAGGCCGGCGCAGGACAGCACCTTCTCGCTCCGGTTCACAGTCAGCTGGATGCTGGGGTTCACGTCCAGACTCACCACGCTGGCCACGGCGTATGCCTGCTGGTAAAACACTCCGCCGCCTCCGCCCAGCAGCACCAGCGCCAGGCACGCGGCGATCAGTCCCCGGGTCCAGGACTTTTTCTTCTTGTTGGTGTTGGTTTTCACTTCGTTCATGTCGATCACATTCCCCTTTCCCGTCCCGCAGCGGGAGAGGACGGCGTCCAGATCGTCCGGGGCGGCGTGATCCAGCGCGGCTTTCAGCCGCTCGTTCAGCTCCCGTTCGGTCATATGGCGTCATCTCCTTCCAGCTGGACGCGCAGTTTTTTCAGTGCGCGGTGGTATTTTGACAGGACCGTGGCTGTGGGCATGTCCAAAAGCTGCCCGATCTCCCGGTGCTTCAGGCCGGACGCGGCGTGGAGCAGTACGATCTGTCGCTCCTGGTCCGTCAGCGACCCCAGGGCGGTCTGCAGCACCGCCCGCTCCTCGGTAGTGACGGCCGGGGCCGCCGCCGGGACCGCGTCCCAGGCGTCCTCGTCCATGGTCCGGACCCGGTCGGCCTGCCGCAGGCGCATGAGGGCCAGGTTCCGGGCCAGGGTCAGGACCCATCCCATGGGAGAGCCCCCGGGCCGGTACTGTCCGGCGCGTTCCCAGATGCGGACGAACACGTCCTGGGTCACGTCCTGGGCGTCGTGGGCGTTTTTGAGCACGCCCACCGCCATGGCGTAGACCGCGCCCCGGGTCTGGGCATAAAGCTGGCCCAGCGCGTCCCGGTCGCCGGCCGCGATACCGGCCAGCAGCGTCTCCAGACGGGCCCTGTCCGGAGAGGACGCCTCCGTAGGTTTTGCCGCTTGTTCCATCTTGCCCCGATCTCCTGTCATAGAAGTAATGCGCGGGAAAGGGATTTTATTGCATCGGATCGCGTAAAATAGGAAAATTTTTTAAGGCTGTGCCGTCTCGGCGGGGACGGCCTCTCCAAAGGTGACGGACAGGTCCATTGTCCCGCCGCCCCGCCAGACAGTGAGCGTGGCCGTATCCCCGGCCTTGTAGCCCCGGATGAGGGCCACCAGACTGTCCGCGTCCGCCACGACGGCTCCGTCCACGGCGGTGACGATGTCCCCGGCCAGCAGGCCCGCGGTCTCGGCGGCGCTGCCCGGCTGGACGGAGCGGATATAGGCCCCCGGCTGCTGCCGGTAGTACCGGGCCACGGCGGGGGTGTAAGTGCCGTCCAGCACCAGGCCCAAATAGGCCTTGCCGGACACATACCCCTTGGTGATCAGCTCGTTGGCGATGCGGCAGGCGTCCGCGCTGGGGATGGCAAAGCCCAGCCCCTCCACGCCGCTGGCGGCGTACTTGGCGGTAGCCACGCCCACCACCTGGCCCCGGGCGTTATAGACCGGCCCGCCGGAGCCCCCCCGGTTCATGGGGGCGTCGAACTGGAACATGTTGGCGGACACGTTCTCCCCCGTGGCAATGAGCCGGTCCCGGGCGGACACCACCCCCCGGGTCATGGTGTAGGGCAGATCGGCCATGGGATTGCCCACGGCGTAGACCGTCTCGCCCACGGCCAGGCCGTCGGAGTTGCCTAAAACGGCGGGGGTCAGGCCCTCGGCCTCGATCTTCAGCACCGCCAGGTCGCTGTCGGCCTCCGCGCCCAACACTTGGGCGTCGTACTTCTGGCCGGAGAAGACCGCCACGGTCACCGGCTGGCCCCAGGCGGCCGCCTGGGCGATCACGTGCTGGTTGGTGAGGATATAGCCGTCGGCGCTCACGATGATGCCGGAGCCGGCGCTGTTGCCGGCGGTGACGCCCACCACCTGGCCGCAGGCCATCACGTAGATATCCTCCCCGCTCATGGGGGCGGCGTCGTTGGTCCCGCACAGGGCCAAAGGCCCGGCCTGGTCCTGCTCCTGGACGGCCTCGGCGTAAAAGTCGGCGGTGGCGGATCGGGCGTCGGCCTGGTCCTGCCGCCGGTCCCGGCTCAGGATATAGAGACTGCCCACCCCCAGGGCCCCGGAGGCGATCACCATCAGCAGACACAGCGCCAGCAGCGCCCGCATGCCGAACTGGCCCCGGTGGCCGGTCTCCTCCTCCCGGGCGTAGTACCGGGCGGGGTTATAGCCATAGGACGCCGGACCCTCCCGGGGCGCGGAGCGGTAAGCGGCGTCGCTGTACGCCATGCGGGGCTCCTCCTCCGGGGGGACCATATGCTCTTGTGGCTCCTGCCCGCTCTGGGGCAGATCGTCCCGGTCCTTGTCCACCGTGCGGCCTCCCACAAAAATACCTGTTTCTGTGGGTACTATAATACTTTCTCCTGTCGGAAATGTTAACAGATTGAAAAAAGCGGACGGCCCGGGCCGCCCGCTCTGTCAGTTTTTCCGCATTTTGGCGGTGAATACCGCCGCCGCCAAGACCAGGGCCGCCGCCATATACCCGGCGACCCACCCCAGATGGGCCCCGCACTGGGCCGAATCGCCGCTCAGGGCGGCCCGCTGCAACTCCACCGCGTGCAAAAAGGGCAGGGCCTCCGCCAGGCGCTTGAACCAGCCGCCCACCAGGGATACGTCGAACCAGGTCCCGGACAGCCAGGCGGTCAGGTTGGTCAGCAGCGCGCCGCACAGGCCGCCCACCTGTTTGTCCGAGAACACCGTCCCGCACAGAAGGCCCAGCCCGATGAAGAAAAGCGCCGCCGGCAGCCCCGCCAGCAGGGCCCGGCCGATGTGGACCGTGGGCGCCAGACCCAGGGCCAGCGCCGCGCCGTAGCACACGGCCTCCTGGGCCAGACCCATGGGGATCAGGGGCAGGGTGTAGCCGAAGATGTAGTCCCAGGCGGTGAGGGGCGTGGTATACAGCCGGGTCAGAAAGCTGCCGGACCGGTCCCGGGCGATCAGCGTGGCGGCGAAAAGGGTCAAAAAAGCCAGGCCGAACACCGCCACCCCGGGAGTCAGGCGCTCCAGGGCGAACAGAGGCACCGGCACGTTTTTCTGGATGGCCGTCAGAAGCCCCAGCAGGACCAGGGGAAAGCCCAGTCCAAAGAGGACCGTCAGAGGGTCCCGCAAGATCTCCCGGGCGGTCCGGCTGGCAAAGGTCAGCGTTTTCATAGGGCGCTCGCCTCCTTTACGATGGTCACGAAGGCGTCCTCAAACCGGTCCGTCCCGGCCCGATCCTTCAGCTGAGCCGGGGTGCCCGCGCACAGGAGCCGGCCCGCCGCCAGGACTCCCACCCGGTCCGCCAATTCCTCCGCCTCCTCCATATAATGGGTGGTCAGCACGGTGGTGACGCCCCGCAGCGAGCGGATCACGTCCCACAGCGCCGTCCGGGCCAGCACGTCCAGCCCCAGGGTGGGCTCGTCCAGAAACAGGACCCGGGGCCGGGATACCAGCGCCATGGCGATGCTGAGCCGCCGCTGCCAGCCCCCGGAGAGGGTCCTGGCCCGCCGGCGCAGGACCGGGCCCAGATCAAGCGCCTCCGTAAGCTCCGCCGTCCTAGCCCGGGCCGCCGCCCGGTCCAGCCCATGGACCCCCGCCATGAACAGCAGATTTTCCTCCGCCGTCAGGTTCATCGCCACCGCCGTCTCCTGGGGGGAGAGGCCAATGCGCTCTTTCACAGCCAGCGGCTCCCGGGCCACGCTTTTGCCGGCCACCAGCGCGTCACCCGCCGTGGGCCGGGTCAGGCACGAAAGCATCCGCACCGTGGTGGTCTTGCCGGCCCCGTTGACCCCCAGCAGGGCGAACCGCTCTCCCGCCGGGACGGTCAGGGACAGGGCGTCCACCGCCGTCACATCCCGGAAGCGTTTGGTGAGCCGGTCCATAACGATACCGTTTTCCATTCACGCCTCCCCGGACTTCGCCGCGAACCGGGCCCGCAGGCCCTCGAATACGTCCGTGAGCATGGCGCTGATGAGGGGCCGGTCCCAGTCCACATACCGGGTGGCAGCCGTGGCCGCCAGCCCGTGGACGAACAGCCACATCTCCAGGTGGAAAAGCCACGCCGCGTCCTCGTCCAGCCCGGTCTTTTCCATGATGAGCCCGATCACGGCGGCGTTCTCGGCCCGGTCGTCGACAGGGGGCTCCCCGGACCGGTCCCGCATGTAGAGCCACCGAAACAGGGCCGGTTCCTCCATGGCGAAGCGGATATAGCCCATGCCCACGGCCTTGTAGGGGGGACAGCCCGGCTCGCCGGCCGGGTCCATGTACCTCTGAGCCACGGCCTGGGCCGCCCCCAGCACATCCCGCTGCAGGGCCTCCATGGTCTCATAATGAGAAAAGACCGGCTGGGTGGAGCAGCCCAGCGCCGCCGCCACCGCTCGGGCGTTCACCGCTTCCTGCCCCGCCTTTCGGGCCAGGGCCAGCGCCGCGTCCACGATCTGCTCTCTTGTCACTTTCGCTTTTGGTGGCATAAGTATCCTCCTGTTAAACAACATACGTTATATATCAATTGCTATTATACGCCCCATCCCGGATATGTCAAGACTTTTTTGACCCGTCATAAAAAATCCACAATTTATTTACAGATTTCTCTGGAAAAATGGCCGGAAACGGGCTACATTATATCCAGTACGGCCGAAGACCGGCCAACTCCCAAAAGGAGGACGCACCATGAACGACTACGACAACAACGGCTATGACCCGTCGGACGCCTCTTCCCACTATGGGGCCAGCTATGGCGGCTATACGCCAGCCCAGCCCGAGCCCGCCCGGGGCAAGACCCGCAGAGGCATGGGCCCGGGGGCGGTAATCGCCATTTGCCTTGTGTGCACGCTTTTGGCGGCGGTGTTGGGCGCGGGCGGGACGTATTTCTTCCTGCGGGGCGGCTTTGGCGGGGAGGACCTGCTGACCCCGGCTACCCCCGCGCCGCTGCCCACGCCCACCCCGGCGGCCACGGCGAAGGACGCCGGCGCGGACGCCGCCGCCGCGGCGGAGACGGCGGCGGGACAAGAGGTCTACGCCCTGGCCACCAAGCAGGTGGTGGGCGTGACCACTGAGATCACCTACACCAATTTCTTCGGCCAGATCAGCGCGGCCAGCGTCTCCGGCACGGGCTTCATCATCAGCGACGACGGCTATATCCTGACCAACAACCACGTCATCGACGACGCCCGTCAGGGCGGCTATGAGGTGTCGGTACTGACCTATGACGGCGCGGAATACACCGCCGACATCGTGGGCTATGACACGGCCAACGACATCGCGGTGCTGAAGATCGACGCCGCCGACCTGACGCCGGTCGCCATGGGCGACGCGGGGGACATCGTGGTGGGCCGGACCATCTATCCGGTGGGCAACCCTTTGGGCGAGCTGAACTTCACCATGACCACCGGCATCATCTCCGCCACGGACCGGGCCATCACCACCGACCAGGACAACGGCCCCATCAACATGTTCCAGATCGACGCGGCGGTGAACGAGGGCAACTCCGGCGGGCCGGTGTATGACGGAGACGGGGAGGTCATCGGCGTTGTGACCGCCAAGACCAGCGCCACCGGCGTGGAGGGCCTGGGTTTTGCCATCCCCATCGAGGACGCGGCCCATATCGCGGAGCAGCTGATCCAGTACGGCTATGTGACCGACCGGGCCAGCATGGGCATCAGCAGCTACACCCTGCCGGATTCCGTTGCGGACCGGTACGGTCTGACCCCGGGGGCCTATGTGACAAGCGTTCAGGCCGGCGGCCCGGCGGACCAGGCGGGTCTGCGGGAGCAGGACGTGATCACTGCGGTGGACGGAAAAGAGGTCGCCGGGTCAACGGAGCTGACCGCCATCGTGCGCACCTACGACGTGGGTGACACGGCGGAACTGACGGTCTGGCGGTCCGGCGAGGTTTTGACCCTGTCCGTGACCTTTGGGGAGAGCCAGCGGCCGGCGGAGGCCGCCTCCACCCCCCAGCCGGAGCAGCGGCAGTATTACGGGGACATGGAGGACTTCTTCCGCCAGTTTTTCGGGGGATTTTGAGAGAATCGGGTAAAATGGACCGTCCGGCTTCATGAGCCGGACGGTTTTTTGTGCCGTTATGTGCTATAATGAGGAAAAACACGCGCGGGTGAGACGATGGAGAAGACAAAAAAACCGGAGATCCTGGCCCCGGCGGGGGACCGGGAAAAGCTGATCATGGCGGTGACATATGGGGCGGACGCGGTCTATCTGGCTGGGCCCGGCTACGGCATGCGGGCCGGGGCGGGCGCCTTCGGCCCGGCGGACATGGTCTGGGCCGTGGGCTATTGCCATGATAGGGACGTGAAGGTCTACGTGACGGTGAACACCATCCCCACGGACGGGCAGATGGACGCCCTGCCGGGGTATCTGGAAAGCCTGGATGCCGCCGGGGCGGACGGGCTGATCCTGTCGGACCTGGGGGTCATGACCCTGGCGAGAAAGTACGCGCCCCGGGCCAGGCTCCACATCAGCACCCAGGCGGGGGTCATGAACGCGGCCACGGCCCGGGCCTTTTACGATCTGGGGGCCAGCCGGGTGGTGCTGGCCCGAGAGATGAGCCTGGAACAGATCGGGGAGCTTCGCGCCCGGGTCCCGGAGGCGTTGGAGTTGGAGGCATTCTGCCACGGGGCCATGTGCGTATCCTTTTCCGGCCGGTGCGTGCTGTCCGACTATCTGACAGGCCGGGCCGCCAACCAGGGCGCCTGCGCCCAGCCCTGCCGCTGGCGGTACCGACTGGAAGAGGAAAAGCGGCCGGGGACATTTTTGGAGATATCGGAGGACGGGGGCACCTACCTTTTCAATTCCCGGGACATGTGCATGATCGACCATGTGCCGGAGCTGCTGGCGGCGGGGGTGACCAGCTTAAAGATCGAGGGCCGGACCAAGTCCGCCTACTACGCCGCTACGGTGACCAACGCCTACCGCCATGCCCTGGACGCAGCCCTGGCGAACCGGCCCCTGGACCCGGTCTGGCGGGACGAGGTATACGCGGTGAGCCACCGGCCCTATTCCACGGGGTTTTACTTCGGCCGGCCGGGCCAATACACCGACGACGCCTGCTATTTCTCCCGGTACGACGTGGCGGCGGTGGTGGAGCGCTGCGACACAGCGGGGAACGCGACGCTGACCCAGCGGAACAAATTTGCCCCCGGCGATGAGATGGAGCTTCTCATGCCGGGGGGAGAAAAGCCGGTACGGTTTCTTTCCGGGGAAATATTGGACGAGGCCGGCCAGCGGATATCCGCCGCCAGCCATCCAAAAATGGTCCTGCGGATGAAGCTGCCTGCCGCCGCGCCGATGCATTCCATCCTGCGCCGCCGCCGGACCGAGGACAAACCCGGCCACAAAATGGACCAGGCTCCGACACCAAGATAGAACGCTCTATTTCGGTATCGGGACCAGCCCGAAAGTATCCCTCGCCCGCACAGTTTCGCTTCGCTCAACACCATGCGGGTCGAGGGACACTTCCGGTTCTGGTTTTCGGACCTGTACTACGCCGCCCGACCGTGCCCTCACGTCCGGACCCAGAGCAGGCGATCGTCCTCAAATCCCGCGCTGACGCGGCCCGTGTCCTTCAGCCAGGCCAGATAGGACCGCACCGCGCTGCCAACCAGGGCGTATTGCTCAAAATTCATGGTGAGCCCATAGGCGGCGAACAGCTTTTGCAGCACGGTCTCAAAGCAGACCGGCTCCCGGCAGATATCCAAAATATCCTCCGCCACGGACAGAGTCACGTCGATATTATATTGTGCCAGGTCCGCCATATCCTCCGCCGCGGGGGCATGGGCGGGCACGAACAGGGCGGCTTTCATGGTCTTGACCTTTTCCAGCGTATCCAGATAGGCCCCCACGTCGTAGAGAAAGCCCACCTTGTACTTGTCCAAGGTCTCCCGGCTGGACAGACAGTCCGCCAAAAACACCACGTCGTCCGCCGTGCGAAAGCCCACCATGTCCAGACTGTGGCCCGGCAGAGGGATCAGGGAAAAGCCCGCCGGCAGCGCCTCCGGCGTCAGGGGCCGGGCGTCGCTCTCCTGGGCCAGCAGGAACTTATGGCGCAGGTCCTTGGGCGGACAGCCCCCGTACAGCAGCGACGGCTCCAGTACGGTGTGCCGGGTGAAAGCGCATTCCGCCCCCGGGGCGTAGACGGCGCACCCGGTCTGGCCCTGCAGATACCGATTGCCGCCGATATGGTCCGCGTGGGAGTGGGTGTTGTAGATGGCCGTCAGCCGCCAGCCCTTGGCGTCCAGCAGCTGGCGGACTTTCCGGCCCGCGTCCTTGTCGTTGCCGCTGTCGATCAGGCACACGTCTGTCTCGTTCAGCCGCACCAGCCCGATCTTGGCAGGGCTTTGGATGTAAAAGGTCCGGTCCGTGACCGGGATCAGCTCATACATGGAACACGCCTCCTTTTAGTGTTCGCTGCACACCTGAAAAATGAAGAATTTCAGATAATCCGAATCCGCCGCGCCCCACAAAATGGGGTGGTCCGGGGCCTGGGTGCGAAATTCCACCTGCCGCAGCCGTTTGCGCACGTTGTTGGCGGCCTGGTGGACGGTCTGGCCCAGCAGGGCCGCGTCCACGAAGTGGGAGCAGGAGCAGGAGCAGGTAGCAAGATACCCCCCGTCTCTCACCAGCTGCAGGGCCCGCAGATTGATCTCCTTGTAGCCCTTCACGGCGTTTTTCACCGCCCCCCGGCTCTTGGCGAAGGCCGGTGGGTCCAGGATCACCAGATCGAATTTTTCCTTTTTCCGTATGAGCGCGGGCAGAAGCTCGAACGCGTCCGCGCACTGAAAGGTCACCCGGTCATCCAGCCCGTTCAGAGCGGCGTTCTCCCGGGCCTGATCCAGGGCCAGCTCGGAGGCGTCCACCCCCAGCACGCTGGCCGCCCCGGCCTGGGCCGCGTTCAGGGCGAAGGAGCCGGTGTGGGTGAAGCAGTCTAAAACCCTTGCGCCGTCGCACAGGGGCCGAATGGCCCGGCGGTTGTATTTCTGATCCAGGAAAAACCCGGTCTTCTGGCCCTCGGCCACATCCACCCGGTACCGGACGCCGTTTTCCACGATCTCCACCTTGGTGTCGAAGGCCGGGCCGATGAAGCCCTTTATCCGGGGCAGGCCCTCCCGCTCCCGGACCGGCGCGTCGCTGCGCTCGTATAGGCCCCGGATGGCGATCCCGTCCGCCGCCAATATCTCCCGGAGCAGGTCCAGGATGTCCCCTTTCATCCGGTCGATGCCCAAGGCCAGGGACTGGACCACCAGCACGTCGGCGAACTTGTCCACCACCAGCCCGGGCAGGAAATCCGCCTCGCCGAAGATGACCCGGCAGGAGGATGTGTCCACGGTCCGCTTCCGGTATTCCCAGGCGTTCCGGACCCGGCGGCGCAGAAAGTCCCGGTCGATGAGGGCGTTTTCGTCCCGGCTCATGACCCGCACCAGCAGCTTGGACCGGCGGTTGACGAACCCCCTGCAGAGAAACCGCCCCTTGAAATCCTGCACGGTCACGATGTCCCCGTCGGTGAAGTCCCCCTCGATGGCAGCGGCCTCATTGTCGTATACCCAGGGCCCGCCGGCTTTCAGGGCCCGGCCCGCGCCCTCTTTTAAAGTGACGATACCTTTTTCCATGCCATCACGCCTTTCGCAAGCATTTTACACGGCCGGAGCGGGACAGTCAAGGACATACCGGCCCTCCTGCGGGCCGGTTTGGCCCGCCGCAACCACAGGTTGACAAATTTCCAACGGTTATTTCTTGCCTGCAACCAAGATGTACGGTATCCTGACGGCAGCAAAAGCGTAAGGAGGCGTTCGTTTATGACTTTGGGCGAAAAAATAACGGCCCTGCGCAAGCAGATGGGCTGGAGCCAAGACGAGCTGGCGGAGCGGCTGGACGTGAGCCGCCAATCGGTGAGCAAGTGGGAGGGCGGCCAGGCGGCCCCGGAGCTCGAAAAGCTGCTGCGGCTCAGCGAGATCTTCTCCGTCAGCTGCGACAGCCTTATCAAAGATGAGATGATCCTGCCGGCAGACGCGCCGGCGGCCACGGAGCCGGCGGAGCCGGTCCTGCGGCAGGTGGGACTGGAGGAGGCCCGGGAATTTCTCGCGCTGAAACGGGCCAGCGCAAAGCCCATGGCACGGGCCGTGGCCCTGTGCATCCTGTCCCCCATATGCCTGATCCTGCTGGGCGGGCTGTCCGCGGTCCGCCCTGTCTGGGAGCAGATCGCCGTGGCGGCGGGCATGGCGGTGCTTTTTGCCTTTGTGGTGCCGGCGGTTGCCCTGTTCGTGACCTGGGGCGGGCGGCTGGACAAATACGAATACCTTGAGAAAGAGACGTTCTCCGCCGGGCCCGGTGTGGAGGCCCTGGCCCGGGAGGCCATGGACCGGGACCGGGAGGCCCACGGCCGCCAGATGACGGCGGGCGTGTGCCTGTGCGTGGGGGCGGTAGTGCCCATGCTGGTGTGCATGGCTGTGGCGGACGAGTTTTTGCTCTCCTGCGGCATCGGCCTGCTGCTTGCCATCGTGGCGGCGGGGGTGTACCTCATCGTGAACGCGTCCATCCCCTGGGGCGCGTACCAGATGCTGTTGCAGGAGGGGGACTACGCCCCGGAGAAGAAGACCGCCCTGATCCGAAATGTGTCGGCCATCTACTGGTGCGTGGTCACCGCCGGGTACCTGCTGTGGAGCTTTCTCACCAACGCCTGGGATCGGACCTGGCTGGTCTGGCCCGTGGCGGGGGTGCTGTTCGCCGCGCTGGACGTGGGCCTGGAAGCATGGTCCGGGCGAAAACGGACGAAATAATAGAAAACCTGCCCCGGACGGCCGTCCGGGGCAGCGCCTTTTGCTTTTACGCCCAAAGATCATCCGGGTACTTGCCGGCGGCCTTCATGGCGGCCAGCGCCTGCTGGAGGGCGGGCAGATCGTCCCGGTAGGTGACCCCGTGCCAGACCTCGTCCGTGGGCACCACCTTCACCCGGTCCGTGCCCGCCGCCAGGCAGGCGTTCACCACGCTGGGCAGGAAAAATTCCGCCTTGGCGGGGTTTTTCGGCATGTCCTCCCGCAAAAACCGCTCCAAATTCTCCCCGATGGCGCCCAGGAAACTCTGGTGGAAGCCCCAGGTGTTCAGACTCACCGGCGTGTCCGGGGCCAGGGGCTTCCAGCTCGCGCCCCCGTCCAGGGTGTAAGAGGGGCTGTCCGCCGGGCCCTGGATGGCCGTCAGCTCCGTCACCGTGGTCATGTATCCGGCCTGGTCCGCTGTGCAGACCCCCCGGGCCACCGTGCCGTTTTCCGTCAGGGTGTTTTTCAAGTCGTAGGTCACCAGCGCGTGGGTGTGCTCATCGGCGGTCTCGGCCAGAAACTTCGCCAGGGCCATAAAGGCCCCCCGGCCATAAAAGTCGTCCGCGTTGATCACCGCGAAAGGCCGGTCGATCAGGTCCCGGGCCGCGTATACCGCGTGGCCGGTGCCCCAGGGCTTGGCCCGCTCCGGCGGCACGGCAAAGCCCGCCGGCAGGTCATGGAGGTCCTGAAAGGCGTAGTGCAGATCGCATTTTTTCCCGATCCGGTCGCCGACGGCCTCCCGGAAATCCGCCTCGATCTCCTTCTTGATCACGCAGACGATCTTCTCAAAACCCGCTTGGGCCGCGTCGTAGGCAGAGTAGTCCAGGATCACCTGCCCGGCCCCGTCCACCGGCGTCATCTGCTTCAACCCTCCAAACCGGCTGCCCATCCCGGCCGCCATGATCACAAGCATCGGCTTCATACGCGCTTCCTCCCGTCGCTTTGTTTTCCTTATTTTAACATACGCCCCGGCTTTTTACAACGCCCATCACCGCCGGCGCGGATATAATAATAGTGGCAGCAGACACGGATTTAGCACTCCGTTTATCTGAGTGCTAATATTTACAATCTGTTCACACAATACACATAAATTTGTTCACAAATTATGTGTATGATGCAGACAAATCAAAAGGATATGGAGGTTACCTACAATGTTTGATATGATCCCATTCGCCAGCAGCCGTTCCTACGCGCCCAGCAAGATCTGGGACCCGTTCCAGGAGTTCTTCGGCACGGTGGCCCACGCCGCCGCCACGGACATCCGGGAGACCGACCAGGACTTCACCATCGAGACCGAGTTGCCCGGCTATGACAAGGACGAGATCGCCGTCAGCGTAAAGGAGGGCGTGCTCACCGTCAAGGCGGAGCATCACGACCAGGGGGAGAAGTCCGACAAGGGCTATATCCGCCGGGAGCGCACGGACGCCACCGTGGAGCGCCGCTTCGAGGTGGCCGGCGTGGACGCCGCCGCCATCACCGCCCAGTATGTGAACGGCGTGCTGAAGCTCACCCTGCCCAAGCTGCCCGAGGTGGTGCCCGAGCAGCACCAAATCCAGATCCAGTGATATCGGCAAAAATCACAATCCGACCCGCCCCCGGCTCATGAGAGCCGGGGGTTTTAACGAATTAAAGCGAACGGCCTTGTAACTTTCTGTCGTTCATGATAAGATACATTCTGTGTGTACAAATGACCCCAAAAGGAGGACATATCGATCATGTCTAGCAGCAGACGCGGACAGTTTTATCTGGTGGAGGGCGACGCCCTGCCGGAGGTCTTCATCCGGGTGACCCAGGCCCAGGAGCTTCTGGACACGGGCCTGGCCCAGACGGTGGCCGAGGCCGCCGAGCGGGTGGGCATCTCCCGCTCCGCCTATTACAAATACAAAAATTCCGTCATGCCCTTCCAGAACGTGGCCGGCGGGCGCATCGTCACGTACCAGATCATGCTCCGCCACCAGCCGGGCAATCTCAGCGAGGTGCTGGGGGTGTTCGCCGCCACCGGCGCCAACATCCTGACCATCAACCAGGGCATCCCCACCAACGGGGCGGCCCCGGTGACCATCACGGCGGACATGACCGCCCTGGACGCCTCCGCGGAGGCCCTGCTGGACCGGCTGGGTGAGCTCAGCGGGGTCATTAAGGCCGTGGTGGCCGCTGGCTGAGGGGGGCCTGCCCCTATGGTAAAATACGCGATCCTGGGCTTCGGCACCGTGGGCGGCGGCCTGGCGGAGGTCATGCACGACCAGCGTGACCGGCTGTCCGCCGCCGCGGGGGACGACTTGCAGCTGGGCTATATCCTGGTCCGGCGGGACATGCCGGACAGCCCCCGGGCGGACAAGTTTGTCCGGGACTTTTCCGTCATTGAAAACGACCCGGACGTGGCGGTGGTGGCGGAGGTCATCGGCGGCGTGGGTCCGGCCTATGAGTACTCCCGCCGGGCCATTCTGGCTGGCAAGAGCGTGGTCTCCAGCAACAAGGAGCTGGTGGCCGTCCACGGCATGGAGCTGGCGGCCCTGGCAAAAGAGCACGGGGTGAGCTATCTCTTCGAGGGCAGCGTGGGCGGGGGCATCCCCCTGCTGCGGCCCATGGTCCGGTGTCTGGCCGCCAACCGGCTCGACGAGGTGTACGGCATTTTGAACGGCACCACCAACTATATCCTCACGGCCATGGACGCCCAGGGCCGTGACTTTGCCGAGGTGCTGGCGGAGGCCCAGTCTCTGGGCTACGCCGAGGCGGACCCCACCGCGGACGTGGAGGGCATCGACGCCTGCCGCAAGACCGCCATCCTGGCGGACCTGGCCTTTGGCTACAACATGGACCCGGCCCTGATCCCCACCACGGGCATCACGGCTCTGACCCCGGCGGATCTGGAGCTGGCCCGGACGTTGGGCTACACGGTGAAGCTGCTGGGCCGGGCCATGCGGACCCGGGACGGCTGCCGGGCTTTCGTCCAGCCCCATCTGATCCCCCTGGAGCACACCCTGGCCTCCATCGGCGGGGTGATGAACGCCTGCACCGTCCGGGGCAGCGCGGTGGGGGACGTGACCTTCTGCGGCGCGGGAGCGGGCCGGTACCCCACCGCCAGCGCGGTGGCCGCGGATATCGCCGACGCGGTCCGGCACCGGAGCGAGCCCATGGTCCCGGATCTGGGCCGGCCCGGGGGCCGGCTGGCGCCGGAGGCGGAGCTGATCTCCCCCTGGTACGTGCGGGCCGACGCCCAGCCGGACGAGGTCGCCAGCGTGTTCCCCGGCGCCCGGCCGGTGTACGGCTCCACCATGGAATGCGGCTTCATCACCGGTCCCATGGACCGGCGGACCCTGCAAAACCGTCTCGTCACTCTGGGAGGGCGCGCCGCCTGGCGGGTGCTGGCATAGAATGGTGCGCATGGGCGCAGCCCAAAGTGATTTGTAAGGAGACCTGATCTTTCATGCTGATCGTACAGAAATTCGGCGGTTCCTCCGTTGCCAACGCCGAGCGGATCCGCAACGTGGCGGGCATCATCGCGGAGAATTACTCCTTCGGCCACGACATGGTGGTGGTGCTCTCCGCCCAGGGGGACACCACCGACGAACTGCTGGACAAGGCGGCGGAGCTGAACGCGGCCCCCTCCCAGCGGGAGCTGGATATGCTCCTGGCCACCGGGGAACAGCAGTCCATCGCCCTGATGGCCATGTGTCTGGAGGCCATGGGCCTGCCGGCGGTATCCCTCACCGGCTGGCAGGCGGGCATCCGCACCAACGCCGACCACGGCCTCGCCCGGATCCGGCGGGTGGATCCGGAGCGGCTGCGCCGGGAGCTGGACAAAAAGCAGATCGTGCTGGTGGCCGGGTTCCAGGGCGTGAACAAATTTGACGACTACACCACCCTGGGCCGGGGCGGCAGCGATACCACCGCCGTGGCCCTGGCCGCCGCGCTCCACGCGGACCGGTGCCAGATCTTTACCGACGTGGAGGGCGTGTATACCGCCGATCCCCGAAAGGTGCCCGGGGCCCGGAAGCTGGAGGAGATCACATACGACGAGATGCTGGAGCTGGCAAGCATGGGCGCCCAGGTGCTCATGAACCGCTCCGTGCAGATGGCCAAGCGGTACGGAGTGGAACTGGAGGTGCTCTCCTCTCTGGTGAGGGCGCCCGGAACGAAAGTGAAGGAGGTCACCAGGACCATGGAAGAGATGAAGATCACCGGCATCGCCAAGGACGAGAACGTTGCTCGGCTCACCGCCGCGGACGTGGCGGATAAGCCCGGCGTGGCGTTCCGGCTGCTGCATACCCTGTCCAAAGCGGGGGTCAACGTGGACATGATCATCCAGGCCAACGGCAAGGACGGGGCCAACGACATCAGCTTCGTGGTGGCCCAGGACCACGCCGGTAAGGCCTATGACGCGCTCATGGCCCGCCGGGACGCCATCGGCTTCGACCACATCTCCATGGACGAGAACATCGCCAAGGTCAGCGTAGTGGGCGCGGGCATGATGAGCTCGTCTAACATCGCGGCGGAGGTGTTCGAGGCCTTCAGCGACGAGCATATCAACATCCAGATGATCACCACCAGCGAGATCAAGATCTCCTGCGTCATCGACGCCGCCAGCGCGGACCGGGCCGTAAAGGCGATCCACCGGCGGCTTTTTGAGACAGCCTGAAAATGCGCAAAAGAGCCGGGACCCCGTTTTGAACTGCCCCAGGAGAAAAGGACAGGGAAAAGAAACGCTCCCTGCGTAGGAAATAAGATTTAGGCGGAGTGGCGTAGCAAGAGCGGCGCCACTCCAGTCTTTAACTGGATGCGCTCATGGTTATAGAAGTGGATGAAGCTGTCAATGCGTTCATTTGCCTCCCGGAAAGTTATCGGCTTATGCCTGTAAATGCACTCCGTTTTGAGGATGGAGAAGAAGTTTTCAGCCATAGCATTGTCATAGCAGTTTCCGCGCCGTGGACCTGGGCGGCGTGCTTGACGATGGACAAGCCCCAGCCCCGTTCCGGGGATCTCCTTGCTCCGGCTCTTGTCGCCCCGGTAAAACCGCTCGAAGCCGTTTTGCATCAGCTCCGCGTAGCCAGAGATGACGTGCAGAGGGGTCTTCAGCTCATGGGAAACGTTGGCGGTGAACTCCCGGCGGGCCTGCTCCGCCTGGGTCTTGAATGCGGTGTAGCCCTTCAGGTGGTCCAGAAGCGTGGCCCGGAGTTCTTTATGCTCCGGCCCGCCGTAGCCCATACGCACCAGCCAGGAGCGGGCGTAATATTTCTCGTTCTCCTCGGTGACTCGGGTATCCAGGCTCACGCGGGTGGCCGCCTTGGCCATGCGCATCATCCCGCGCATCAGCGCCCCAATGGCCTCCCAGCGGGCGGGATCCTGTGCATCGTAGGGGAAGATCATCATGAAGGTGTCGTCCGCGAGGCTCACGCCCACGACCTCGCCGCGCTCCATGCCGGTTTTCAAATCTGCCTGGATGTTCGCGATGCTCTCGTGGTCGGTCTTGGCACTTATGGCGTCGGTGAAGGCGGAGGAAAGGTAAAGGTCATCGTTGCCGGTCATGCGGCGGATCAGGTACTGCCTAGCTGGGGTCCTGCTCGTAGTCGATGGTGCCGTCCCGGTTGACCGTCACCGCGCCGATCTGGTAGGCGAAAGAGGGAGGCCCTATGTAGGCGGCGTCCAGGCCGGTCCGCTCTGAAATGGCCTTGACCATATCCTTGCGGTCGTCTGGATGGGTGTTCAGGTGGATAGTCATGTGCGTTCCTCTTTGCAGGTACTCAAGGGCCCTTGGCCCCTTGGCGTGTGACATTTTCGCTCTGAATCCCATGAAAATCAACGCCTGCCGGGCACAGCTCGCAAATATATTTTTCGCCATACTCACGGGGCTTTTTGATGTGAAAATCGTCCGCGATGGCCTTCTGTGCTCCCTCTGTGACAAGGTCGCTCTGGAAAAGCTGCTGGCCCGGCTGGAGGAGCTCATGCCCGAAGCCATCAAGATTGGCCAGCTCCGGCAAGCCGGCCTGTCCGATGCGGCTATTGCCGAGGCCATCGGTATCAAGCGGACCACGTTCATCTCCCGCCTGAAAAAAGCGAGAAAGCAGCTCGCTGCCGAGTTTCCCGATATCTTTACACATTAATGTTTCTCTCTCCCTTCGTCAAAAGGCCCTCCTGATCTCCAATGGATAGTGAGAGGGGGGCAGATGCTGCCTCGCATTTGCCGCCCAAATCCACAGACGAAGGGAGGTGAGGATATGCAGGAGGAAGATCTGTCGCGGTATCTGTGGAAGGGGCTGGATCTGGAGCGGTGCTCCGTTTTCAAGATCATCCCCCAGGATGAGGACAACGCCGCCATCATCATGTACTGCAACGACAAGGACACCCCCCACTGGTGCGTGGAGTACCTGGGCGGCGGTCACTACTTCGGCACCTTCGGCGAGATGGTCAACTACTACAACAGCCGCTTCAAGGTGCCCATCAACCAGTACCTATGAGCAAAACCATCGTATGGAGGATCAGAACATGGAAGAGGACAAGCGCTTAAAGGTGTGGGCTGCAATGAGCGAGGAGGACCTGGCCTGCAAGTTCCTGAGCTTCAGCGAGGACGGCGCTGCCTGGGTTCCGGAGAACGGCGCGATCTCCCTCGCAGACGGCATGAAAGATTTTACCATATATGCCGTGGACCGGCACAAGCTGGTGTCTTTCGTGAAGCTGGACAACGACTTTATCCACGATGTGTCGTTTGACCTCTGCCGGGCCTGCTATGTTGCGTCCCGACAGCCGGGATAAGTACGCGCCCGCCAACCTCATGCTCTACCGCGCCTCCCTGGCCATGCTGCGAACTATGATGGACGAGGGCGTTTTCACCAAGGGGGAGTGCCGCTGGGCGCGGGCTATCCTGAACAAAAAGTACGGCCTATCTTCGGCTAGTATTTTTGCCGAGACCGCTTGATATCCCCGCCTGTCAGAGCGAACATGTGGTGACCCAAATCGATACAAAGGAGACGCATATGGAGCGCACAGTTGCACAGATACAATTCCCGGCGGCACCGCTGCCTAGGCTTACGCGGGTGGCGGCTTACGCTAGGGTGTCCTCTCCGGCAAGAACGCCATGCTCCACTCTCTCTCGGCCTAGGTCAGCTACTACAGCGACATGATCCAAAAACACCCCGGCTGGCAGTACGCCGGCGTATACGCGGACGAGGCCATCACCGGGACGAAGGACGCCCGCGGGGGCTTCCAGCAGCTTCTGGCCGCCTGCCGGGCAGGCGAGGTGGACATGGTCATCACTAAGAGCATCTCCCGCCTTGCCCGGAACACGGTCACGCTGCTGGGGACGGTGCGGGAGCTGAAGAGGCTGGATGTGGATGTGTACTTTGAGGAGCAGAACATCCACACCATGAGCGCGGACGGAGAGCTGATGATGACGATCCTGGCCAGCTACGCCCAGGAGGAGAGCCGCTCCGCCAGTGAGAACCAGTTGTGGCGCATCCGGCGAAACTTCGAGGCCGGGATGCCGTGGGTCGGCAATATGCTGGGGTATAGGCTCCGGGATGACGAGTACAAGATCATCCCGGAGGAAGCGGAGGTGGAGGACTTCCATGAGGCCATCATTCCCATGGAGGTCTACCAGGCCATGCAGGCAGGACCGCTCCCGCTCCGAATCCTGGACGGACGAGATGCGTGAGCAGGTCCGCCGGAAAACCATAGAAAGGAACAGCCGCCATGCCTAATGTGACCGTCATCCCCGCCACCAGGCACATACACGCCAAATCAACGCTTGCCTCGACCGCCAAGCGCCGTGCTGCCGGGTACGCCCGTGTGTCCACGGACAGCGACGATCCGTCAGCCGCTTTGCCAGGAACACCGTGGACAGCCTCACCATCATCCGCAAGCTCAAGGACGCCGGCTGCGAGTGCTTCTTTGAGAAAGAGAACATATACACCTTCGACGGCAAGGGCGAGCTGCTGCTCACCATCATGTCCAGTCTGGCCCAGGAGGAGAGCCGCAGCATCTCCGAGAACGTCACCTGGGGCCAGCGCAAGCGGTTCGCGGACGGAAAGGTCGGCCTGCCCTACGGCCATTTTCTTGGGTATGAAAAAGGACCCGATGGGCTTCCGGAGATCGTGCCGGAGGAGGCGGAGATCGTCCGGGACATCTACCGGATGTTCCTCTCCGGCCTGTCCACCAACGCCATCGCCAAGCGGCTGACCGGACAGGCCATCCCCACTCCAGCGGGAAAGGATACCTGGCGGCGGCAGACGGTGGAGAGCATCCTCCGCAACGAGAAGTACAAGGGTTCCGCCCTGCTTCAAAAGCGGTTCACCGTGGATTTCCTGCAGAAGAAGATGACGGTGAATGAAGGAGAGGTTCCCCCATACTATGTGGAGCACAGCTCCGCCCTGAGCCGGTTGCTGGCGGACCGGGAGGCACTGCTGGAGGATGGCCGGCTGATTCTCAACGCACTGGCGGATTGTTCTGCCCTGGACAAGGAACAGACCCAGGTACGGCAGGAGATGGAGGTAGTGGCCGGACTGGTGGAGAGCTGCATAAAGGAGAACGCCGCCGTAGTAAGATAAAGTGCATAAGTTACAGGAGACGTAACTTATGCACTTTATCTTACACGGCCGCTCAAAAAGATGGCGGTATGGAGTTAGGGAAAGCCTTGCTTTTCCCATATCTTCTGGTTATTTCCTGCCTTTATGCAAAAACGGGCCGTTCTTGTTCCTTGAAAACGGCTCGTTCTTTGACAGACTGAAACGCCCGGAGAGCCATCGCTCTCCGGGCGTTTGTGTACATTTTCAGAAGCTGACGACGCCCATGGCGTTCAAAAGCAGCTTCCCGCCCAGCAGGCACAATATCGCGCCACCCGCCGTCCGGGCGGCCCGGCGGCGGTTCCGGCCGATATGACTGCCGAAAAGACTGCCCACCAGGCTCAGCGTTACCATCACCGCGCCCATGAGCCCCCCGGCGAACCAGGGGGACACCTCGATCAGCGCGAAGGCCACCCCCACGGTCATGGCGTCCAGACTGGTAGCCAGGGCCAGGGCCGCCATGCCCGCCAGCCGGGCCCCGGCGCAGGGCTCGCTCTCCGGCATGCGGGCCTCCCGGATCATGTTGGCGCCCATGCCCAGCAGCAGCGCGGCCGCCGCCCAGGGATAGACCGCCGCCAGACTGTCCGGCAGACTGGCTCCCAGGCCATAGCCCGTCAGCAGCATGACCACATGGAAGCCGCTCACCAGACACACGATGGGCCAGACACGCCTGCCCGCCGCCATGCCCATACACACCGACGCCGCGAAGCCGTCCATGGCCAGCCCCAGCACCAGTAAAAGTTGTTCCAAAATATGCAAAAATATGTTCCTCCAACATCCGAACAGTTTTGTCCGTATATTGCAGGATATGCCCTTTGCTCCCTTTTGGTGAGGCGGCCGGGAGGTTCGCCGCAAATTGACATCCGTATAAAAAAGATGTATAACATAGACTGATAAATTGTGATCTGGGAGCGGGCTATGTGGGTAGCAGACAAGTGGAAGGACTATGAGCTGCTGGACGCCTCCGGCGGGGAGAAGCTGGAGCGCTGGGGCGGCCATATCCTGCTGCGTCCCGATCCCCAGGCCATCTGGCGCACGGACCGGACGGACCCTCGGTGGAAGAGGCCGGACGCGGCGTACCGCCGGTCCAGCTCCGGGGGCGGGGCCTGGGAGAAGAACACCCTGCCCGCCAGCTGGCGGGTAGGATACGGGGCGCTGACCTTTCAGGTCAAGCCCATGAGCTTCAAGCACACAGGCCTGTTCCCGGAACAGGCCGTCAACTGGGACTGGGCCATGGAAAAGATACGCGCCGCGGGGCGGCCGGTCCGGGTGCTGAACCTGTTCGCCTACACCGGCGCGGCCACGGTGGCCTGCCTGGCCGCCGGGGCGGAGGTCTGCCACGTGGACGCGGCCAAGGGCATGGTGGCCTGGGCCAAGGAAAACGCCGCCTGCTCCGGGGTGCTGGACAGGCCAGTCCGCTGGATCGTGGACGACTGCGTGAAGTTCTGCCAGCGGGAGATCCGCCGGGGCCGCCGCTATGACGCGGTGATCATGGACCCGCCCTCCTACGGCCGGGGGCCTGGCGGGGAGGTCTGGCGGCTGGAGGACAACCTGTGGGATCTGGTATCCACGGTCCGGGCGCTTCTGTCCGACGATCCCCTTTTCGTGCTCATCAACTCCTACACCACGGGCCTGTCGGCCTCGGTGCTGACCTATATCGCCGACAGCCTGTTCACCAAAAGCTACGGCGGTGCCAGCGACGCCCAGGAGTTGGGCCTGCGGGCCACGGACTCCGGACTTATCCTCCCCTGCGGCGCATCCTGCCGCTGGGAAAAGTAATGCTCTGCGAGGCTTTTATATATGGACCCTGTTATCCGCGTGGAAAATGTGACCTACTCCTACCCGGACAGCGACCGGCCCGCCCTGGACGGGGTGACGCTGGACGTGGCCCGGGGCTCTTTCGTGGCCGTACTGGGCTCCAACGGCAGCGGCAAATCCACCTTTGCCAAGCATCTGAACGCCATTTTGCTGCCCGCCGCCGGGCGGGTGCTGGTGGACGAGCTGGACACCGCCAAGGAGGACGATTTGCTGGCTATCCGCCGCCGGGTGGGGATGGTGTTCCAGAACCCGGACAACCAGATCGTCGCCAACGTGGTGGAGGACGATGTGGCCTTCGCTCCGGAGAACATGGGCGTGGAGCCGGCGGAGATCCGCCGCCGGGTGGACGGGGCCTTGAAGCAGGTGGGGATGTACGATTTTCGCCTGCACGCGCCCCATCTGCTGTCAGGCGGCCAGAAGCAGCGGGTGGCCATCGCCGGGGTGCTGGCTATGGAGCCGGAGGTGCTGGTACTGGACGAGCCCACCGCCATGCTAGACCCCAAGGGCCGCCGAGAGGTGGTCTCCACGGTGGAGGCCCTGTGCCGGGACCGGGGCATCACGGTGATCCTGATCACCCACCACATGGACGAGGCCGCCCGGGCGGACCGGGTGATCGTCATGGACCGGGGCCGGGTGGCCCTGGACGGGACCCCGGCGGAGGTCTTTCCCCAGGCAGACCGGCTGCGGGCCCTGGACCTGACCGTGCCGGAGACCACGGACCTTATCCTGCGCCTGAACGCCGCCGGGATGGCCCTGCCCACCGGGGCGCTGACGGTGGAGGCCTGCGCCGCCGCCATTGGGGAGGCGCTGGCATGAAGAACATAGAAGTACGGGGCCTGACCCATGTCTACAGCCGGGGCACGCCCTTTGAAAAGACCGCCATCGACAGCCTGGATCTGGCCATCCAGGCGGGCATGACGGTGGGGCTCATCGGCCACACGGGCAGCGGCAAGTCCACGCTGATCAGCCACCTGAACGCCCTTTTAAAGCCCACCGCCGGTACGGTGCTGCTGGACGGGGAGGACATCTTCGCCTCCAAGGCCGCCATCCGCGCCGCCCGGTTCCGGGTGGGGGTGGTGTTCCAGTACCCGGAATACCAGCTTTTCGAGGAGACGGTGTTCGCGGACATCGCCTACGGGCCGAAAAACCTAAAACTGGACAAGAGCGAGATAGACCGCCGGGTCCGCCAGGCCGCCGCTTTCGTGGGCCTGGACGAGGGGTATTTTGACCGGTCCCCCCTGGAGCTGTCCGGCGGCCAGAAGCGGCGCACGGCCATCGCCGGGGTGCTGGCTATGGAGCCGGAGCTGCTGGTGCTGGACGAGCCCACGGCGGGACTGGACCCGGCGGGCCGGGCGGACCTTTTGGAAAAGCTCTTCGCCTGGAAGCGGGCCCGGAACGCCACGGTGCTGCTGGTGACCCACGACATGACCATCGCCGGCCTGTGCGACCGGCTGGTGGTGATGGAGGCGGGCCGGATCGTGCTGGACGGGACCCCGGCGGAGGTCTTCGCCCAAAGCGGCAAGCTGCTGTCCATCGGCCTGGACCTGCCCCCCGCCGCGCATATCGCCCGGCTGCTGCGGGAAAAGGGCCTGGACGTCCCCGCCGGTATCTACACAGAGGACCAACTCTATGAGGCCGTTCTGGCCCTCTGGCAGGGGAAGGGGGGCGTCCCATGCTGAAGGACATCACCCTGGGCCAGTACTTCCCCGGCGACACCCCCGTACACCGGCTGGACCCCCGGACCAAACTGCTGCTGACCGTGTTTTATATCATCGCACTGTTCACGGTGGGCTCCTGGGGCGGATACGCCCTGTGCATCGCCGCCCTGGGCGCGGTGATGACCGTCAGCCACATCCGGCCCGGCGCTCTGCTGCGGGGCCTGAAGCCCCTGGTGTTCATCATCGTGTTCACGGCGGCCCTCAACCTGTTTTTCACCACGGGAGACGATTATCTCTTCCGCTGGCGGTCCATCAAGATCAGCTACGCCGGTCTGGAGCGGGCCGCGGCCATGGTCCTGCGGATCCTGCTTTTGGTGTCGGGCACGTTCCTGCTGACCTACACCACCTCTCCGCTGGCCATCACGGACGGGCTGGAGCGGCTTTTGAGCCCCCTGAAAAAGCTCCATGTGCCGGTATATGAGCTGAGCCTGATGATGTGCATCGCCCTGCGGTTCATCCCGCTGCTCATCGAGGAGACGGACCGGATCATGTCCGCCCAGAAGGCCCGTGGGGCCGATCTGGAAACGGGCACGCTGCCGGAGCGGGCCCGGGCGCTGATGCCCCTGCTGATCCCCCTGTTCGTGTCCAGCTTCCGGCGGGCGGACGAGCTGGCTCTGGCCATGGAGTGCCGTTGTTACAATGGCGGCGAGGGCCGCACCCGGATGAAACAGCTGCACATGGCCGGCCGGGACGCGGTGGCGTTCTGTCTGGGCGGGGCGCTGATGGCCGGGATCCTGCTGCTGCGGAGGCTGGGGATATGAGGAACATCGCCATCCGTCTGGCCTATGACGGCACCGCCTACCATGGCTGGCAGACCCAGGCCGGGCTGCCCACGGTCCAGCGGACTCTGGAGCGGGCCGTGGAAAAGACCGTACAGCACCCGACCCACGTGACCGGCTGCGGCCGTACCGACGCGGGGGTCCACGCGCTCAGCTACTGCGCCAACTTCCGCACGGACTGCGGCATTCCCATCGACCGGGTCCCCCTGGCCCTCAACAGCCGCCTGCCGGCGGACATCGCCGTGTCCGCCGCGGTGGAGGCGGCGGAGGACTTCAACGCCATCGGCTCCTGCATCCAAAAGGAGTACGTCTACAAGATCCACAACAGCCGCATCCGGGACCCGTTTTTGGACTGCCGGGCCTGCTTCTGGCCCGCGCCCCTGGACGTGGACCGGATGGACGCGGCGGCGGCCGCCTTCGTGGGCAGGCACGACTTTGCCGCCGTGCGCAGCGTGGGCACCGAGACGAAGACCACGGTCCGGACCGTTCACTGGTGCCGGGCGGAGCGGCGCGGGGACATGATCACCGTGGCCGTGTGTGCCGACGGGTTTTTGTACAACATGGTCCGGGCCATCGTGGGCACGCTGGTGTACGCCTCCGACGGCAAGCTGGCCCCGGCGGATATCCCGGCCCTGCTGGAGGCCGGGGACCGGCGGCTGGCCGGCCCCACCATGCCGCCCCAGGGGCTCTACATGCGCCGGGTGTGGTATGCCGGAGAAGTCGGCAAAATGATGGAAGAGACTGCCATAGACAAATCTTGACCGCATGTGCTACAATATATATTTGCAATAATAGGCTAAACCAAGGGGACGGCCCATGGCAAACAAGCACCTGAAAAAATCCAACAAGACCCCTAAGCCGGCCAAGGGCACGCCGCCGGAGGGCGGCAAGCCGGAAAAGCGCCCGCCCCAGGCCGACGCCCAGCCGCCGGAGGAGCCTCTTCCCCTGACCCCGGCGGCCCAAGCCGCCCTGCTGGACGCCATCAAGGAGGTGGCCGGCGCGGCGGAGGCCCAGGCGAGGACGGACGGCGGCCAGCCGGAGAAAAAGGTCAAAAAAAGCAAACAGGTCGTCTTTCGCCGGGACCGCGCGCAGAAGACGCCGGACGAGAAAAAGCCCCTGCTGTCCCACCGGGACATGGTGGGCGCGGTGATCTCCCTGGTGGCGGCGGCGGTGCTCTTCGCGGCGACGCTGGTGGTCTGGATCTATCGGGACAGCTTCTCCCCCGACGGGATGATCCTCTCCGCGGACAACACAGCGGTGGCCCGGGAGGAATACGTCTTCGACGCGGGCTCCGGGCAGGCCTTCGCCGCCGCCGGACAGGGTCTGGCCGTAGCCAACGCCTCCGGCTTTGAGCTGTTGGATGGAGAGGGCACCGCCGTCACCAGCATGGTCATGCAGATGGAGAACCCCGCGGCCGCCGGCTGCAGCGATTTTGCCGTGTTCTATGACCTGGGGGGCCGGCGGCTGGCCGTGGCCCGGTTCGACAGCACCGTGGAGGAGCTGTCCATCGACGGGGACATCATCTCCGCCACCGTCTCCGAGAGCGGGTACACCGTGGTGACCACCAGGCAGACCGGCTATCGGGCGCTGGTGCGGGTGTACGATCCCAACCTGGACCCGGTGTACGAGTGGTACTCCTCCTCGGCCTGGGTCATCAGCGGCTCCGTCTCCCCGGACGGCCGGAAGCTGGCGGTGCTCAGCTATACGGCCAGCGGCAGCGAGGTGCGTATCTTCGCCCTGTCCCGGGAGGAACAGCAGGCCGCTTTCTCCGTGGAGGATACCGTGCTGCTGGACCTGCACTGGTTCTCCGCCAACCGGCTGTGCGCCCTGTCCAGCGAGCAGGCGCTGTTTTTTAACGCCGACGGCGAGTGGCAAAATACATACGCCTTCGACGGCCGGTATCTGATCGGTTATACCTTCGACACCAGCAACTGCGTGGCCCTGGCTTTGAGCCCCTACCGGACCGGCACCACCGCCACGCTTGTATCCCTGGACTCCACCGGCGCGGTGCTGGGCACCGCCCAGGTGAACAGCGAGCTTGTATGCTTGACCGCCTCCAACCTGGAGATCATGGTCCTGTGCTCGGACGGGGCGGTGCTGTACACCAGCGCCCTGGGTGAAAAGGGCCGGCTCAACGGTCTGCCCGGCTTCAAGTACGGTCTGCTCCGCTCCCGGGGCGAGGCATTGCTCATCGCCTCCAACTACGCGGAGGTCTACACGTTCTGAGATCTTTTCTCCCCCCGTTTCCCACTTCATTTTGCGAGAGGTATCCGCTATGACTGTCAATTCCGTCATCAATATCGTTCTGATTGCCATCCTGGTCATCTGCGCCTGGCAGGGCTATAAAAAGGGCATCATCATGGGAATTATCGAGGTGCTGGTGATAATACTATCTCTATACGGGGCCCAGCTGCTGTCCGATACCTACTCCTATGAGGTGATCCCTGTGCTGAAGCCCTTCGTCAGCGGCTACATGGAGGCCCAGGCGGAGAAGACCACCTATGAGGTCTTTGGCTTCGAGGCGGACAGCAAGGGCAACTGGAACACCAACCGGTCCATGACGGACCTGCTGGTGGAGCAGCCGGATAAGGAGCCGGAGGTGGCCTATCAGACCTTCAAGACCCTCGGCCTTTACGACAGCATGGCCCAGACCCTAACCGACCGCACCACGGCTTACGTGGCGGAGAACGACTCGTCTTTGAGCTCCGCCATCGTCAACATCACCTGTCAGGCCGTTACCTGGTACGCCGGGTTCATACTGGCGTTCATCATCCTGTTCGCCATCCTCATTGTGCTGGTGAATATCCCCAACCTGAGCTTCAAGATACCCTACGTGGGCATCGTCAACGACATCGGCGGCGCGGCCGTGGGCGTTTTCACGGGCCTGCTGTTCTGCTCGCTGCTGATTTGGGCCTGCCAGTTCGTGGGCATCCTTCTCAGCGAGGATACCCTTCGGGCCACGGGCCTGGCCGACTATATCATGAACCTGAATCTGCTGGCTAACTACATAACCCTCTGAATCGTGTAAGGAGCGTTTCATGCAACCTACTCTCTGCGCCCGCTGCCATAAGAATATGGCGGTGATCTTCATCACAAAAATAGAGAACAACCAGTCCCGCAACGAGGGGCTGTGCCTGAGCTGCGCCAAGGAGCTGCACATCAAGCCCGTGGACGACATCATTGCCAAGATGGGGCTCACAGATGAGGATCTGGAGAACCTGTCCGGGGAGATGACGAGCGCCCTGGGCGGCGCCGAAGGCATCGAGGGCCTGATGGGCATCGACACCACCGGCTCCGAGGACGACGATGACGCGGACCAGGGCAAGACCGCCACGTTCCCCTTCCTGAACCGGCTGTTCGGCGGCCCCCAGGGCCAGATGAACGGCCCCGGAGCGGGGGATAACGGGGGCCCCTCTCCCGGACCCGGCCCCGGCGCGCCCAATACCGACCGGCGGGGCGGCAAGAAAAAATTCCTGGAAAATTACTGCATCAGCCTGACCCAGCGGGCCCGGGAGGGCAAGCTGGACCGGATGATCGGCCGGGCGGAGGAGCTGGAGCGGGTGATCCAGATCCTGAACCGCCGGCAAAAGAACAACCCTTGCCTCATCGGCGAGCCGGGCGTGGGCAAGACCGCCATCGCCGAGGGCCTGGCCCAGCGCATTGCCGCCGACCAGGTGCCCTATAAGCTCCGGGACAAGGAGGTCTACCTGCTGGACCTGACGGCCCTGGTGGCCGGCACCCAGTTCCGGGGCCAGTTTGAAAGCCGCATGAAGGGCCTCATCGACGAGGTCCGCCGGCAGAGCAATATCATCCTGGTCATCGACGAGGTCCACAATATCGTGGGGGCCGGGGACGCCGAGGGCAGCATGAACGCCGCCAACATCCTCAAACCCGCCCTGAGCCGGGGCGAGATCCAGGTCATCGGCGCCACCACTTTCAACGAGTATCGCAAGTACATCGAAAAGGACGCCGCCCTGGAACGGCGGTTCCAGCCCGTCACCGTGGCGGAGCCCTCGGTGGCCGACAGCGTGGAGATCCTCAAGGGGGTCCGCAAGTACTACGAGGACTTCCACGGGGTGGACATCTCCGACGAGATGTGCCGGCTGGCGGTGACCCTCTCCGAGCGGTACATCACCGACCGGTACCTGCCCGACAAGGCCATCGACCTGCTGGACGAGGCCTGCTCCGACGTGGATCTGAAAAACGCCGACACCGCCCGGCGGCTGGAGCTGGAAAAGGAGACAGCCGACCTGGAAAAGGAGCGGGAGATGCTTCTCACCGCCGAGACCGACAACTTTGAGCGGCTGGCGGCCATCCGGTCCCGGCAGATGCAGATCTCCGACGAGCTGACCGCCATCCGGGCCAAGGGCCGGCCCGCCCTGACCGCCGCCAATCTGGCCCGGATCATCGAGCTTTGGACCAAGATCCCCGCCAGCAACATCACCGACGACGAGTTCGACCGGCTGGCCGGGCTCAACGAGCGGCTGAAAAAGCACATCATCGGCCAGGACGAGGCCGTGGACGCGGTCTGCGCCGCCATCAAGCGCAGCCGGGTGGGGCTCCAGGCCAAGCGGAAGCCTTGTTCGTTCATCTTCGTGGGCAGTACGGGCATCGGCAAGACGGAGCTGGTCAAGCAGCTGGCCATGGACCTGTTCTCCGCGCCGGAGAGCCTGATCCGGCTGGATATGTCGGAGTTCATGGAAAAATTCTCCGTCTCCCGGATCATCGGCTCGCCTCCCGGCTACGTGGGCTATGACGAGGCCGGGCAGCTGACCGAGAAGATCCGCCGGCGGCCCTATTCGGTGGTGTTGTTCGACGAGATCGAAAAGGCCCACCCGGACGTGATGAACATCCTCTTGCAGATCCTGGACGACGGGCGCATCACCGACGCCCAGGGCCGGACGGTGAACTTTGAGAACACCGTCCTCATCATGACCACCAACGCCGGCTCCGACCGGCAGGTGGGTGGTCTGGGCTTCGGCCAGTCCCTGGGGGAGATGGGCCGGGACAAGGCCATGAAGGCCCTGAAGGACTTCCTGCGGCCCGAGTTCATCAACCGTGTGGACGAGATCGTCTACTTCAAGCCCCTCAGCGAGGAGACCTTCCGGGGCATCGCCGCCCTCATTTTGGGCGAGCTGAAAGACGTGATGGCCGAGCGGAAGATCGACTTTTCCTGGGACGAGGCCGTGGTGGACTACCTGGTGGAGAAGAGCTATTCCGTCACCTACGGCGCCCGGAACCTGCGCCGGCAGGTCCAAAAGGACATCGAGGACGCCATCGCCGCCGAGATCATCGACAAGCGCAAGGGCCAGGTCAGCGCCATCTCCGTCTCCGCGGTCAACGGCCAGATCGTCATCGCAGCGGTATAAAATATCTGCTCTGAACAGGAGCGAGGCTATTGTGGGCCAGATCATTCTGGCCCGCCATTTCTAAATCAGAAAGAGCGTACATACATGAAAGAAAAAGACTTTTCCGCCCATCCCGTGCGGCTGTTCGCCAGTTACTACAAGCCTCATATGCGGCTGTTTTTGCTGGACATGGCCTGCGCGCTGCTGGCCTGCGCGGCGGACCTGACGTTCCCCTACGTGACTCGCTATACCCTCAACACCCTGCTGCCGGACCGGCTGTTCAGCCTGTTTTTCGCCGTCATGGCGGTCATGGCGGCGGCCTACATTGTCAAGGCGTTTTGCAAGTACATCATCACATACCTGGGCCACCTGATGGGGGTCCGGCTGGAGGCGGACATGCGCACGGACATCCTGACCCACATCCAGACCCTGTCCTTCTCCTTTTTCGACCGGAACCGGACCGGCGTGCTCATGAGCCGGATCACCAACGACCTGTTCGCCATCACGGAGCTTTCTCACCACGGGCCGGAAAACCTGATGACCAGCCTGGTGACCATTCTGGGGGCCTTTGCCATCCTGTGCACCATCTGCTGGCCCCTGGCCCTGATCATCCTGGCGGTGGTGCCATTGTTCATCGTCTTCACCGTCCGCTGGAACGGCAAGATGGACCAGGCCAACGCGGAGGTGAAAAAGTCCCTGGGGGAGATCAACGCCTCCATCGAGTCCGGCATCTCCGGCATCCGCACCGCCAAGGCCTTCGCCAACGAGGACGCGGAGGCGGACAAGTTTCGCTCCGCCAACGACCAGTTCAAAAACGCAAAAAAGACCTGGTACAAGACCATGGGCATCTACCACGCCGGCATCGACTCCACCATGAGCCTGATGCAGGTGCTCACCATCGCCGCCGGCGGGTTCTTCATCATGCGAGGCAAGATGGATTATGTAGACCTCATAACTTTTTCCCTCTACGTCTCCACCTTCGTGCGGCCCATCACCCAGCTGGCGGATTTCATTGAGGTCTTTACCGACGGCATGACCGGCTTCAAACGGTTCCGGGAGGTCATGAACACCCAGCCTGACATCGTGGATAAGCCGGACGCCAAGGACTTGCGGGACGTAAAGGGCGACGTGGAATACAAGGACGTGTCCTTTTCCTACACCGACGGGGTCCCCGTGCTGGAGCACGTGAGCTTCACCCTGCCCCACGGGAAGTGCCTGGCGGTGGTGGGCCCCTCCGGGGGCGGGAAGACAACGTTATGTCAACTTCTTCCCCGGTTCTACGACGTGACGGGCGGGTCGGTGACCATCGACGGTGCCGACGTGCGGGACGTGACCCAGCGGAGCCTGCACCGGGCCATCGGCATCATCCAACAGGACGTGTTCGTGTTCGCCGACACCATCCGGGAGAACATCCGCTACGGCCGGCCGGATGCCACGGACGAGGAGATCATCCAGGCCGCCGTCCGGGCGGAGATCCACGAGGAGATCCTGGCCATGCCCGACGGGTACGACACCTTTGTGGGGGAGCGGGGCGTGATGCTCTCCGGGGGCCAGAAGCAGCGGCTTTCCATCGCCCGGGTCTTTTTGAAAAACCCGCCGGTGCTGATCCTGGACGAGGCCACCAGCGCCCTGGACAGCGTGACGGAGCAGCGCATCCAGGCGTCTTTGGACGAGCTTGCCAAGGGCCGCACCAGCATCATCATCGCCCACCGGCTCTCTACGGTGAAAAACGCGGACCTGGTGGCGGTGGTGGAGGACGAGCGCATCGTGGAGCTGGGCCCCCGGGAGGAGCTTCTGGCCCGCAACGGGGCTTTCGCCCGGCTCTGGAACGCCCAGGACCTGGCATTGTCCTCCTGATCGGAAAAACACAAAATGAGGGGCGTCCCCGGTATGCGGGGACGCCCCTCATTGCGTTTTGACCCTCTCAGGCGATGGACAGGACCTTGTAGTCCTGGTCCTCCACGGCCTTTTTCAGGGCCTCGTCACCCACATTGGTGGCGACGGTCACCACGGCGGTGCCCTTTTCGTGGCTCACCTCCGCGCCGGTCACGCCGGGCACGGCCTCCAGGGCCTTCTTCACCCGGGCCTCGCAGTGGCCGCACATCATGCCCTCGATCTTCATGGTCTTTTCCATTGTCTCGTTCTCCTTTTCCATCGTTATTGTCATTTCGTTTTTATGCCTGGCCCTGCGGTCACGCTTATCGTCGTAAAGTTTGAAAAAGTTCAACCGCAGAGCGTTGGTCACCACACAGAAGCTGGACAGGCTCATGGCCGCCGCCCCGAACATGGGGTTCATCTGCCAGCCCAGCAGCCCGATGAACAGCCCCGCCGCCAGGGGGATGCCCAGGGAGTTATAGATAAAGGCCCAGAATAGGTTCTCCCGGATGTTGCGCAGGGTGGCCCGGCTGAGCCGGATGGCCGCCGGTACGTCCGCCAGGGCGCTTTTCATCAGCACCACGTCCGCCGCGTCGATAGCCACGTCCGTGCCCGCGCCTACCGCCATGCCGATGTCCGCGGCGGTGAGGGCCGGGGCGTCGTTGACCCCGTCGCCCACCATGATCACCTTGCCCTTTTCCTTAAGCCGGCGGATCACGCTCTCCTTGCCCTCCGGCAGCACCCCGGCGATCACCTCGTCCACCCCGGCCTGGGCCCCGATGGCCCGGGCGGTGCGCTGGTTGTCGCCGGTGATCATCACCACGTGCAGGCCCATATTTTGCAAGGCCGCCACGGCGGCGGGGCTGTCCGGACGGATCACGTCCGCCACGGCGATCACGCCCAGAAGTTTCCCGTCCCGGGCGAAGAACAGGGGCGTCTTGCCGGCCTCCGCCAGCTTTTCCGCGCTGTCCCGGACCGGGGCGGGCACCTGGATCTGGCCGCCGATAAAGCTCTGGCTGCCCCCCACCAGGGTCCGGCCCGCCAGTTTGGCGGTGAGGCCGTTGCCGGGCAGGGCCTTGAAATCCGTCACCGGCTCCGGCGTCACGCCCTCCGCCGCCGCCCGGTCCAGCACGGCCCGGGCCAGAGGATGCTCGCTGCCCTGCTCCAGGGAGCAGGCGGCCTGCATGAGCTCTTCTTCCGTGATCCCCTCCGCCGGCAGGATGTCCGTGGCCTGGGGCGCCCCCTGGGTGATGGTGCCGGTCTTGTCCAGGGCCACGATCCGGGCCTTGCCGGTCTCCTCCAGGGAGGCGGCGGTCTTGAAGAGCACGCCGTTTCGGGCCCCCACGCCGCTGCCCACCATCACCGCCACCGGCGTGGCAAGGCCCAGCGCGCAGGGACAGCTGATCACCAGCACGGAGATGCCCCGGGCCAGGGCGAACCCAGGCGTCTGCCCGGCCAGCAGCCACCCGGCCGCCGTCACCAGGGCGATGGAGATCACCGTGGGCACGAATATGCCGGAGACCTTGTCGGCCAGCTTGGCGATGGGGGCCTTGGTGGCCGCCGCGTCGCTGACCATGCGGATGATCTGGGCCAGGGTGGTGTCCTGTCCCACCCGGGTGGCCCGGCAGTGGAGGAAGCCGGACCGGTTGGCGGTGCCCGCCGAGACCGGATCGCCCTCCGCCTTGTCCACCGGGATGCTCTCCCCGGTCAGGGTGGATTCATCCACCGCCCCGCCCCCGGCGATCACCACGCCGTCCACCGGGATGTTCTCCCCCGGCCGGACCACAAATTCATCCCCCAGCCGGACCTGCTCCACGGGCACCTGGACCTCCGTCCCGTCCCGGAGCACCGAGGCGGTCTTGGGCGCCAGGCGCATGAGACTTTTCAGGGCGTCGGTGGTCCGGCCCTTGCTGCGGGCCTCCAGGGTCTTGCCCACGGTGATCAGGGTCAGGATCATGGCCGCGCTCTCGAAGTAGTATTCGTCCATATAGGCCATGGCGGCCATGTGCCCGCCCTCCATCATGGCGGCGCTGGCCGCGAACAGGGCCCACAGGCTGTAACCAAAGGCCGCCGCGGCCCCCAGGGCCACCAGCGAGTCCATGTTGGGGGCCCGCCGGACCAGGGCCTTGAAGCCGGAGACGAAAAACCGGTTGTTGATCACCATCACCGCCGCCGTCAGCACCAGCTCGTAGATGCCCACGGAGACGATGTTGCCGGCCAGAAACTTCGGTACCGGCCAGCCCCACATCATGTGGCCCATGGACACGTACATCAGCGGCAGCAATATAGCCGCGCTGGCGATGAGCCGGCGGATTAGCTTGGGGGTCTCCTTATCCGCCAGGGCGTCCTCCCCGGCTGCGGGAGCGGCGCTCTCCCCGGCAGCGGGCTGGCCCTTCAAGGCCGCGCCATAGCCGGCCTTTTCCACAGCCGCCACGATGTCCGCCGGCGACGCGGTGCCCTCCACGCCCATGGAGTTGGTCAGCAGGCTCACCGCGCACTCCTTCACCCCGGGCACCGCCCGGACCGCCTTTTCCACCCGGGCGCTGCAGGCGGCGCAGCTCATGCCCGTGACAGCGTACTGTTCCATCTATCCGCTCACCTCGTCATTTCATCAGCTTTTGCAGCGTGACCACCAGCTCGTCGATCACGCTCTCGTCCCCGTCCCGCAGATCCCGGACCACGCAGCCCCGCATGTGGCTGGCGATCAGGTCCCGGTTGAAGGCGTTCACCGCCGCGTTCACCGCCGCGGACTGGACCAGTATGTCCGTGCAGTAGGCGTCCTTTTCTATCATGCCCCGGATGCCCCGGATCTGTCCCTCGATCCGGTTGAGCCGGTGGATCAGCTTCTTCCGCTCCGCCGCCGACCGCTCCGTCATCCGCTCGCCGCAGCAGCATTTTTCCTCGTCCACAAAAACGCCTCCTTTGCAATATACCCCTGTGGGGTATCCATATCATATACCCTGTGGGGGTATATGTCAATCCTTTTTTCCTTTTCTTGCGCGGGCCCGGGCCGGTGTGCTATGATAATGATCATCTGATAGCATCCCACGAAAGGAGCGGCCTATGTACACAGTGGATCTGGCCGGCGCCGCCGGGCTGCTGGCGGCGGCGGAGGACGTGCTCATCATCACCCACATCCGGCCCGACGGAGACGCGGCGGGCAGCGGCTGCGGCCTGTGCCTGGGTCTGCGGGCCCTGGGCAAGCGGGCGTATCTGGCGGCGAACCCGCCCTCCATGGCCCGGTACGAGCCCTATATGACGCCTTACTTCGCCCCGGCGGATTTTGCGCCCCGCTTCGTGGCGGCGGTGGACACCCCGGGACCAGGCCAGTTCCCCACAGGCTGGGAACACCTGGCGGAGCGCACAGACCTGGCCGTGGACCACCACGGCACCAACAGCGGCTATGCCCGGGCTACCTATCTGGAGGCGGACAGCGCGGCCACGGGGGAGCTTGTCTATCTGCTTCTGAAAAAGCTCGGCGTGACGCTCACCGCAAAGATGGGCGAGGCGTTGTACGCGGCCCTGGCCACGGACACCAACTGCTTCCGCACCCCCGGGACCACCGGCCGGACCCTGACCATCGCCGGGGCCCTGCGGGACACCGGCTTTGACGGAGCGGGACTGACGAAGCGGCTGTTTGAGACAAAGACTCCCGCCCGGCTCCGACTGGAGGCGGCTCTCTACCAGACCATGCGCTTTCCCCGGCCTGGGGTATGCGTCATGGTCCTGGACGGGGGGACCGTGGCCGCCTGCGGGGCGGCGGAGGACGATATGGACAAGCTGTCCCTTTTGACCACCGTTCCGGCGGGCACCTGGGCGGGGCTGCTGCTGCGCCAGCTCCCCGACGGGACCTGGAAGGTCTCCCTGCGCACCGACGGGCGCGTCCACGCGGGGCAGGCGCTGCGCGTCATCGGAGGTGGCGGCCACGCGGACGCGGCGGGAGCCGTGACGGACGGGCCGCCGGAGCGGATCGAGGCCGCCGTGCTGAGAGCCCTTGAAGATACGCTGTAAGACCGGCGGAGGGGCTGCCGCTGGCCCTGAACCACCTGTTCAAGCGCCCGTTCCACCTTTCGACCCGCAGAATCCCGGCGAAAAGCCCTTCGCCATGTGACAGCTCGAACGGAGCGGGGGATGGCCGGTAAAAAATGGCGGTGTGCGTGTTTGTAAAGGGAGAATATTCCTTCCAGCGGGGCCAATTGCAGGATAATTTCCATTTTTTTGCAAAAAGCACTTGACGAGCTGGAAAAAATATGGTTATATTAAGTACAGGAGCGGAAGCACCTTCCTTTCCGCCCATGAAACAGCCGCCGGCCACGCCCCTGTAACATGGGCCCTTTATGTAACTCCCCTTTCTCCTCTTGATGCTTTCTCATACAGGAAACTCCTTTCCGACCTCAAAGCGCACAGGGGTGTGGCTTTTATAAAATGAAAAACGGACTGCTTCGGCAGTCCGTTTTTCGTTACCTTGATCCCCGCGAGGCTTTTATGGCCTCAGCACCGCCAGGGCGGCGGTCACCGCGCCGGGATTGGCCACGGTGATGCCCGCGGCGGTGACGCCCAGGGCCGCGCAGTCGGAAAAATCCATCCCGCGAACGAGTCCCATGGTGAGCGCGGCGGTCATGCTGTCCCCCGCGCCGGTGGCATCCACCACGTCCGTGTGGACGGAGGGGACGGGGAACGTGCCGGCCTCATCGCCGCAGACCACGCCGCCAGGGCCCATGGACAGCACAACTCGCTTCACTCCCGCGTCCAGCAGGGCCCGGATGCAGCCCTCCGCTCCGGTGCGGCCTGTGATGGCCTCGGCCTCCTGCAGGTTGGCTTTCAGGGTGTGCAGCCGGCCCAGGATGGGCCGCAGGCGCACGATCTTGCCAACGGAGACCCCGTCCGCCACCAGGGGCACGGTCAGGTTCTCCCCCAGCCAGGTCAGAGTCGCCGGGGGCAGATTCGCGTCCACCACCACCGCGCCGGCGCTTTCCAGCCCGCTCACGCACCGGCCGGCAAAGGCCGCGTCCATCCGGCCGCACAGGGCCATGTCGTTCACGGCGGCGGCCACGTCGCCGTTTTCATCGCAGATATACAGATACCGGTTATTGGGCTCGTCCTCCCAGCGGCAGCCGTCGATATTGACACAGTACCGCTCGCTCTCGGCCCGGATGGTGCTCTCGTGCTCGTCCCGGCCCAAGAGGGAGTAAAACGACGTGTCCGCCCCCAGCAGGGCGCAGTTGCGGGCGATGTTCCATCCCACCCCGCCCAGGGTCACGCCTACCTTGCCGGGGATGGAGTCCCCGGGGGCCAGGGGGCCGGAGGACCGGCCTCCGATATCCACATTCAGCGCGCCGATCACGGCGACTTTCTTTTTTTCCATATCCATGGTATTATTCTACCAGAATTCTTTCTATTTGCAAGGGGGATACGGCAATGAATTTGGAAAAAGATGGTTTTTCCGCTCCGGAGACCGGGGCGGGACAGCGGGAGGCCCGGTCATGAAGATATATTGGGAGCTTTTTTCTGTGTTTTTCCGCATGGGGGCCATCACCTTCGGGGGCGGCTACGCCATGCTGCCCATTTTGCAGCGGGAGGTGGTGGACGCCCGGGGCTGGTGCACCAACGAGGAGCTGACGGACTATTACGCCATCGGCCAGTGCACCCCCGGCATCATTGCCGTGAACACGGCCACCTTCATCGGCTTCAAGCTCAAGGGCGTGGCCGGGGCGCTGCTGGCCACCTACGGGGTGGTGGCGCCCAGCTTCGTCATCATCGTCATCATCGCCGCGCTGTTGCAGAATTTCGCGGAGTACGCGGTGGTGCAAAACGCCTTCGCCGGCATCCGGGTGGCGGTGGCGGTGCTGATCTTCAACGCGGTGTGCAAGCTCTATAAGACCTCGGTGATCGACAAGCTGACGTTGGCGGTGTTCATCGCGGTGGGCCTGCTGGCCTATTTTCTGGACGTGTCGCCGGTGCTGTTCGTAGTGGCGGCGGCCGCCGCGGGCATAGCGGTACGAGTGGGAAAGGAGGCCCGGAAATGATCTATTTACAGCTTTTCTGGGAGTTTTTCCAAACGGGCCTGTTCGCCGTGGGCGGGGGTCTGGCCACGCTGCCGTTTCTGTACGACATGGGCGAGCGCACCGGCTGGTTCACCGCCCACCAGGTGGCGGATATGCTGGCGGTCAGCGAGTCCACCCCCGGCCCCATCGGCATCAACATGGCGGTATACACCGGCTATACCACCGCGGGGATCTGGGGCAGTCTGTGCGCCATCGTGGGGATCGTGACCCCCAGCATCATCGTCATCGTGATCATCGCGGCGTTTTTGCGGGCCTTTCGGGACAACCGCTATGTGAACGGGGCCTTTTACGGCATCCGGCCCGCCTCCACGGGGCTCATCGCCGCGGCGGGCCTGGGGGTGGCCGTGGGCGTGCTGCTGCATCTGGACGCCTGGGAGGGCTGGGACCGGTTCTGGACCGTGCTGGACTGGAAAGCGGCGCTTCTGGCGGCGGCGGTGTATCTGGTCAGCGTGAAGTTCAAAAAGCTCCACCCGGCGTTTCTCATCCTCATCGGGGCCGTGGCCGGGGCGGTGTTCCGGTTCGCCGGGGCCTGAGCCCGGCAAGGCCCCTGTTGCGTTTTGGAAATAACGTGCTATAATGGATATTTGTTAATAATTAGTATGGCGGTTTATGCGTTGACGGACCGTCCGGTACTGTGAGGCGCGTATGAGCATAACTTCCCAGAGCTGGAAAAAGCGAATACTGGCCGGGCTGGAGACGTGCCTGCTCTCCGCGGGGCTCACGGCGGCGATTCTGGCGGTGGTATACGCTCTGCGGGGCATATGGCCTTTTGGCCAGGACAATGTGGCCTATATGGACACGGCGCAGTTTTATACGCCTGGGTATTACCGCATGTGGGACGCCCTGCACGGGGGAGCCTCCTGGGGCCCGACCTGGTATTCCGGTCTGGCGGAGGGATACAACTATTCCATGACGGAGCTGCGGTATCCGTACAACTGGGCGTTCATGCTGGTGGATCGGGGCCATGTGCTGGAGGGGCTGAGCCTGTATCTGGCGATCCATCTGGTGATCATCGACCTGATCGCCGCCATCGCCGTCAGCGCCCGGTTTCCCAGGCTGGACGTCCCCTGCCGGACGGCGCTGGCGCTGGTGTATACTTTCTGCGGATATACGCTGCAGTATTATTCCAATTTCATGTGGCTGAACGTGGTCGCCGTCTTTCCTCTGATGCTGCTGGGCCTGGACCGTCTTCTGCGGGAGGGAAAGCCCGGCCTTTATACGCTTGGCTATATCTATTTCCTGCATCAGGGCGTGTATTACTCCTATATGCTGACGGCGTTCATCGTGCTGTACTCTCTGGGCTGGTGCTATCTGGTCCTGCCGAAGCGGCAGCGTGGCAGCCGGCTTTTCAACCTGGGGCTGTGCACGGCCCTGGCCTACGGGACCACCATCACCTACTGGCAGTCCGGCGCCGCCTCCATTGCCCAAACGGCCCGGTTTCAGGAGAATGTCGAGACCGGCCTGGAGACGGGCATGACCACCTGGAACCTGACCAATACCCGCCATACGTTCCTGATGCTTTTGGGGCTGGGGCTGTGCTTCGCGGCGCTGCTTCTGGCCCGCCGCACCCGGGAACTGGGGACGCCGGCGCAGCGGGAACGCCGCCGGCTGGGACAGCGGTTTTTCCTGTACATGGCCGGGGTGTTCGCCCTGCCTATGGTCTTCACCAACATCGATACCGCCTGGCACTTCGGCCAGTACAACTTCTTCCCCATGCGCTACGGCTATATGCTCTGCGCCACCGTTATCGGCTTTGCCGGGGCGGCGCTGGAGGACCGGGACTTGGCCGAGACCCTGCCGGCTCCGCCCCGCCGCCGTGCTGCCGCCGCCGGCTGTATCGCGGCGGTGGTGCTGGTGCTGACGGAGCCTGTCATCATCAGCGCGTTCCGGGAATACGGCGCGTGTTTTCTGGCCTCTATGGGCCGGACCCGGTATCTGCTCTACTTTGCCGCGCTGGTCCTGGCCGGCGCCGGGACCATCTGCCTGTACTACCTGATCCTGCGGGCCTCCCGCCGGCGGGTCGCCGCCTGGGCGATGGTCGGGCTCATCACGGCGCAGCTCGCCGTCAACGCCTCCGGCCTGATCGCCCCCAGCGACGACCACACCATCACCCATGAATACGACCCCGCGTACATCGGCGTGTCGGAGCGGTTGTACGATTACTTCTCCGCCCAGGACATCTCCCCCCTGTCCCGGAGCAAGAATGTGGACGGCTGCCTCAGCGCCAGTTACCCCGACATTGCCGGGACCAGCGCCCTTTCCAGCATCAACTCCGACAACTCCTCCGCCCGGCTCAGCGCATTCCGGCAGCTGGGCTACACCGTCAACTACTTCCGCATCCTGGATACGGGCGGGACGGTGTTCACGGATATGCTCCTGGGAGTGGACCGGGTCCTGTCGGAAAGCGAGCTGGACCCGGACCTGTATGCCCCCGGCGATACGGTGGCCGGCGTACAGATCGGCGCCTGCCGCTATCCCGGCGTGATCGGGCTTACGTTCGACCCCGACGCCATGGAGACATATTACGATCAGACCACCCTGGCGGACCGGCTCAACGTCCTGTACCGGGCCTTCACTGATTCGGACAACGGGACCCTTGCCGCGAGCCCGGAAACGGAGATGACCGCGGAGGGCGGCGGCATGCGGACCTATACCCTGACCGTGACGCTGGACAGGCCTGCATTTTTGTACATGCGCCTGGACGGCATGGCTATGAACATCACCGCCAACGGACGGGACATAGCGGTGCCCTCCTACCTCAATCTGGACAACCGGGTCTATCCCGCCGCGTTCAACTCCAACCTGCTCTCTCTGGGGCTGTTCCCGGCGGGCCGGACGGACGTCCGCTTCACCTCCGCCATGGACCTGACGGAAGGGGACATAGAGTTGACGGCTCTGGACAGACAGGCGCTGGACGCCTTTTACGAGGACGGGAACCTGGACCCGGGCATGACGGTGGAGCGTCTATCGACCGGCTTCCACATCACCATTACCGTGGACAAGCCCGGCCAGTATCTGTTCCTGCCCCTGTCCGGCTGGTGGACCTGCACCGTCAACGGCGTGTACACGGGCTTTGACGCCTTTCTGAGCTCGATGGTCGCGGTCCCTCTCCAGAAAGGGGAGAACACGGTGTATGTATTCCGGGGCGCGGTCCCGGAGGGGGCCTACGCCTCCACCGCCGATGACGGCGAGCAGGAGGTCTCCATCGCCCCGGCGCAAACGCTTGACGTCAACACGGTTCTGCGCAGGACCTGTCTCGCGCTGGCCGTGCTGTGGGCGGCGGCCAATCCCCTGCTGCGGCGGCGGGCCCGGCCTATGCCCCGGCTGCTGGGCGGTCTGACCCAGGCCGCTTTCCTGGTCGTGGCGGCGGTGGTGATCGGTTTCCTCTATGTCGCACCCACCGTGTCCCTCATACGCGACGGCAAGATCATCTGGTTCTGACAGATACCGTTTTTCCGGCTACAGATAAATTCCTTTTTGGAGGAGCTTTCTATGATCCCTTTCAACGTGCCCCCCTACTGCGGCAAAGAGGACGAATACGTCCTGGAAGCCATCCATTCCCACAAGATAAGCGGCGACGGGGCTTTCACGAAGAAATGCCACGCGTGGCTCACGGAGCGCACCGGCGCAGCCCGGGCCCTGCTGACTACCAGCTGCACCCACGCGCTGGATATGTCCGCGCTGCTGTGCCGGCTGGAGCCGGGGGACGAGGTCATCCTGCCCTCGTATACTTTCTCCTCCACAGCCAACGCTTTCGTGCTGGCCGGGGCCGTGCCGGTGTTCGTGGATATCCGGCCGGACACCATGAACATCGATGAGACTCTTATCGAGGACGCCATCACCCCCAGGACCCGGGTGATCTGCGCCATGCACTACGCCGGCGTGGCCTGTGAGATGGACGCCATTTTGGACATCGCCCGCCGCCACGGCCTGAAAGTGGTGGAGGATGCCGCCCAGGGCGTCATGGCTACCTATAAGGGCAAGGCCCTGGGCGCCATCGGCGACTACGGCTGCTACAGCTTCCATGAGTCGAAAAACTACTCCATGGGCGAGGGCGGCGCTCTTCTGCTGCGGGAGGACGATCCCCGGGCCGAGATCATCCGGGAAAAGGGCACCAACCGGGCCAGGTTCCTTCGGGGCCAGGTGGACAAGTACACCTGGGAGGATCTGGGCTCCAGCTATCTGCCCAGCGAGCTGAACGCCGCGTATCTCTACGGCCAGCTGGAGATGGCGGAGGACATCAACGCCGCCCGGCTCCATTGCTGGGAGCTCTACCGGCAGATGCTCACGCCCCTGGCGGAGGCGGGACAGATCGAGCTGCCCCATATCCCGGAGGGGTGCGTGCATAACGCCCATATGTTCTACATCAAGGCGAAAGACCTGGCCGAGCGCACGGACCTGATCGCCTGGCTGAAAGCCCACGGGGTGGGCAGCGTGTTCCACTATGTGCCCTTGCACTCCGCCGTGGCGGGGCTGCGCTTTGGCCGGTTCCACGGGGAGGACCGGTACACCACCCGGGAGAGCGAGCGGCTGCTGCGGCTGCCCATGTATTACGGCCTGACGGACGCGGAGGTGGAGACAGCCGCCAACGCGGTCATCGCCTTCTACAAGGAGGCCCGCTCATGACGGACCGCTCCGCCCGGCGGATCAGCGTCGCGGAGGCCCTGCTGGCCGCCGTGCTGCTGGCGGGGCTCGTGGAGAGCGGCGTGGCCCGCCGCATGGGCTTGGACGTGTTCCTGCCTTTTCAGGACGGCTTGTTCCTGCCCGGACGGATGGCGCGGCTGGCCGCCGCGCCGGTCCTCTGCCTGGCCCTGGCCCTGACAGAGCGGGGCCGGGCCCTGGGGGCAAAGCTTCGCGCCGCGCTGCAAAAGGACCGGTATTGCTGGCTGGTCTCCGGGGCAGTCACAGGGCTGTTCTTCCTCTGGGCCTGTCGGGTCACCGCGATCCAGTTCATGACCAACGACGACACCGCCCTCATGCAGACCATCGGGGCGATCCCGGAACAGGGGCTCGCCGTGGCCGGCAGCGGCTTTTCCCACATCGTTTTTTCCGCCCTTCTGGGCGCGCTCTACCGCCTGTGCCCCGACGGCTACTGGTACGCCTGGTACCAGCTGGCGGCCATAGTCGTCTGCCTCACCGTGGTGGGCCGGTGCCTTTATCTGAAGCTCCGGCGGCATAACTGGCCGGTCATGACGGGGCCCGCCCTGCACATGATCGTGTGCGTGGGCCTGTTTTTCCCGACGGTGGCGGAGCTGTCCTTCACCGTCACCCCCGCCGTCGCGGGCACGGCCGCCGTGGCGCTGGTCCTCTGCCTGGACGAGACAAAAGGCCGGACGGGCCGGATCCTGGCCGGCGGAGCCAGCCTGCCGCTGCTGCTTTGCTGTCTGCAGCGGGAGGAGACCGGCACGGCTCTGGTGTGCTTCTGGGCGCTGGCTGTCGGCTATCAGGCGGTCAAATGCCTTCTGGCCGGCCGGCCTGTCCGCTGGCGGACGCTGGGAGCGCTGGCCGCCCTGGCGGCGGCGACGGTGCTGTGTCTGTTCGCTGTGACCTCGCTGACGCTGGAGGACCTGACCGGACAGGAGCCGGCCGCCGCGGAGCAGCCGGAGCCGGCCCCGGATCCGGCTGCTCCGGTCCCGTACAGCTACTCTTTCGCGGAGAGATGCCGCTCCGAGGTCATGGACTATCTGCTGGGGCAGATGACCAACGAGGAGCTGACCCAGGTGGGGCTCCCACCGGAGCTGTCCACCTTGCTGCGGGCGTGGTTTTTCATGGATCCGCGCATCAACACCGATACGTTCATCCAAATCTCCCAGCTGTATCACGCGACCCACGATCCCGCTGCCGCGGACCCCTCCACCGTGGACCCTGCCGCTCAGGACGGCGCCGCGGATGCCAAGACGTGGTCTCTCGCCGTCTTTGCCGGACAGCTTCAAACCGCCCTTGCCAGCGAGACGACGGGGCATCTGGCCTGCATGAAGCTGCTGGCGGCCGCCGTGGGCACGCTGGCGCTGCTGATGCTGCTGCGGCTGCTGGTGTACGGACGGGCCGGGTGGCCGGAGGTCCTGTTCGGGCTGTGCGCCGCGGGCGGCGCGGCGCTGATGTGGCTGCACCTTATCCGGCTCGGCCGGTTCCTGTTCCGGGTATTTCTGGTCCCGACGATCCCCGCCGCCGTTATCATGCTGCTGCTGGCGGCGGACCGTCCACTCCGGGAGGCGCCTCCCAGGACCCGCCGGGCCGGCATAGCGCTGAGCGCGGCCGTTGTGGCCGGGCTGTGCTGTCTGGCCGTGCTGACCGCCAGCTACGTCCCCTATGCCCGCCAGAGCGTATCCCGCCAGAATGTGGCCGGAGAGCAGCAGGCCATGGAGCAGTACGTCTGCGACCGGCCTGACGTCACTTTCTACACCAACATGATCTCCAACAACCTGGATCCCTTCCACAGCGCCGTCGGTTATCCGTCCAACATCTCCCGCTGGGGCGGCACCGGCCACACCGCTTCCACTGACCGCGTCTATGCCGACGCCTTCTTCCGGGAGGATGTGCGTCTTATCAGCGACAACCCGGCCAGCGCGGTGCTGCTGATGCAGTATCTGACCCTGAACTGGGGGCCCGTGCAGGCCGCCGTGGAGGATCGGGTCGGCGGCAGCTTCTACGTCTTTCGCCTGTCCCAGATCCTGCCTGCGGAGCCGGGCTATACCGGCTGGTACGAGCAAAACGGCCTGACCTACTATTTCCAGGACGGCCTGCCCCTGACCGGGCCGCAGACCATAGACGGCAAGGAATACACCTTTGCCCCCGTGGGAGCCCAGAGCGAGTTTTCCGCCGGGCCCAGCGACGAAGGGCTGGTCTATTTCACCACCGCATACAGCCTCGTAGACCCGGCGGCGTGACCTTCTCGCCCCGGGAGAAAGTGTGAATCCGTGAAAAAAGTCGCGATCCTGCAATCCAACTATATCCCCTGGAAAGGCTATTTCGACATCATTGGCCTGGTGGATGAGTTCATCCTCTACGACGACATGCAGTACACCCGCCGGGACTGGCGCAACCGCAACCAGATCAAGACGGCCAACGGTCTGCAGTGGCTCACCATCCCCGTGGACAGCAAGGGGAAGTTCTACCAGAAGATCAACGAGACCCGTGTCACCGGCGGCCAGTGGGCCGCCGACCACTGGAAGGCCATCCGCTTCAGCTACGCCAAGGCCCCCTATTTCAAGCGGTACGAGCCCATGCTGGCCTCCCTGTACGAGCGGGCGGGCCAGATGCAGATGCTCAGTCAGATCAACCATATGTTCCTGACGGAGATATGCGCCGAGCTTGGCATCACCACCAGGATCACCTGGTCCAGTGACTATACGCTGGCGGAGGGGAAGACGGAGCGGCTGGCCGCGCTGGTGAAATCCGCCGGCGGGGACTATTACCTGTCCGGCCCCGCCGCCAAGGACTATATCGTGGACCAGGTATTCGCGGACGCCGGTATAGAGCTGGCCTATATGGACTATGCGGGCTATCCGGAATACCCCCAGCTGCACGGGGATTTTACCCATAATGTGAGCATTCTGGACCTGCTTTTCATGACCGGACCGGACGCGCCGAAATACATGAAGTGCTTTTCCTGAGCCGCCATCGCAAGGAGGTACAACGATGAAAACCCTCATGGTCCTGGGCGCCAGCGCGCCCCAGGTACAGCTCATCCGGGCCGCTAAGGGCCTGGGCTACAAGACCGTGGTGTGCTCCATCCCGGGCGATTACCCGGGCTTCGCCGCCGCGGATGAGGCGGCCTATGCCGACATCTCCGATCCGGAGGCGGTGCTGGCGGCGGCGAAAAAGTTCCACGCGGACGGCATCGCCACCTGCTGCCTGGACACCGGCGTGCGGGCGTTGGGCTACGCCTGCGAGAAGCTGGGTCTGCCCGGTCTCAGCGAGCGGGCCGCGGCCCGCTGCGCGGACAAGTGGAGCATGAAAAACGCCTTCATGGACGCGGGGGTGAACACCGCCCGGTTCCGCAAGGTCACAGGCCGGGACTCCCTGGCCGAGGCTCTGGAGACATTGGAGCTGCCGGTGATCATAAAGGCCGTGGACCTGCAGGGCAGCAAGGGCATCTACATCTGCCCCACGGCGGAGGACGCCTTTGCCAATATCGAAAAGGTCATGGCCGCCACCAAAAAGGACTACTGCATCGTGGAGGAGTACATCGTGGGCACGGAGCTTGGCGCTCAGGCCTTCGTCTATCGGGGCAGGGTCCTGTTTGTGCTGCCCCACGGCGACAACACCTACATGAGCGGCACGGCGGTGCCCATCGGCCACTATGTGCCCATCGACGCCGGACAGGAGGTCATAGACGCCGCCGTCCGGGAGTCGGAAAAGGCCATCCGGGCCCTGGGGCTGGATAACTGCGCGGTGAATATCGACCTTCTGGAGCGGGACGGCAAGGTGTACGTGATCGAGCTGACCGGCCGGGCGGGAGCCACCTGCCTGCCGGAGCTGGTGAGCATCTACTACGGGCTCAACTACTATGAGATGATCGCGGCCATGGCCGCCGGAGACGACCCGGAGGCTATCTTTGACCGCCGGGAGGACGGCCATGTGGCCAACGCCTCCCGGATGATGCTCTCGGAGACGTCCGGCACAGTCCGGCGCATCACCGACAACGTGGTCCGGGACGGGAGCATATACGATCTTTCCGTGATCGTGAAAGAGGGCGACCGGGTGGAGAAGTTCACCAACGCAAAGGACCGCCTGGGCCAGATCATCGTCCAGGGCCCCACGCCGGAGGCCTGCTTCCGGCGCATCGAGGAGATAAAGACCCAATTCGTCATCGAGATAGAATGATCCATTGTCGATCAGGAGGTTTGGGAATATGACCACCGTTTCCATTGCCATTCCCTGTTACAAATCCGCCAATACCATCGGCCCTGTCGTGGACGAGCTGCGCCAGGTGTTCGCCGGACGGCCGGAATATGACTACCAGATCATACTGGTGAACGACTCGCCGGGGGACGACGCCACCTCCGACAAGATCGAGGAGCTCTGCGTGGCCGACCCCAAGATCGTCGGCGTGGAGCTGACCCGCAACTTTGGCTCCACCACCGCCAAAATGGCCTCGCTGCCCTATGTGAAAGGGGACGTGCTGGTGTTCATGGACGACGACGGCCAGCACCCGGCGGACCAGATCTTCCGGCTGGTGGAGAAGGTCCGGGAGGGATACGACCTGGTCTACGCCCGGTTCTCCCACAAGCACCATAACGCCTTCAAGCGTTTCACCAGCTGGCTCAACAGCCGGGTCCTGGAGCTGAACGGCACAAAGCCCCGGGGCATCGTCATCTCCAGCTACTTCGCCATGGACCGGATCGCGGTGGAGGCTTTAAAGCGGTATAAAAGTCCTTTCCCCTCCATGGGGGGGTATCTGACCCACGTGGTCCAGCGTTACGCCAACGTGGACATGGAGCACCGGGACCGGATCGCCGGCCATTCCAACTACACCCTGGGCAAGATGATGGCTCTTTGGATCACCGGCTTCACCAATTTTTCCACCGTGCCCCTGCGGGCCGCCGTGTTCGTGGGCACGCTCTTTGCCGCCGTGGGCTTCCTCTCCGCGGCGGTGGTGGTCATCCGCAAGCTCATCAATCCCGACATCGCCGCGGGCTTCACCACCTCCATCGCCCTGCAGCTGGGCATCGGCGGCGTTATCATGATGCTGCTGGGGCTGTGCGGGGAGTATATCGGGCGCATCTATATGACCGTCAGCAACATGCCTCAGTATGAGATCCGCCGGATCATCAACGCCGGCGGAGACAAAGACGCGGGGCGGAAATAACATCAGGAGAGATACGGTAAATGGGAAACAATCCGCTCAGACCGCTGTTCGACAAGCTTTACGTGACCATAGAGAGCCAGGTCAACGCGGCCAAGGACTACCGCAGCGACCATAAGGCCGCCAGGGCCATGCCCGCCAATCCCCGGGTGGAGCGGGAATACCGCACGGTCATCCGCCCCTATTGGCGGCAATTCAAGGTGAAGCCGCCTTCGAAGTTCTGGTTCACCCTCCTGGCCAACGAAAACAAGTCTTTCAGTCCCAAGTATATCCCCTCCGACCTGTGGTTCGGCCGGATCCTGCCCTATTACAGCAACACCATCCTGGCCAAGGCCTGGCAGGACAAGTGCGCCTATAATCTCCTGTTTGCCGACATGCGCCGTCCGGAGACGGTGGTCAAGCGCATGGCCGGCGTGTTCTGCGACGACGGGCTGGAGCCGTTGACGGAGGAGCAGGCCGTATCCCGCTGTCACGGCGCGGGCCGGGTCATCGTCAAGCCCTCCGTGGGCAGCGGCGGCGGCATGGGGATCCTGTTTTGCGACATTGGTTCTATGTCCGACGACGAGATACGGGGCGTGTTCGCCCGTTTCGGCAAGAACTTCATCATGCAGAAAAAGCTCTCCCAGCACCCGGTCCTGGCCCGGATGAACCCCGACAGCCTGAACACCCTGCGCGTCATCACTTTCCTGCACGGGGGACAGGTGCATGTGCTGTCGTCCGTACTGCGCGTCGGCGGCGCCGGCAGCGAGCTGGATAACCTGTCCCAGGGGGGCTATCAGTGCAACGTGGGCCCGGACGGCCGGCTGTTCGGCAAGGCCATGAGCCACGCCACCGGCAAGTGGGAGTATTTCTCCATCCATCCCGCCACTGGCATCCCCTTCGCGGACGTGACGGTGCCCGGCTACGACAAGGTCCTGGCGGCGGTCACGTCCCACGCCGCCCGGATGGCCCATTTCAAGATCATCGGCTGGGACATCGCCGTGGACCCGGACGCCGAGCCGGTCCTCATCGAATTCAACGCCCTGCCCGGACAGAATCAGGAGACGGACGGCCCCACCTTCGGGGACATGACCGACCAGGTCCTGACGGAGGTATTCGGACGGCGGTAATATCGCCCATCGGAAAGGACGCCTGACATGAAGCTTATCCTGCTGGCCAACGGATTCCCATACGGACCGTGGGAGCCTTTTTTGGAGACGGAGGTCAAGTATTACCGGGATTTCGACCAGATACACGTCTGCGCCATGCAGCTGCGCCGGGAGCACCGTGACCGGGTCCGGCCGCTGCCCTCGGAGAGGTTTCATGTGTGCCCCGTGCCCTTTTCCCTGGCGGCCTGTATCCCCGGCTGCTTCCGGGCGCTGGTGAGCCGGGAGTTTTACGGGGAGTTCCGGCGGCTTTTCAAAGCGCATGCCTTTTCCCTGTCACGGCTGGCCTGGCTGTTTTTCTACATGAGCCGGTCCTACCACGAGGCGGCGGTCATCGGCCGGTATCTGCGAAAGGCCGGTCTGGCCGGGACAGCGGAGCGGGTGGTACTGTATAGCTACCGGTTCGATTATCAGCCCTACGTGGCGCTGCTTTTGAAGAAAAAGTATCTGCCCAACAGCGTGATCCTGGCCCGGGGCCACCGCTATGACCTGTATGAGGACGCCCGATCCAACGGCTATATCCCTCTGCGGCCCCTGCTGCTGGAAAAGCTGGACCGGATCGTGCTGATCGCGGAGGACGGCCGGCGGTATCTGGCGGAAAAATACCCCGCCTGGGCGGACCGGCTCACCGTCTCCCGGCTGGGCACGGAGGACCATGGGACCTGTCCCGCGCCGGCGGAGCGGGCGCCTCTGCGGCTGGTGAGCTGCTCCACGCTGCTGCCCCAGAAGCGGGTGGAGCTGATCGTCCGGGCCCTGGGCCTGCTCACCGATCTGCCTGTCCGCTGGACCCATTACGGGGACGGTCCTCTCCGAGGGGAGATCGAGGCACTGTGTCGGACTTTGCCGGAAAATGTATCCTGGGAACTGAAAGGACATATAGATAACACAGCCCTGCTGGCGGAATACGCCCGCACGCCCTACCATCTGTTTATAAATGTGAGCTCCTCCGAGGGCATCCCCGTGTCCATCATGGAGGCCATGAGCTTTTCCATCCCCGCCGCCGCCACGGACGTGGGCGGCACGGGGGAGCTGGTGCTGGACGGCAAGACCGGCGTTTTGCTGCCGGCGGACCTGTCCCCGGAGCGGCTGGCGGAGGCCATCCGGGCCGTCGCGGCCATGGCGGACGGGGACTATCAGGCTCTCCGGACCCGGGCCCGGGCCTTCTGGCGGGACCACTACGACGCCGACGCCAACTATACCGCCTTTGCCGGCGAGCTGGCCGCGCTGGGGAGGGATATCCATGGGTGAACATGGGCCGCTCGTTGATGTGATCGTGGCGGTATACAATGTGGAGCCATATCTGAAAAGATGCGTGGACAGCCTGCTGGGGCAGGACTTTTCGGATTTTGTGATCACCCTGGTGGACGACGGCTCCACCGACGGCAGCGGCGCCATCTGCGACACGTACGCCGCGTCCCTCCCGGACCGGGTCCGGGTGATCCACCAGGAAAACACCGGCCAGGCCACCGCCCGCAACCGTGCCGTGGCCCGGTCCGACGCCGCGTTCATCGCCTTTGTGGACGCGGATGACCGGGTCTCGCCCAACTACCTGTCTGCCCTGTACGGCGCGGCGGAGCGGGCCGGGGCCGGTATGGCCGCCGCCCGGATCTGCACCGAGACGCCCCGGCCCGACGGGACCGTATCCCAGCAGTTTTATCGGGTGCCGGAGCCGCTGGTGATGGAGCGGGACCAGGCCCTGGAGGCGGTGTGTCTGGAGGCTGACAGCGGCGTCAGCGGCTTTCTCTGCGGCAAGCTGACCCGCCGGGAGAATATGCTGGCCCACCCCTTTCCACAGGGACGGCTTTTCGAGGACTCCTTCTCCGTCTGGCGGCAGGTGGCGGACTGCGGCCGGCTGGTTTGCGTGCCGGAGGCGGTATATTACTACTGGCTCCGGGTGGACAGCACCCAGCACAAGCGGTTCGAGCCCCGGCATATGGACCTGATCGACGCGGTGAAGGACATGATGGACGCCTTCCGATCGGAGGGCGCGCCGCCCGCCGTGCTGGCGGCCGGGTCCCACAAGGTCTGCCGGGCCTGCTATGTGACGGCCTATCACGCGGCGGACCTGCCCTACGGACCGTTTCGCGGGATCTGCGCGGATCTGGTCCCTCTTATGCGGGAGCACTGGTCCGCCGCCTGCTCCACGGGCCGGCTGGACATCAAGACAAAGCTTTTGTGCAGGCTTCTCATGATGAGCCCGCCGCTTTTTTTCGCCGCCGTCCGTCTGACCCGCCGCTGACGGGCACATTCTCATCCTTTTCGGAGGCTCTTTATGACCCGCACCCAGAACTCCTTTTACAATATGGTCACCGGCTTCGGGTCCTCGCTGCTGCTCATCGCGCTCAACTTCATCACCCGTACGGTCTTTATCCGCACCCTGGGCACGGACTATCTGGGTCTGGAGGGTGTTTTTTCCAATATCCTGACCGTGCTGGACCTGGCAAACCTGGGCTTTGACAGCGCCATCGGCTATAAACTCTACAAGCCCATCGAGGAGGGCGACCGGCAGCGCATCCAGCTGCTCATGAAGCTGTACCGGCAGGTCTATTTCATCATCGGCTGCGTCATCGCCGCCATGGGGCTGTGCCTGATCCCCTTTCTGCCCCAGCTGGCAAAGGACTACGACCGGCTGGCTTCGCTGGGTCTGAACGGGGCGTTCATCTTCCTCATCTACCTTTTCAATACCGTCTCATCCTACTGGTTTTTCGCCTACAAAAACGCCTTCATCGGCGCCACGCAAAAGATATATGTGCTGACGGTAGCGGGCTATTTCGTCTCTATGGCCAACAGCCTGTGCCAGATCCTGGTCCTGACCCAGACCCATAATTTCGTCTATTACCTGCTGGTGCAGATCGGCTTTACCATCGCCCAGAACCTGCTCAACGCCTATATCTGCGACCGGCGGCACCCCTATCTGCGGGAAAAGGTGGCCGGCCGCATCAGCCGGGACGAGGTGAAAGGGCTTTTTAAAGACTGCTCCGTGCTGCTGCTCCACCGGGTCTGCGGCACGGTAGTCAACAGCTCCGACATCATCGTCCTGTCCGTCATGTCCGGGCTGCAGAGCGTGGGGCTGTATTCCCAGTATCTGATGGTGAAAAACCAGATCAATTCCCTGCTGTTCAAGTTCGTCTCTTCCCTGCAGGCGTCCCTGGGAAGCCTGTATTCCACCGGCAATCTGGAGTGGTCCCGCTCGGCATTCCAGGTGGTCAATTTCTTTACGGTCTGGCTTTTTGGCGTCAGCTCCATCGGCTTGGCGCTGCTGCTGGACGAGTTCATCACCCTGTGGGCCGGGCCGGGGTTCGTGGTGACCAGTTGGACCACCGCCGCCGGCGTGACCGTGCGCACGCCCCTGGCCCTTTTGATCGGTATAGAGTTTTATATCGCCGGGCAGGGGATGTACCTAATGATCTTCCGGGAGGTCACCGCCGCCTTCCGCTATATCCGCATCCGGCCCATCGTCACCATCGTGGCCAACCTGGCCCTCTCCATCTGGCTGGTGCCCCGGATCGGCATCGCCGGGTGCGTGGTCAGCACCATCATCGCCCACGGCGGCACCTTCCTGACGGTGGACCCCTGGGTCCTCTGGCGGCGGATCCTGCACACCTCTCCCCGGGGCTATTACCTGCGCAACCTTGCCTATAAGGCGGTGACGATCGCCGCGGGGCTCGTGTGCTGGTACATCTGCGGCCGCATCGCTCTGGGCGGCGTACCCGGCTTCATCGTCCGGGGCTGCGTGTGCGTGGCCGTGCCCAGCGCCTTTTACGCGGCATGCTTTTGCCGGACGGAGGAATTCCATTTCCTGCTGGACACCGTGAAGAGCCTGCTCCCCGGCAGAAAGACCGCCGGCGGGGACGATAACTGACAAAGGAGCTTGCATGGACCCTCTCATCTCCATCGTGGTCCCGGTCTATAAGACGGAGCCCTGGCTTTGCCGGTGCGCGGACAGCATCCTGGCCCAGACCCTTCGGGACTTTGAGCTCATTTTTGTGGACGACGGCTCCCCGGACGGCTCCGGCGCCCTCTGCGATCAATATGCGGCCCAGGACAGCCGGGTACGGGTCCTCCACAAGGAAAACGGCGGTGTCATGTCCGCCGTCAACGCGGGTATCCGTGCCGCCGGCGCGCCCTATGTGGGCTTTGTGGACAGCGACGACTGGATCGACCCCACCTACTACGAGGATCTTTACCGCACCATACAGGATACGGGCGCGGACGTGGCGGCGGCGGAGGTGATCCAGCACATGCCCACGGGGGACAGACCCCACGTCCGGGAGGCCACGGTGGTCTACGGCGGCCCGGAGGGGGGCCGAAAGCTGCTGTATCCCTTTTTCCGCACGTTTTTCTCCGATACGCCCCCCGCCATGGACGTGCCGTGGAAATGCGACAAGCTATACCGGCGAGAGCTGCTCACGGCGAATCTGCCCTACTTTGACGAGGCTCTCTGGCACGGGGAGGATACGCTGATGAACACGGCGATCCTGGCCGACTGTGAAAAGGTCGCCCTGGCCGGCGGCGTGGGGCGGTACCATTACCTGATCCGCTCCGACTCCGCCTCCCATGACGACTCCAAGCTTTTGTTCACCGACCGTTGGGCCAAAAATGAGCTGGCCTTTCTGGGGGCTCTGGAGCGCGTGGTCACGGAAAAGGGTCTGGAGCGGGAGCCCTTTTTGCCGTATACGGGCCGGATCGCCTACGCCGCCGTGGTCAACAACGCCGCCCGGCGGGATATCCCGTTCCGGCAGAAACGCCGCTATGCCCTGCAGGTGGCAGAGCTTGTCCGGCCGGAGGCCCTGGACCGATACGCCCGGCAGCGGGGCAGTCTGCCGGTGACGGTCTTCTGCCGGCTGCTCCGGGCCCGGGTGGCGGCCCCCTGCGTGTGGATGAGCGCGCTCTTTGCCCGGCCGAAAGACACTTGACAGCCCTTGGGAGAGACAGTTTATGACGCCGTTTTTTTCTGTGATCGTACCGGTCTGCAACGTGGAGCCATACCTGGCCCAGTGCGTGGACAGCATCCTTTCCCAGACCTTTGCCGACTTTGAGCTCCTTTTGGTGGACGACGGCTCCCCGGACGGCTCCGGCGCCCTGTGCGACGCCTACGCCGCCCGGGATGGACGCGTCACGGTCATCCACCAGCCCAACCAAGGGGTGACGGCGGCCCGGCAGGCCGCTCTGGATCGGGCCCGGGGCGCGTACGTCTGCTTCGTGGACGGGGACGACTGGGTGATGGAAAACTGGCTGGAGACGATCCACAGCCTCTTTTTAGAGAATCCCGGCGCCGATATGGTCGCCTTTCGCATGACCATGAGCGACGATCACTCGGACCCGCCTCTGACAGCCCGGGAGGGCTATTACGACAAGGCCCGCATGGAGAAGGAGATCTATCCCTACATGATCTGGGACCGGCGGCAGCCCTTTTTGATCCAGCTCATCCCGGGTTTTCTGTGGTCCAAGGCCTACCGGCGGGAGCTGCTGCAGGGGCACTTCATCCAAGACCGCTCCATCACCATCTACGAGGACGCGGCCATGGTGTATGAGTGCCTGTATCACGCCCGGGGCCTGTACGTTTGCCAGCAGGCGCTGTATGTGTACCGCTACCGGGAGGGCTCCGCCGTCCTCAGCTACGCCCCCAAAGATATTCAGAATATGAAGGTCTGCCGTGACTATCTGATGGATCACCTCATCCGCCAGGCCCCGGAGCTTCTGCCCCAGGTGGACGCGTTTTTCATGGACAAGCTCATGCGGGCCATGACCTTGGCCGAGCATCACGCGGGCAGCCTGCGCCAGGCCGCCCGGCGTATCGGCGCGGATCTGGACGAGACGGGGCTGGCCCGGGCGATCTCGCCCCGGGAGCTGCCGGGCCGGATGCGGCTGTTTCTGGCCCTGCTCCGGCACAGGGCCTATCTTACGGCGGTGCTGGTGCACCGGGGCCGGGTGTGGCTGTATTACCACCGGCCCGCGGCCCTTTTCCGACAGCTCACTTCCCGGGCGGACGCGGCGGAGGATTGACCTATGGAGCCCTTTTTCTCGATCGTGACGCCGGTCTACAACGTGGAGAGATTCCTGGCCCCGTGCGTGGACAGCATCCTCTCCCAGACCTTTGCCGACTTTGAGCTCCTTTTGGTGGACGACGGCTCCCCGGACGGGTCCGGCGCCCTGTGCGATCAATACGCCGCTCAGAATAGCCGCGTCAAGGTGATCCACCAGCCCAACCAAGGCGTTGTCGCGGCCCGGCAGGCGGCCCTGGAGGCCGCCCGGGGCCAGTACGTCTGCTTCGTGGACGGGGACGACTGGGTGATGGAGAATTGGCTGGAGACGGTCCACCGCTGTCTCGGGGAGGACGGCGGGGCGGACATGCTGATCTTCGACTTCGTCACCAGCGACGGCTCGCCGGATCAGCCGCTTCTGGCCCGGCCGGGCTTTTATGATAAGGCCGATCTGGAGAAAGATATCTACCCTTACATGCTCTGGGACCGGCGGCGGCCCTTTATGGGCTCGCTGATCCCCGGCTACCAGTGGTCCAAGGTCCTCCGGCGGGAGCTGATCCTGGCCCACGGCCTGCAGGACGGCTCCATCTCCCTTTACGAGGATGTGGCCGCGCTGTACGAATGCCTTTATAACGCCTCGTCCTTCTATGTTTGCCCGGAGAAGCTGTACGTCTACCGGCTCCGAGAGGGATCCGCCCTGCGGCAGTATGCCCCCGGCGAGCTGGACCAGCTGAAGCTGTGCCGGGACTATCTGATGTCGCACCTGGTCCGGCAGGGCCCGGAGCTCGCCCCCCAGGTGGACGCTTTCATGGCCAGCAAGATCATGCACGCGGTCTACGCCCAGCAGGAGTACGGCTTTTCCCTCCAAAAAGCCGCCGGGAACATCGGCGGCGCTCTGGACGAGACGGGCCTTGCCAGGGCCCTGGACACGGCGGCGCTGCCGGTACAGATCCGGTTTTTCATGTCTCTGCTCCGGCGCAGGGCCTACGCTCTGGCGGTGCTGGTCTACCGGACCAGGCTGTGGCTTTTCGTCCACCGGCCCGGCACCGGGCGGGAAGAGAGGACGGGAGGCTGAACGATGGAGCCCTTTTTTTCGATCGTGACACCGGTCTATAACGTGGAGAAATACCTGCCCGCCTGCGTGGACAGCATCCTTTCCCAGACCTTTGCCGACTTTGAGCTCCTTTTGGTGGACGACGGCTCCCCGGACGGGTCCGGCGCCCTGTGTGATCAATACGCCGCTCAGGATAGCCGCGTCAAGGTGATCCACCAGCCCAACCAAGGCGTTGCCGCGGCCCGGCAGGCGGCGCTGGCGGCAGCCCGGGGCCAGTACGTCTGCTTTGTGGACGGGGACGACTGGGTGATGGAGAATTGGCTGGAGACGATCCGCCGCTGTCTCGGGGAGGACGGCGGGGCGGACATGCTGATCTTCGACTTCGTCACCAGCGACGGCTCCCCTGGACAGCCCCTTCTGGCCCGGCCGGGCTTCTATGATAAGGCCAGCTTGGAGAAAGATATCTACCCCTACATGATCTGGGATCGGCGGCAGCCCTTTTTTACCCAGCCGGTACCCGGCTACCAGTGGTCCAAGGTTCTCCGGCGGGAGCTGATCCTGGCTCACGGTCTGCAGGACAGTTCCATCGCCCTTTACGAGGACGTGGCCGCGCTGTACGAGTGTCTTTACAACGCCTCGTCTTTCTATGTGTGCCCGGAGAAGCTGTATGTCTACCGGCTTCGGGAGGGCTCCGCCCTGCGGCAGTACGACCCCGGCGAATTTCGACAGCTGAAGCTGTGCCGGGACTATCTTATGTCGCACCTGGTCCGGCAGGGCCCGGAGCTGGCCTCCCAGGTGGACGCTTTTATAGCCAGCAAGATCCTGCGGGCGCTGCTACAGGAATTCCGGTACGGCCGGGGCGTCCGGCAGGCCGCCCGGCATATCGGCGCGGGCCTGAACGAGACAGAGCTGGCCAGGGCTCTGGATACAGCCGCGCTGCCGGCCTATATCAGGCTGTTTGTGGCCCTGCTCCGGCATAGGGCCTACACACCGGCCGCCCTGATCTACCGGGCGCGGCTGTGGGTGTTTGACCGGGCCCCAAAAAACAATAACGAACGCCGGCCCTGTCCGTTCTGAACAGGGCCGGCGCTGGCGTTTATTATTTCTTTTCCGGATCAGTCAAATTCCGTTCCCATGACCCGCTCGTCGCCATTGGGGAAGATGGTGGTGGACACGATAAAGCCGTCATACTGCAAAATACCGTCCTGGCCATTCTCCACCAGGCAGCTGGTGTTATAGGTGGCGCTCTTGGGCTCGCCGATGGCTTTGTAAAGATCCTCCACCGTGGCGCCGATCAGCTCTTCCTCCACCTTGCGCTGGTCCGGGCTCATTTTGGCCAGATCAGACGCGCGGTCTCTGTGCTCCGGGGCGCTGTTATCGTCGGAAGCCAGCATGCCGTCCGCGTCTTTCGCTCCCTCGGGGGGCTTCGTGGCGGTGGGAAGCTGCGTGGGCGAGACAGCCTGGGTGGAGGAGGCGTTATCATTCCCGCCGCAGGCAGAGCAGAAGATAGTCAGGGCCATCACAAGCGTCAGCAGGACGATCCAAGTCTTTTTCATGGTATATCTCCTTTCAAAGGTATGTTCTCTGTTATCCGGCCGCCTTCCGGCGGCAACTGGTACATTATACTCAATGTCCATACCCCTGTCAAGCCTCCTTGTCCGCCGGCGGGACCTGTGCTATAATGGGCCTATATCTTGATCGGAGCGATCGTTCATCGGAGGGAGCCCATGAAAAAAACAACATCAAAGCTTCCTATTGTGCTTGTGAGCCTGTTGCTGCCCATGGCCCTGATGGGGGCGGTGTTCGCCCTTTGCGGTCTGGCACCTTTTGGGGACAGGAGCCTGGGCGTGCTGGATATGTCCAGCCAATACCTCTCGTTTTTGGGCTTTCTGCGGCAATTGCTGTCCGGCCAGGCCAGCTTCCTGTATCTGCCGGGTCTGGCCCTGGGCGGGAATATGGCGGGGGTGCTCGCCTATTATCTCATGAGCCCGCTGAATCTGCTGTGCTGTCTGTTTTCCCGGGAAAACCTGCTGACGGCGGTAAGTCTTCTTTACATCCTGCGGGTGGGGCTGGCCAGCATGACCATGGCCCTGTACGCCGGAGAGCGGCACGGCTGGAGCTGGCGGGTATTGGGGCCGGGTCTGGCCTATGGCTTCATGGCCTTTCTGACGGCCTACAGCATCAATTATCAGTGGCAGGACGGCGTGATACTGCTGCCGGTCATCGCTCTGGGCATCGCCCGGCTGACGGAGGGCCGGGGCTGGCGGCTCTATGCCCTGAGTCTGGGCGCGGCGCTGATCCTGAATTTCTATATCGGCTATATGCTGTGCCTGGCGGCGGCGCTGTTTTTCCTCTATAGCCTTCTCACCGGCCCGGCGGGCCGGCGGGGCCGGCGCGTACTCACCTTCGCGCTGACCAGCCTTCTGGCCGGGGCCCTGGCGGCCGTGGTGCTGGTCCCCACCGCCCTGGTCCTCATGGGCGGCAAGGCCGCCCCCGCCGATCTGACCTTGACGGGCAAATTCTCCTTCCCGGCGCTTTTTGCCAAGCTGCTGGTAGGCTCGTTCAACTACGACGAACTGACCCCTGTGGGTCTGCCCAACATCTTCTGCGGCACGATCACGGCGGCCTTTGCCGCGCTGTACTTTGCCGACGGACGGCTGCCCCGGAAGCGGCGGCTGGCCACGGCGTGCCTGCTGGGTTTTTTCACGCTGTCCTTCTGGGTATCGGCTCTGGACCTTATCTGGCACGGCCTCAACGTGCCGGCATGGTATAACTACCGCTACAGCTTCCTTTTCAGCTTCGTGGTCATCGCCGCGGCGGACAGGACCCTGTCGCTGGGCCCGGCGGACTATGGGCCCCGGCAGCTGCTCTGGCCGCTGGCTGCGTCGGTGGCCGTGGCCGCGCTGGCCCTGCTGGGACCGGGGCGGGATCTGGTGAGCTGGCAGGCCGGAGCGTGGGCTGTGGCCGCCACGGCCGGGCTGTGCGGCGGGCTCTATGTGCTGGGCCGGCCCGGCGGGAGCAAACGGCTGGCGGCCGGCCTTGGCGCGGCGGTGCTGGTCTTGCACATGGCCGATCTGGGGGCCAACGCCAAGCTCTCCTTCGATCAGCTCACCGCCATCTCTTCCGACCCGGCCAAGTGGGCGGCGTACAGCGTGGAAAAAGCCGCCGCTCTGGACCTGATCGACACCGGGGACGCCTACGTCCGGGTGGAGAGCCCGGAGCTTTTCGATCAGAACCGGTGCGAGAGCATGCTCTTCGGTTACGACGGGCTGTCCCACTACGGCTCCACTCTGCCGCTGAAAAACCTGGAATTCCTCCGCCGGCTGGGCGTGCCCGTCTACAAGGAACTGTTCACCCTGTACGGCCCAGACGTGACCGCCGGCGCGGACAGCCTGCTGGGCGTGAAGTACCTGGCGGCGGCGGACACACAAAAGCCCTATACCCTCCTGGGTGGCGACGGAGCCTATGCCGCCTATGAAAATCCCTATGCCCTGCCCGTTGGCTGGACGGCGGACGGCACCTTCGCCGAACCCGTGGACGCGGAGGACCCCTTCTCCTACACCCAGGCCCTTTACGACGCCGCAGCTCCGGAGGTGGGCGAGGACATCTATACCTTTGCGGAGGCCCCCGCTCCTGTGACCGAGGGCATCGTGGACAATGGCGGAGGAAACTATACCCTGTCGGCGGATGCCCCCTCCGGCAACCTGATCTACACCGTTGATGTGAAGGCGGACGGCCCTCTGTACGGTTTCGTGGACATTGTTGGCTGGCCCGGGGTGATGGTGTTCGTGGACGGGGCCTATGCCGCCTATTACGCCACCGGCCAGACCAACGGAACGTTGTATCTGGGCCAGTTCGCCGCCGGCGACCGGGTAGAGGTCCGCATCCAGGCTGCCACGGATCTGACCGTGAACGGCGCGGCGTTCGCCACGGAGCACGCCGAAGCCTTGGCCGCCTACCGGGACGCTCTGGCCGACGGAGGCTGCCCGCTGACAAAGCTGTCCGACGCCCACTTCACCGGCTCGTTCACCGCCGGTCAGGGCGACGAGCTGCTGGTGCTGACCATTCCCGCCGACCCGGGCTGGCGCATCGCCCTGGATGGAGAGAAGATCGAAGCCGCAGAGGTCCAGGACTGCCTGACGGCCCTGGCGGTGTCCCCCGGCGGCCATACCCTGGACATGCGCTATGTCCCGCCCGGCCTGATCCCTGGCGGGATCGTCTCCACCGCCGCGCTGGTGCTTGTGGCAGCCCTGAGTCTGCCGGGCCGGGCCCGCCGCCGGAGCGGTGAAAAGGCGTAAAGTAAAGATAAAAGCATCCCCGTCCTGCCGGAGGGGTATTGTTCAGTCTGTCAAAGAACGAGCCGTTTTCAAGGAACAAGAACGGCTCGTTTTTGGATAAAGGCGTGAAATAGCCAGAAGACATGGGAAAAGCAGGGCTTCCCCCAACTCCATACCGCCAGCTTTTTCAAGTTCATCGCAGCAAATTTCA
>CANRBG010000006.1 GCA_947628805.1 uncultured Oscillospiraceae bacterium | reverse complement strand
CATAAAGCAGCCAGCAGTTCCCTGCTGGCTGAGAAAACTCATTCTTTTTCACTGTCTGCTTGACGGGGCGCGGTTCACCAAGCCAAGAACCCTGAAAAGCGGAAATGATAACATCATCCGCTTCATGCACAAGCCGCCGCCATGAGGACATGCGGATATGTTCATTTCGGATAACTTGAAGATCGTGTGCCCGGTCAAGCAGATCAGCTACACCAGGCAGCGAACGGAGTTCTTGTTCAGAAAGTCGCATGTTGTTGTCCCTCCTCTCGCTGCAGTAGTGCTATAGCCTTCCGGCGCTTCTCCTCAAAAAGCTGCTCCGCCGTCAGATGTTGGGGGTTTTCCTTCTCCTCCCCAAACCCTTCCTCTTCCATTCCTGGTGATGTTCTCGTTCTCGTTGAAGCTTCAGTTTCTATTTTGGTTTCTGTTTGAGTTTGGTTTTTTGTTTGAGTTGGTTGTCGGTCGTCAGCGGGTGATATCGGGTCGTTATCGACCGTTAACGAGCCGTTATCGGCTGTAGACTGTTCGTCAACCCAGTCATCAAACCCAAGGGGTTCTCGCTTTTCTTGCCGCAACTTCTTGCAATATGACGCATACCTCCGTTGCAAAACAGTACGCTCATATTTCTGGCTGTCTCGATCGGCCCACCCTTGGACCTTTCTCCAAATTGCTTTCATCCCTCGGTCCGTAAAGCAGGGAAGTTCTCCAGTTGCCCCATAGGTCAAAAATGCCCGAAGGATCTGGCCTGCCTCTTCGTCAGTGAAATCCACCAGGTCATCCAGCAACTCAAAATACACAATCAACCCGGGCTGTCCAGACATGGCACATCAAACCTCAATTCTGCGGATTCCGCTCGCAGATGGAATGTCCTCCGGAGCGGGATCCGATGTGCCGTCGGAGCATGTCAGGTATCGCTCCACATTGGGCCAGAAGATGAGGTATTTCCCGCCGACCTGCCTATGGGGGATCGCCTCTGTGCGGAGAAGACGGCGGAGCGTATACTCCGAGACCGGCAGCCCAGTCTCCTTGGCCCGCTCGACCGTCTCATGGATCGTCAGAAGTTGGAGCATCAGGACACCTCCTTGGGTGACTTTTGCTCAGAGAGCGCTGCCATAGCATTCAGATATTGCGTCTGTTTTTCGGCGGGAAGTTCTTTACGCATCTGCCGGGTGAGTGTAGTATCTGCTATTCCGCAAAAATTTGCTATTTCCCACAGCTTTACTCCAGCCTGCTTCGCTGCTGCACGAATATGCTCATTTGCCATAATAAGACCTCCAAATTATTAAAATTCTTCTTGCTATCAAGTAACTCTTGATGTACAATGATTGTAGCAAAAATAATTGGAATTATCAAGAATTATTTGCTTATAATGTATATTAGCAAGAATTATTTGCTTTCTGAGGGGGATGCACCATGCCACGCAAACGAAAAGAGTGCCCGGATGGGTTTGACAAGGCTTTTCCAAAGATCTTACGGAAATTAATGGGCGATGAGCCTCAACAGAAGTTGGCAGATTATCTCGGAAAGTCAAGACAGTCTATTTCATATTACAGAGACGGTACATCGGCACCAGACTGGGAAGATATTGTAAAAATAGCAGATTACTTCAAAGTGTCGACTGACTATTTGTTGGGGAGGATTAAAGACCCAACACCAAAGCAAGATACGATGGCTGTTCATGAATTTACAGGACTGTCATCATGGACGATAGATTATTTGCATTCCTACGCTGATTCGACGTTACGAAGTTTCTATCGGAAATTGTTTGATTCTATTATTAAGATTGGAGAAAGCGAATTGGAAGACGCTGCTGCTTTTGTTTTTGAAGCTGCCCGTGCGTCAGTGATTGCAAGAAAAAATAAACATAGTGACGCCAAGCGCATGATTGAAAATGCTGTTATTTCACTATCTGAAGACCGATCTGGTTATATTGTTTCGGCAACAGAGGCGGAGAGTTACTTCCTTATGCAGGCTGAGGCCAACATATCAAAGTGCATTGCTGATGTACTTGGAGAATTGGAGAATGATGTTATAGAAGCCCTAGATGAGCCCGATTCCATCAATATCAGTGATTTTGAATGGATTGTTGTAGATGATGAAACAGAAGATGATAGTGAGGCAGCTGAGGGCAACGATTGAGAAGCGCATGAAGAAAGACGGTACCTCTGTCTACCGGATCACCGTTGCCGCCGGCATGGACAGCACAGGCCGGCAGATCCGTCAGCGCCGAAACTGGATTCCTCCGCGGCCGGATATGAGCGCCAAGCAGCTGGAGAAGGCCCTGAACTGGGCTGCGGCTGATTTTGAGCGGGAGATCGAGCAGGGGTATCAGCTGGACAACAAGAGATCCTTTGCGGAATACGCCGAATAGAATATGTGATCGACCTGAAAGAGCGTTCCGGCGTCCGACCCCGGACGATCGATCAGTATCGGGCGCTCATGGTCAGGATCAACGCCGCCATTGGGCATATCAAGCTGGCAGAGCTGCGGCCTCAGCATCTGAATTCTTTCTACAAGAATCTGAGCGAGGAAGGCGTCAGGAAGGGCGCGGAGCGGGCCGCTGCAAAGATCGACCTGGCCGCTTGGCTGAAGGAAAATCGGCTTTCCAGGGCGGAAATCGCCCGGCGGGCCGGGATCAGTGAGACGACGGTCTCAACGGCGGTCAATGGTCAGTCGGCCTCGCGGGAGAAGGCAGAGGCGATTGCCGCCGCCATGGGGAAGAAGCTCCCGGAGGTGTTCCGGGTGCAAAAGGACATGACGCTGCTGTCAGAAAAGACGATCCTGGAGTATCACCGGCTGATCTCCACCATCATGGCCCAGGCCGAAAAGGAAATGCTGATCCCCTATAATCCCGCCGCGAAGGCCACGCCGCCGAAGGTAACGAGGAAGGAGCCGCACTACTACCAGCCGGAGGAGATCGACGCTATTCTGGAGGCCCTGGAGACCGTCCCGCTCAAGTGGAAGACCATCACATATCCGCTGATCGATACGGGCTGCCGGCGCGGGGAGGCTGCCGGTCTACAGTGGGAGAGCGTGGATCTCAAGAGCGGGATCATCACCATCGAGCGGGCCCTGCTGTACAGCGCGAAGCGCGGCGTATATGAGGGGCCGCCCAAGAATGGGAAAAGCCGCACGATCAGGATATCCCCGGAGACGGTCGCCCTACTGAAGCGCCACCGGACGGAGCAGATCAAGCTCCGTTTTAAGAACAGCGACCGCTGGATAAATACCGGCTATGTGTTTACCCAAGACAACGGGGACCGGATCAGCCCGGACAGTGTGACGGACTGGCTCAACAAATTCAGCGCCGCCAATGGGCTGCCGCATATCCACCCCCACGCCTTCCGGCATACCGCCGCCTCCACCATGATCGCCAACGGCGTGGACCTGGTCACCGCTGCCAATGAGCTTGGCCACTCCAATGCCACGATCACAGCGGCCATATACGCCCACCAGATCGCGGAGGCGAAGGCTAGGGCGGAGGAGGCCCGGTTCGACGTGTTCACCCGACGCAAACGGGCATAAGAAAAGCGATACAGGCATCCCGTCTGTATCGCTCATTTTTGCCCCAAAGAGGCCGTTTTTGAAGCGATTCACCAAAAAACAGCCTTTTGGCCCTTGTTTCTTCAGCCTGTGAAAGGCATAAGAAAAACCCTAGAGCCGTTGTGACTCTAGGGTTTCACTGCTGGTACGGCATGAGGGATTCGAACCCCCGGCCTTCTGGTCCGTAGCCAGACGCTCTATCCAGCTGAGCTAATGCCGCCTATACTGTTCGCGCCGCTCGCGCCCGCGCCAAAGTATGATAGCATAAGCCCGGACAGATTGCAAGGGGTTTTCCAAAAAAATCCCCTTACAGGCCGATGGTATCCGCCACGTTGTCCACTACGTCGCCCATGGACTTGAGAGCCTTGCCGATATTGAACTTCTTCTTGCGCGGCATAGCCATCATGCCCACCATGGACCCCACCATCAGGCCCACGCCCATACCTTTGATAAACGACATATTATTCATGCTTTACCCCTCTTTCTTGTCGGTTCACGGCTAGTATTTCCAGTTCGTTTGTGATATATTTAATGAACAGTAAATTTTAAGGAGATCGCCATGATCATCAGCATACTGGCCGTGGGCGACGTGTGCGGCGCGCCGGGCCTTGCCATTTTGGAAAAGCGTCTGAAGACCCTCCGCCGGGAGCGGGGGATCAGTTTTGTGGTGGTCAACGGGGAGAATGCCAACGTGGTAGGCGTGACCCCGGACCAGTGCGACCGGATGTTCAACGCCGGCGCGGACGTGATCACCCTGGGAAACCATACCTGGGTCCGCTGGGAGCTGAAGCCGTACCTGGCCGACAATATGCGTATGATCCGACCCATCAACTACGCCCCCCAGTGCCCGGGCCGGGGCTTCGGGGTGTACCGGACCCCCTTTGGGGAGATCTGCGTCATCAACGCCCTGGGCCGGTTCACCCTGGACACCAACACCGACAACCCCTTCGTAGAGGTGGACATGCTCCTGAAGGAACTGGACCCGCTGCCGAAGATCATTCTGGTGGACATGCACGCCGAGGCCACCAGCGAGCGGCTGGCCATGGGCTGGTTTCTGGACGGCCGGGTCAGCGCGGTGTGGGGCACCCACACCCATGTGCAGACCTCGGACGCCTGCGTGCTGCCCGGGGGCACCGGGTACATCAGCGACCTGGGCATGACCGGCGCCAGCCACAGCGTGCTGGGCATTGACGTGGACCAGTCCATCAACAAGTTTTTGGGGGACCCGCCCATGCGCTATAAGTCCGGGGACGGGGACGGAAAGATCGAGTGCTGCGTGTTCGATATCGACACGGACACGGGCCGGTGCGTGAACGCGGAGGCGTTGAGGATACTATGATACGGATTCTGCATGCGGCGGACCTGCATCTGGACTCGCCGTTCCAGGCCCTTGGCCGGGAACGGGCCGCCATGCGCCGGGGGGAGCAGCGGGGGATGCTGGAGCGCATCGCCGCCGCCGCACGGGACACCCAGGCGGATATGGTGCTGCTGGCGGGGGACCTGCTGGACTCGGACAGCCCCTATCCGGAGACCGCCCGGCTTCTGGAACAGGTCCTGCCCAGCATGGGCGTGCCGGTGTTCATCGCCCCTGGCAACCACGACTGGTACGGCCCCCGTTCCCCCTGGGCCCGGCTGGATATGGGGGAGAACGTACATATATTTAAGGACAGCGCCCCCGTCTGCGTGGAGCTGCCTGCGCTGCGCGCCCGGGTCTGGGGCGCGGCTTTCACCGGAAAACACCGGGACGGACCTCTGACAGGGTTTTCCGCGGAAAAAGAGGGAGATACTATCGATATCATGGTCCTGCACGGGGAGGTGGGCGATCCCTCGTCCCCCTACGGGCCCATATCGGAGGCGGATCTGGCCCGCAGCGGTATGGACTATGTGGCCCTGGGCCACAACCACGCCTGCAGCGGCCTGCGCCGGGCTGGGAACACCTTTTACGCCTGGCCGGGCTGCCCGGAGGGCCGGGGCTTTGACGAGACCGGCGAGAAAGGCATGCTGCTGGTGGAGGCGGGCCGCCGGGCCTGCCGGGCCAAATTCATGCCCCTGGAGGGCCGCCGGTACGAGACGCTCTCCGTTGACCTGACCGGCAGGACCGATCAGGCCGGGGCGGTGCTGGAGGCCCTGGGCAGGGACCCGGCCCGGGACGTGTACCGGATCACGCTGACCGGCACGCCGGACCTGGCCCCGGACCTGCCCAAGCTGCAAAGCGCCCTGGAAGGGCGGTTTTTCGCCCTGGAGCTCCGGGACGGGACGAAGCTGGGCCGGGACGTGTGGGCCGGCCGGGAGACCCTGAGCCTGCGGGGGCTGTTTTTGGCCAGGCTCTGGGAGCGGTACCAGGCGGCGGAGACGGACGAAGACCGGGACGCTATCGAGCTGGCGGCCCGCTACGGCTTACAAGCTCTTGAGAACGGAGAGGAACCTCCCCTGGCGTAAGACGCAAAGGAGAACGTATGCAGATAAAGAAAATGACGGCCTGGTTCGGGACCCTGGACGGGAAGAGCCTGGAGCTGGGTCAGGGGTTGAATATCCTGTACGCCCCCAACGAGAGCGGCAAATCCACCTGGTGCGCCTTTTTGCGAGACATGCTCTACGGGGTGGATACCGCCCAGCGGGTGAAGCAGGGCCAGCAGCCGGACAAGGTGAAATACCGCCCCTGGAGCGGCGCGCCTATGTCCGGCAGCATGGATATCGAGACGGCGGACGGTCCGGTGACGCTGCGCCGGTGGACGGAGCGGGCCGGCCAGCCCATGCAGGCTTTCTCCGCCACCGTCACTGGCACGGATACCCCCGTGGCGGACCTGACGGCGGAGACAGTTGGCCGGGTTCTGACCGGCGCGCCCCGGGAGGTATTCGAGCGCAGCGCCTTCATCCACCAGTCCGCTTTGAGCATCACCTCGGACCCGGAGCTGGAAAAGCGCTTCGCGGCCATCGTGTCGGCGGGGGACGAGGAACAGTCCTACTCGGAGACGGACACGCTGCTGCGTGCCTGGCAGCGGCGGCGGACCGGCCGGAAAGGGGCCGTGCCGGAGCTGGACAGGGAGCTTGCCCGGCTCCGGGGCGAGCTGGAGAGCATCGAGGCGGCCGGCCGAAACGTGGCGGACGTGGAGGCGGAGCTGGACGCCGCCCAGGTCCGGCAGGCGGAGCTGGTCAAGCGGATGGAGCAGGCCCGGGCGGCCGCCCGGAAGAAGGCTTTGGCGGACTATCAGGCCGCCAAGCGGGAGACGGAGGCCAAGGCCGACGCCTTGCGCCAGGCGGAGCAGGAGAAGGACCGGACCATGGAGGCCCTGCAGGCCACGCCCTTTGGGGTCATGGGCCCGGACCGGGCCACAAAAATGGCGTCGGCGGACCTGGACCAGGTCCAGTCGCTGACCCGGCAGGCGGACAAGCTGCCGCCCCGGTGGCCCATGTTCGTCCCGGCGGGGATCGGACTGGTCCTGCTGCTGGCCGCGCCCTTTTCCGGGGCGGCCGCGCTGCCGCTGGTGGTGGGCGCGCTGGCCTTTTTCGTGGGGGCCGTCGCGCTGTATCTGTGGAGCCGGGATATAGACGACAAGCGGGACGCGCTGCTGGACCAGCGGATGGAGATCCTGGACCGGTACGGCGCGTCGGAGGCTGAGGACATCGACGCGTCGCTGAGCGCCTATCAGCAGCAATGCGACCATGCCCGGCAGGTGGCGGCGGCGCTGGACAGCGCGGAAGCGGAGCTGGAGCGGGCCCGTCAGGCCCAGCAGGCGGCGGAAGAGCCGGTGTTGAACGGCCTGGACTTTGTAAACGGCGACAACGAGGCGGCCCGGGCCTCCCGGGCTGTGGCCGAGGGCCAGGAGCGGATCGACCGGCTCCGGGAACAGCGGGCCGTGGCGGAGGGCCGGGTCCGGGCGCTGGGGGACCCCATGGAGCTGCGCTCGGCGCTGGAGTCCGGCGCGGAGCGGCGGGCGGAGTTGACGGCCCAGGCCCAGGCCCTGGAGCTGGCCGCCCAGACCATGGAGCAGGCCGATCTGGCCCTGCGGGAGAAATTCTCCCCCGTGCTGGCTGAGAAAGCCGCCAGCCTCTTCGGGGCGCTGACTGACGGCCGTTACGACGAGATCACCCTGGCCCGGGACCTGTCCGCCAAGGCCAGGCTGACCGGCGACGCGGTGGGCTGGGAGACCGACTACCTGTCCCAGGGGGCCAAGGACCAGCTGTATCTGGCTTTGCGGCTGGCGGTGTGCTCTCTGGTGCTGCCAGAAGAACAGGCCTGCCCCATCATCCTGGACGACGCCCTGGCCGCCTTTGACCGGCAGCGGATGGAGCGGGCCCTGGACCTTTTGAAGAGCGTGGCGGAAAAGCGGCAGGTACTGCTTTTTACCTGCCATGAGCGGGAGGGCGGCTATTTCGCCCAGGACCCGGCGGTGACGAAGATCGCCCTGGGAGCATAGATATGGAGAAGACATTCGACTTTGTCGTCCCCTGCCTTTTCGGCCTGGAGGGCCCTGTGGCCGACGAGCTGCGGCGGATGGGGCTGGAAGACGTCCGGGCGGAGAACGGCCGGGTGCGGTTTTCCGGGGATGGGGCGGCCTGCGCCCGGGCCAACATCCGCCTTCGCTGCGGCGAGCGGGTGCTGCTGCGGCTGGGGAGCTTTCCCGCCCCCACCTTTGACGCCCTTTTCGAGGGCGTCAAAGCGTTGCCTCTGGCGGACTTTATCCCCGCCGACGGCCAGTTCCCCGTGAAAGGCTACTGTCTGGACTCGGCCCTGCATTCCGTGCCGGACTGCCAGCGGATCGTGAAAAAGGCCGCGGCCACGGCCCTGGGCCGGGCCTATCATGCCCGGTGGCTGCCGGAGACCGGGGCCCTGTACCAGATCCAGTTTTCCATCGTGAAAGACCAGGCGGCGATCTACCTGGACACCACCGGCGCGCCCCTTTTCAAGCGGGGCTACCGGCCCGGCCATGTGGCCGCGCCCCTGCGGGAGACCCTGGCGGCGGCCATGGTGGGCTTTGCCCGCTACCGGGGCCGGGACGCCCTGTGGGACCCCTTTTGCGGCAGCGGCACCATCCCCATCGAGGCGGCCCTGATCGCCCGGAACCGGGCCCCGGGCCTGAAAAGGACCTTTGCCGCTCAGGACTGGGGCTTTATCCCGGCGCCGGTCTGGGACGCGGAAAGGGAGGCGGCCCGGAGCTTGGAATACCCGGGACCCTACCACATCTTCGCCTCCGACATAGACCCCAAGGCTGTGGCCCTGGCCCGGGAGAACGCCCGGCGGGCCGGGGTGGAGGTTGACATAACTTTTAGCCTGGCCGACGCCCGCACCGCCCCGGCCCCCTGGGAAAAGGGCGTGATCGTCTGCAACCCGCCCTATGGGGAGCGGATGCTGGAGCGGCGGCAGGCCCAGGAGCTCTACCGGGACATGGGCCGGACCCTGGGCCGGCTGGAGAGCTGGAAGCAGTACATCATCTCCTCCGAGCCGGATTTTGAGCGCTTTTACGGCAAGCGGGCCGCCAAGCGGCGGAAGCTCTACAACGGCATGATCCAGTGCCATTTAAATATGTACTATTGACAGGTGCGCTTTGATGAAAATACGCGAGACGATAGGGGCAAAGATAGCCCGAACGGCGCGGGCGCTGCGGTGGCGGAATTTCCCGATGCTGTTTCTGGCCGGATGCGTGAACGCCTTCGGCGTGACGGTTTTTCTGGCGCCGGTGAAGCTCTATGACAGCGGCGTCTCCGGCACGTCCATCCTGCTTTCCCAGATCACCCCGGAATGGCTGAGCCTTTCGGTGTTTCTGCTGGTCTTGAACATACCGCTTTTCCTGTTCGGCGCCCGGCGGCTGGGGGCGGCCTTTACGGTCTACTCCGTGTTCGCGGTGGCGGTGTACGCGGCCGCCGCCTGGCTCATCACCGACGTGCTGCCGGTGGACGTGAGCATGGCCTCCCCCCTGGCGGGACAAGACCTGCTTCTGTGCGCGCTGTTCGGCGGCATCATCTCCGGCGCGGGCAGCGGCCTTGCCATCCGCTGCGGCGGGGCTATCGACGGGGTGGACGTGCTGGCGGTGATCTTCGCCAAACGGCTGAACATCACCGTGGGCGCGTTCGTCATGATCTATAACGTGCTGCTGTATACCGTGTGCGGGTGCGTCATCCGCAGTTGGATACTGCCCCTTTACTCCATCGTGACCTACGCCGCGGGGCTCAAGACCGTGGACTTCATCGTGGAAGGCTTCGACCGGTCCAAAGAGGTCATCATCGTGACGGATAAGCCCAGGCCGATCAGCGACGCGCTCATCGAGGCGTTTGGCTGCGGCACCACCCGGATCGCCGCCGTGGGGGGCTACTCCAACGCGGAAAAGGCCATCGTCTATTTCGTGGTGAACCGGTTCCAGATCGCCCGGATGCGGGACATCGTCCACCGGATCGACCCCAAGGCGTTCATGACCATCAGCGAGGTGGCGGACGTATTCAAGAATAACGACCGGTGAGAAAGCGTGATGTATAGGATCGACAAATAAAGGTTTCCAAATTTGTGCATAATACCAGTTGAAGATTGGGCGAGACTGGGTTATTATAACCATGTTAGCACTCAAAGGCCATGAGTGCTAACACCATGAAAATGTATTTACATTGTTAGGAGGCAATATACAATGACACTGAAACCGTTGGCCGACAAAGTGGTCGTCAAGCGTCTGGAGGCGGAGGAAAAAACCAAGAGCGGTATCTATCTGGCCGCGTCCGCCCAGGAGAAGCCGGAGGTATTTGAAGTCGTGGCCGTGGGCCCCGGCGGCATGGTGGACGGCAACGAGGTCAAGATGGAAGTCAAGGCCGGCGACAAGGTCATCACGGGCAAGTACAGCGGCACCACTGTGAAGGTGGACGAAGTAGAATACACCATCGTGCGCCAGGGCGACATTCTGGCTATCGTGCAGTAATCGGGAGGGATTTCAACTATGGCAAAGCAGATCATGTATGGAGAAGAGGCCCGCGCCGCTCTGCAGCGGGGCGTTGACAAGCTGGCGGACACCGTCAAGATCACCGTGGGCCCCAAGGGCCGCAACGTGGTCCTGGACAAGAAATACGGCTCTCCGCTGATCACCAACGACGGCGTGACCATCGCCAAGGAGATCGAGCTGGACGACCCCTTTGAGAACATGGGCGCCCAGATGATCAAGGAGGTCTCCACCAAGACCAACGACGTGGCCGGCGACGGCACCACCTCCGCCACCATCCTGGCCCAGGCCATCATCCGGGAGGGCCTGAAGAACCTGGCCGCCGGGGCCAACCCCATGGTCATGAAGCGGGGCATCGCCCAGGCCGCCGAGGCCGCCGTGGCCGCCATTAAGGAAAATTCCCAGCCCGTCTCCGGCACCGGCGATATCACCCGCGTGGGCGCGGTATCCTCCGGCGACGAGGCCATCGGCAAGCTGATCGCCGAGGCCATGGAAAAGGTGAGCCAGAACGGCGTTATCACCGTGGAGGAATCCAAGACCGCCGAGACCTATTCCGAGGTCGTCGAGGGCATGCAGTTCGACCGGGGCTACATCACCCCCTACATGGCTACCGACACCGAGAAGATGGAGGCCGTGCTGGACGATCCCTGCATCTTCATCACCGATAAGAAGATCTCCAACATCCAGGACATCCTGCCCTGCCTGGAGCAGGTGGTGCAGGCCGGCAAGAAGCTTCTCATTATCGCCGAGGACGTGGAGGGCGAGGCCCTGGCCACCATCATCCTCAACAAGCTGCGGGGCACGTTCACCTGCGTGTGCGTGAAGGCCCCCGGCTTCGGCGACCGGCGCAAGGAGATGCTGCAGGATATCGCCATCCTGACCGGCGGTCAGGTCATTTCCTCCGACCTGGGCATGGAGCTGAAGGACACCACCGTGGATCAGCTGGGCCACGCCCGGCAGGTGAAGGTCTCCAAGGAGAACACCATCATCGTGGACGGCGCGGGCGACGCCAAGGAGATCGCCGACCGGATCCATCAGATCAAGAACCAGATCGAGGTCACCGAGAGCGAGTATGACAAGGAGAAGCTCAACGAGCGCCTTGCCAAGCTGGCCGGCGGCGTGGCGGTCATCAAGGTGGGCGCGGCCACCGAGACCGAGATGAAGGAGAAGAAGCTGCGCATCGAGGACGCCCTGAACGCCACCCGCGCGGCGGTGGAGGAGGGCATCGTGGCCGGCGGTGGCACGGCGTATATCCTGGGCGCCAAGGCGGCGGCCAAGGTGGCCGACAGCCTGGACGGCGACGAGAAGACCGGCGCCAAGGCCGTTGCCAAGGCTCTGGAGGCGCCCGTGATGCAGATCGCCGCCAACGCGGGACTGCAGGGCGCGGTGATCCTGGACAAGATCGTGGCCAGCGACGTGCCCACCTACGGCTTCGACGCGGCCAAGGAGGTCTTCTGCGACATGATCGCCGAGGGCATCGTGGATCCCACCAAGGTCTGCCGCAGCGCTCTGGAGAACGCCGCCTCTGTGGCCAGCATGGTGCTGACCACAGAGAGCCTGGTCACCGACATCAAGGAGCCTCCCGCTCCCGTGGCCCCCAACCCCGACATGGGCGGGATGTATTGATAAAGCAAGATCTGTAAAAAACTCCCCCGGCGCCGGGGGAGTTTTTTGCGATTTTACATGGATCTTACAAAAGTCCGGTGGCGGATCTTACGAACGTGCGATACTATGGGAGCAGGATGGACATATCTTGCGAAGCGGCAAAAAGGGAAGTATACTTTCAGCGTAACGGGAGGTGCGCCGTGAGTCTGATCTACTGTCTGGAGGATGACGAGAGCATCCGCAATCTGATCCTGTACGCGCTGGACGCCGCCGGGTTCCAGGCCCGGGGCTTTGCCGAGAGCGGCGCGTTCTGGCGGGCTCTGGACGAGAAGGTCCCCCGGCTGGTCCTGCTGGACATCATGCTGCCCGGGGAGGATGGGGTGCAGGTGCTGACAAAGCTCCGCACCCGGACCGATACCGCCGGGCTGCCGGTGATCATGGCCACCGCCAAGGGCACGGAGTTCGACAAGGTGACGGGCCTGGACCGGGGAGCGGACGACTATCTGGTCAAGCCCTTCGGCATGATGGAGATGCTCTCCCGGATCCGGGCGGTGCTGCGCCGGGCGGCCCCGGAAGAGCGGGAGAGCCCGCTGCGGGCGGGGGATATCGTTCTGGACCCGGGAGAGCACACCGTGACGGCGGCGGGGGAGCGGGTGACGCTGACTCTGAAAGAATACGAGCTGCTGCGGCTTTTTCTAACTGACCCGGGCCGGGCCTTCGACCGGGAGACCCTGCTGCGGCGGGTATGGGATACGGATTACACAGGCGAGACCCGGACCGTGGACGTGCATATCCGCTCCCTGCGGGCCAAGCTGGGCCCGGCGGCGGACTGTATCCGGACCGTCCGGGGCGTGGGCCACCGACTGGAGGTCTGATCATGACGAAGAGGATATTCCGTTCGCTGCTGCTGGTGGCGTTCGCCGTGTTTTTGTGCTCTCTGGCGCTGATCATGGGGGTGCTGTACGACTACTTTTCCCGGATCCAGCAGACCCAGCTGCGCATGCAGACCCAGCTGGCCGCCCGGGGCGTGGAGACCGGCGGCGCGGACTACTTCGACGGTCTGGACGTGCAGGATTACCGCATCACCTGGATCGGCCGGGACGGCAGCGTGCTCTATGACAGCGACGCGGACAGCGGCCGCATGGAAAACCACCTGGCGCGGGAGGAAGTCCAGGAAGCTTTGCAGGGCGGCTTCGGCCAGAGCCAGCGGCTGTCCGCCACGCTGACGGAGCGGATGCTGTACGCGGCCCAGCGCCTGCCGGACGGCACGGTGCTGCGCCTGGCTATCGCCCAGAGCTCCATCCTCACCATGCTGCTGGGGATGGGTCAGGGGGTGGCGGCGGTGATCGTCATCGCGCTGACCCTGTCGGTGATCCTGGCCAGGCGGCTGTCCGGGCGGATCGTAAAGCCGCTGAACGAGCTGGATCTGGACCGGCCTTTGGAAAACGGGGGCTATGAGGAGATCGGGCCTTTGCTGAGGCGGCTGGACGCTCAGCAGAAGCAGCTGCAAGCCCAGAATAACCAGCTGCTTTTGGAGATGGCGGAAAAGACCCAGGCGGAGCAGGCCCGCCGGGAGTTCACTGCCAACGTTTCCCATGAGCTGAAGACCCCTTTGCACGTCATCTCCGGCTACGCGGAGCTGATGCAAAACGGCATGGTGAAGCTGGAGGACGTGGGGTCCTTCGCCGGGAAGATATACGACGGAGCCCAGCAGATGGGAAAGCTTTTGGAGGACATCACGCGCCTGTCCCATCTGGACGCGGCTGACCGTGACGGATGACGGGCCCGGTATCCCTCTGGATCAGCAGGAGCACGTCTTTGAGCGGTTTTACCGGGGCGACAAGAGCCGGAGCAAGGAGATCCCCGGAACGGGGCTGGGGCTGTCCATCGTCAAGCACGCCGCCCAGGTCCACGGCGCGGCCATAGACCTGAAAAGCGCCCCCGGCCAGGGCGCGGCGTTCACCGTGACCTTCCCGCGGGACGGAAGATGAAAAAGCGTTTCTCCGCGAAAAAACATCCCTGACGGTTTTCCGTCAGGGGATGTTTTTCGCAAACGATTTGTCCGTCGCCGCGGGTATGTAAAGATCCGTTCACACGCCCAGCTTGGCGCGGCGGATCTGCTCGGTCTCCGTCCAGCTCTGGGAGGGGGTATATCCGGGCAGGGGCACGACCTTCTGGTGAATGGCGTCCAGCATCCAAGCGCTCTGGGGGAAGAACCGGTCGTCGAATTCAAAGGGCGGCGTGATCCAGTTCCGGGCTCCCACCACCACGGGGGGCGCGTCCAGATCGTCGAAGCAGAGGCTCGTCAGATTCTGCGCCACATCCTCCAGGAAGGAGCCCCGGGCGCAGGCGTCACTGGTCAGCAGCACTCGGCCGGTCTTGCGGACGGATTCCACCAGCTTGGTGTAGTCCAGCGGCACCAGAGAGTGCAGGTTGATGACCTCCGCCTCCATGCCGTACTTCTCGCTGAGTTCCTTGGCCGCGTCCATGGCCCGGTAGAGGGTGGCGCCGACGGTGATGATGGTGATGTCCTTGCCGACGCGGACCAGATCGGTGTCGCCGATGGGTATCTCATAGCGTTCGGCGGGCACGCCGCCCTCGTGGAACTGCTCTCCCACGTCGTAGATGCGCTGGCTCTCGAAGAACACCACCGGGTCCGTTCCGTTCAGGGCGGATTCCATCAGGCCCTTGGCCTCCCAGGGGGTAGCCGGGAAGCAAACCTTCAGACCGGGGATGTGGGCGCACAGGCTGGTCCAGTCCTGACTGTGCTGCGCGCCGTACTTGGAGCCCACGGATACCCGCAGCACCACGGGCATTTTCAGGATGCCCGCGCTCATGGCCTGCCACTTGGAGAGCTGGTTGAAGATCTCGTCGCCGGCACAGCCGATAAAGTCCGCGTACATCAGCTCGATCACCGCCCGGCCGCCGCACATGCCGTAGCCCACGGCGGTGCCAACGATGGCCGCCTCGGAAATGGGCGCGTTGAACAGCCGCGTGTGCGGCAAAGCCTCCGCCATGCCCCGATAGATGGCGAACGCGCCGCCCCAGTCACGCACATCCTCCCCATAGGAGACCATGGTGGGGTCCTCGTAGAACCGGTCCAGCAGCACTTCGCTGATGGCGTCCCGCAGATTGAACAGCTTCAGCTTGCTCACGGGCTTGCCGTCCTTGCCGATGGGAGCGCGCTCCTTGGCCTTGATCTGCTGATAGCGGGGGCACTCCTCCTTGGGCAGGGTGACCTCCGGCTTCCGGTCGTCCAGCGCGGGGACCCGCTGGTTGGAGAACATGACCTTCTCCAAATACGCCGGGTCCGCGTCAAAGTCCGCGTAGGGGGAGAGCTTCACGTCGGCGGCGTGGCGGCAGATGGCCGTCATACGCTCCACGGTCTCGTGCAGGATCTCATCAAAGCGGCTGTCGGGCGCCACGCCCGCTTCCGTCAGCGCCGCCCGATAGGTGAGCACCGGGTCGATGGCCCGCCAGGCCTCGATCTCCTCCTTGGTACGGTAGGCGTTCTGGTCGGAGGTGGAATGGCCGCACAGCCGGTAGGTGATGGTGTCCAGCAAAACGGGACCCTTGCCCTGATGGAGCTGCTCCAGCTTCCGCTCCATGGCGTCCACCACGGCCAGCGGATTATATCCGTCCACCCGCTCGGCATACATCTGGGTGGGGCTGACGCCGGAGCCCATACGGGCCAGCATGTCATAGGCCATGGTCTCGCCCCGGGTCTGGCCGCCCATGCCGTAGGAGTTATTGAAAATGTTATACAGGATGGGCATGCCCTTTTCCCGGCCGGTCTCCCAGAGAGTGCGGAACTGATCCATGGCGGCAAAGTTCATGGCCTCCCACACCGGCCCCCGGCCCAGGGCGCCGTCGCCGACGTTGCACACCACGATGCCGTCCCGGCCGTTGATCTTCTTGAAGAGGGCCGCGCCGGTGGCGATGGTGCCGCTGCCGCCCACGATGGCGTTGTTGGGATAGACGCCAAAGGGCAGGAAGAAGGCGTGCATGGACCCGCCCATGCCCTTGTGGAAGCCGTTCTCCCGGGCCAGGATCTCGCTGAGGGCGCCGTAGACCACGAACCGGATGGCCAGCTCCTTCACATCCTTCGGCTGGCCCAGGGTCTCGCTGAGCTTCTCCGCGGCCCGCAGGGTACGGCCGTCCAGAAAGCCCTCCATCACATCCAGCAGGGTCTTGTCGTCCAGCTTTTGGATGCAGCTGAGGCTCTTGGCAAGGATCTCGCTGTGGCTTCGGTGACTGCCGAAGGTGTAATCGTTCTGGCCCAGCAGAAACGCCTGACCCACCGCGGCGGCCTCCTGTCCCAGGGACAGATGGGCCGGACCGGGGTAAGACGTCTCGACGCCGTTGTAGGAGCCCTGGGTCTTGATCTGGCTGAGCATGGACTCAAATTCCCGCAGGATGGTGATATCCCGCCAGATGCGCACAAGGGCCTCGTCGCCGTACTTCTTCCGCTCCTCGGAGACGGGGGTGTTGTAGGCGTTTACGGGGATATCCTCAAAGTGGATGGTTGCGGGAGCCCGCAGCTCCTTGGGATCGACAAATAAACTTTTCGGCATTTGCTTGACCTCCCTTACAGTTGAAACAGTGCTTCACGGATGATCTCGCCCACGGACGGGTGGGGGAACACCATCTTTTTCAGCCGCTCCACGGGCAGCTCCGTGTCCACCATCATGGCGGCCGGCAAAATGAGCTCCGATGCGTAGCTGCCGATCATGTGGCAGCCCAGCACCCGGTGGGTGTCCAGATCCACGACGAGCTTGATGAACCCCTTGCCCTTCTCGTTCTCGGCCTGATACCGGCCGGCGTAGTTCATGGGCAGCTTGATCTCCTTCACACGCAGACCCAGCGCCTCGGCGCTCTGCTTAGTCTCGCCCACGTCGGCCACCTCCGGCTCCGTATACAGTACGGTGGGGATCACGTTGTAGCGGACCTCGTCCGGCTGGCCCAGCATATGGTGCACAGCCACCTCCGCTTCCCGATAGGCGGTATGGGCCAGCATGGCCTTGCCGTTGCAGTCGCCCACTGCGTACACGCCCGCCACATTGGTGCACATGTGCCGGTCCGTGACGATGGCCCCCCGATCCGTCTCAACGCCCAGCGTCTCCAGGCCCAGACCGGCGGTGAAGGGCTTCCGGCCCACGCTCACCAGCACCATGCCGCACTTCAGCTCCTGACGCTGACCGTCCTGCTCATAGACCACCGCGTCCGCCGTCAGCGCCTTCACCGGGCAGGACAGCTTGAAGTCCATCGTATCCTTGTAGGCGTCCATGATGATCCGGCACATCTCCGGGTCCACGGGCCCGGCGATCTTGGGCAGGGCCTCGATGACAGTCACATGGGTCCCCACGGAGGCGAAGTAGCAGGCCATCTCCAGGCCGATCACGCCGCCGCCGATCACCGCCAGCGTCTCGGGCAGCTTTTCGCAGTCCAGCAGCTCCCGGTTGGTGACGGCAAAGCCCGAGGCCAGAGCCTCCTTCAGCCCGGGTATGGGCGGGACGGCGGTCTCGGAGCCGGTAGCCAGCACCAGCCGGTCCCCTATGTACTCCTGCTCCCCGGCCAGGACCCGAAAGCCCTCCGCCGTCCGGCCGGCGATCCGGCCGTTTTCCGTGACCACGGTGACCTTATTGGCCTTCATGGCGGAGGCCACGCCATTTACCAGGCTCTTGACCACCCGGCCCTTGCGCTGGATCACCTTGGCGTGGTCAAAGACCACCTTCTCTCCGATCACGCCAAAATCCTCGCTCTCCGTGGCGTGACGGTACAGCTTGGCGGAATACAGCAGCGTCTTGGTGGGGATGCAGCCCTCATTCAGACAGGTGCCACCCAGGTGCTTGCCCTCCATGAGGGCCACCCGCAGGCCCCCCTGGGCCGCGCGCTCGGCGCACAGATACCCGCCGGGGCCGCCGCCGATGACGATGAGATCAAATCTTTCCATATCTTCTCTCCTTTATCTTGCCAGCAGCGCCGTGAACCGTTCCAGTTCAGCGCACAGCTCCTGCATAAAGCGGGCGGCGGGCGCGCCGTCCACGGCCCGGTGGTCCACCGTCAGGGACAGGCCCATGGCGGGATAGAAGGCCGGGCTGCCGTCCGGGGCGGGCCGCACCTGCTGGGTGATGCCGCACACCCCCAAGATCGCGGTCTGCGGCGGGTTGATGATGGGGGTGAAGCTGGTCACGCCGGTGCTGCCCAGGTTGGTCACCGTGAAGGTGCCGCCGGCGAGCAGGTCGGGACTGATCTTCCCGGACCGGGCCTGGGCCGCCAGGTCCTTGACTTGATGGGATATCTCCAAAAGGCTCTTCTCGTCCGCGTGGAAGATGGTGGGCACCATCAGGCCCCGAGAGGTATCCACCGCCACGCCCAGATCCACATGCCGGAACCGGCGCAGGGTGACCCCGTCCTCCAGCAGGTGGGCGTTCAGGTCGGGATGATGGGTCAGCACCCGGCTCACGGCGTAGAGGATCATGTCGCCCAGCGTCACGCCGGCCAGTTCCTCGGACTGTTTCATCAGCTTGCGGTAGCCCTGCAGGCAGCCCGCGTCAAAGGAGAAGTTCTCCGTCAGCTGGGCCATGGTGTGCAGCGAGTTCGTCATAGACCGGGCGATCACCTTGCGGATACCCGCGAAGGGGACATCCTCATACTCGCTCTCCGGCGAGGGCGCGGAGACAGCCGCCGCAGCGTCCGGGGCCGCCGTGGGCGTGCCCTCCTCCATCAGCCGGCGCACGTCCCGCTCGATGACGCGGCCATTGGGGCCGGTGGGGACGGCCAGCGCGGGGTCCACGCCGGAGCGTTCGGCCAGCTTTCTGGCCCGGGGCGACAGGGGCGCGCCGCCCGCAGGAGACTCCGCTGTGGGAACGGCGGCCGCGGGCGCGGCAGGCGCGGCGGCCTCCGCCAGAGCCTCGGCGGCCGCCGGGGCAGGTGCGGAAGCGCCCCCCTCCGGCCGCAGAGCGGAGCAGTCCTCGCCCTTCTCGCCGATGGCGCACACGTTCACCAGACAGGGCACTTCGTCCCCGTCCTGGAAATAGATCTCCAGCAGCTCGCCCTCCGCCGTGGACTCGCACTCAAAGGACGCCTTGTCCGTCTCGTAGCTGAACAGCACGTCCCCCACTGCCACATGGTCGCCGATCTTCTTCTCCCATTTGCCGATGATGCACGATTCCACCGTAATGCCCGCCTTGGGCATCAGCACCGCGTTCGCCATAGCGATTCCTCCCTTATGAGTTTGTATTTTCCGGGGCGGAGAGCCCCTTGTCGTCGTCCCAGAGCAGCTCCACGCCCAGCTTCTCCAATCGGTCTATCCACAGCTGGGGCGGGCGCAGGTCCGTGATGATCCGATCCGCCCGGCTCAGGTCTCCCAGCGCCACGAACCCGCTCCGGTCAAATTTCCGGTGGTCAGCCAGCAGAACGGTCCGGTCCGCCGCCGCCATCATGGCCTGCTTGACCTGAACGATGTCGTCGTCGGAGTCCGCCATACCCAGCCGGGTGTTGATGCCACGACAGGACAATATCGCCCAATCCACATGGTACGAGCCGATGGCCCGCAGGGCGTGAGGTCCCGCCAGCGCCAGCACCTCCGGCTTCAGCCTCCCCCCGGTGGAGATGATATGCCAGCTGTCCTGACCGCTCATCTCCCGCAGGATCTCCAAAGAGTTGGTGATGAGAGTGATGTTCTTCAGCGGCCGCATGGCCCGGACCGCGTAAGCCGCCGTGGAGCTCTCGTCCGCCATGACCGTATCCCCGTCCCGGAGCATGGCCGCCAGACGCCGGGCAATGGCAAGCTTTCCCTCCGGATTGGTGTTCTTGCGTATGGCGTAAGGGGGGGCCACCTGGTCCCCGCCCCGCAAAATGGCTCCGCCGTAAGTCCGGGTGGCCACGCCGTCCTGCTCCAAACGCTCCAGATCCCGGCGAATGGTCTCCTCCGAGACGTCGAACTGGACGCTGAGCCGGCTCACCAGCACCCGGCCCTCGGCCTGCAGACACTCGGCGATCATGCTTCGTCTCTCCGCTGCCAGCATCCCAACGCCCCCAAACATCAAAATCGGTATATCCAGCCATAGGATATACCGATTTCCACATATTGTCAAGTTGAATCTAATAACTTTCCACAAAAAATGAGTGATTATTTTTGATTTATATGGGTTTGGACCGTCGAAACGGTCATTGCAACGCCGCGGCGGCCCGCTCCGCGTCCAGACAGGCCCGGTAGCGCTCTATGTATTTTTCGTAGCCCGCAACACCGGCGGGATCGGGCTGGCACACCGTCCGGGGCGCGTCGGCAAAGACCCGGTCCGTCAGATAGTCCTCCAAACTCTCGCCGGAGCGGCGCCAGACCATATAGGCGGCCAGCAGGGCCATGCCCCAGGGGCCGCCCTCGCCGGCGGTCTCCATGGTGGACACGGGCTTTGCCAGGGCGTCGGCCAGGATCTGGGCGCCCACGCCGGGGGTCTTGAAAAAGCCGCCGTGGCCCAGCAGCCGGTCGATCCGCACATGCTCCTTTTCCTCCAGCAGATCCATACCCAGCCGCAGCGTGGCTACCGCTCCGTAGAGCTGGGTCCGCATGAAATTGGCGAGCGTGAACTGACTGTCCGGCAGACGCAGGAACAGCGGCCGGCCGGTCTCGGCCCGGGCCACCGGCTCCCCGGAGAAGAAGTTATACGAGAGCATCCCGCCGCAGTCCGGCGCACCCTCCATAGCCTTGCGGTAGAACAGGGGGAACAGCTCGTCCAGCCCGGCGTGACCGCCGGCGGCGGCGACGGCCTCGGCCAGCAGCCGGATCCAGGCGTCCGCGTCGGAGGTGCAGGTATTGGCGTGGGCCATGGCTACGGGCCGGCCGGCGGGGGTGGCTACCACGTCGATCTCCGGGTAGAAGCCGCCCAGCTCCTTTTCCAGCACCAGCAGGGAGAAGGCGGAGGTGCCGGCGGATACGCTGCCCGTCCGGGGCAGCACACAGCCGGTGGCCGTCATGCCCGTACCCGCGTCGCCCTCCGGCGGACACAGGGGGATGCCCGGTTCCAGCGTGCCCGTCTCGTCCAGAAAAGCGGCCCCCTCTTTCGTAAGGGTCCCGGCCGCTTCCCCCGCGGGCAGGACCCGGGGGAAGATATCCCGCAGCTTCCACGGATATCCCCGGTCCGCCGTCAGAGCGTCGAACTGGGCAAGCCTGGTCCCATCAAAGTCACCGGCCTGCCGGTCATAGGGGAACATGCCGGAGGCCTCTCCCACGCCCACCACGTCCTGGCCGGTGAGCCGGCGGTGGATGTAACCGGAGAGGGTCGTGAGAGAGGCGATGCGCCCCACATGCTCCTCCCCGTTCAGGATGGCCTGATACAGGTGGGCCACGCTCCACCGCTGGGGGATGTTGAAGCGGAAAAGCTCCGTCAACGCCGCGGCGGCGGGACCGGTCACGGTGTTGCGCCAGGTGCGGAAGGGCGCCAGCTGCCGGCCCTCGCCGTCAAATACCAGATAGCCGTGCATCATGCCGGAGATGCCGATGGCGGCCACCCGGCGCAGGGGCTGGCCGTAACGGGCGCGCACATCCTCGGCCAGCGAGCGGTAGCAGCTTCGCAGCCCCGTATGCACATCCTCCAGCGAGTAGACCCACACCCCGTCCTCCAGCCGGTTCTCCCAGGCGTGGCTGCCGCTGGCAAGGGGTTTGTGGTCCGGGCCGATGAGTACGGCCTTGATGCGGGTGGAGCCAAATTCGATGCCCAGAACGGTGCTCTCCAGATCGATCATGGGAAACTCCTTTCCGATTTTTCACAGCATAGACGACGGGCGCGCCGTGTGAAAGCGGCGCGCCCCGGGGCCGTGTTCAAATAGATCTTCCGTGGGCGAGAAGATACTTCTCCGCCGCCGGATTCCAAAGACCGCCCGCCGCCTTGCACAGCCGGTCCAGCTCCGCGAACAGGGGGTCGGTCCTGCCCAGCTCGCCAAAATCGTCGATGGCGGTGAGAGGCATGTCGATGTGGTTGTAGATGAGCTTCTTGCCGCCGGGGATATCGGGCAGGTTCTTCACCGTGTCCACCACCGCGTTCAGCCCGCCCACATGGGTGACCATACAGGCCGGATTCAGCCGGCCGGCGTTCATCATGGCAATGGCCTCCTTCAGGTCGTCGGTGTTGCCGCCGGAGGTGCCCACCACATGGGTGTAGAGGTAGTGCACGTCATAGAAGTTCCACTCCGCCTTGAAGGCCGTGTCCGTTGGGCCGGAGAACAGGTTGAAGCAGGCGTCATAGCCCAGGATGTCCCGCGCCTGCTCCACCAGAGGCTTGACGGCGGCAAAGCAGATCACGTCGTCATAGCCCGCGCCGCCGGTAAGGCCTCGCAGATAGGCGGCGGGGTCATCCATGCTGGTGTTGACGTATTTCAGCTCCACGCCCAGCTTGGCCGCGTCCTCCACGGTATAGATGGAGGCGGCCCGGGCCAGACGGGCCTCGTTGATATCCGTGACCACCAGCAGAGACGGGTGCCGGTCCCCGTGCAGGGCGTAATCGATGGCGCCCAGCCCCATGGGGCCCACCGCGGCCATCAGGCACATTTTGCCCCCCTCCTTGATGCCCATCTGGTGGACATAGGAGCCGGCGGTGGTGTGGTACATGGCATGGTAGGTGCCCACGATGCAGCTCATGGGCTCGGCCAGGGAGCCATAGAAGTAGGTGTCGGAGTTATAGGGCAGCAGGCAGTCCATGAGCAGGGTCTCGATGGGGATATTGGCGTACTGGGACGAGCCGCCGCAGTAGCGGTAGGAGTAGCCGGGGGCCATTTGGGAGCCCTTGTAGTAGTGGGCGGGCTGGATGGCGAAATGGTCGCCGACTTTGTATTTGTCCTTCCAGTTGTCGCCCACGGCAATGATATCGCCGCAGAACTCATGGCCCACGATGGTGGGGTGCTCCGCCACATCGTTGGGGACCCGCTTGTGCTCTTCGCCCTCGATGACCGCCTTGTAGGTGGACACGCACACGCTGTCCGAGACGATCTTCACCTGTACGTCGTCGGGCCCCAGCGCCGGCAGGTCGATCTCCTCCAGCCGCAGGTCCATTTTTCCGTGCAGTCTTACAGCTTTCGTTTTCATGGGTCAGGTCCTCCTTTATTCAGTCAGGACAGGCGCGCCTGTCCGCTCGTGCTCGATGAGCCGCCAGGTGGCGTCGATCAGGTTTTGGAACAGCGGGTCCTCCATGGCGTGGATGACAAAGCTCTGCCGGGGGGAGTTGATGTCCTCGCCGGAGACCTGAAACATACCGTACTGCTCGCACAGGGCCCGCAGACGGGTGATCTGGGCCCGGGTGTTGCGGGTGGGCATATAGGTGACGGCCGGTACGCCCGCCTCCTTCAGGCAGCGGAACACATCCTCCAGATAGGCGTCCTCGAACCGCTGGGCTCTCTTGTCGCCGGTGACGCTCTCCTCCACATCCCCCAGGTAGGCGTAGCAGAGCACCGCGTCCACCCGGCGGCTCAGCGCCGCCAGCTCGGCCAGCGTCGGGCATTCCTCCCGGGCGTCCACATAGATCTTCTGGATGAAGTTCGCCTTCAAAATGCCCAGCAGATCGTATTCATAAAAGTGATAGCCCGTATCCAGCAGCATGGCCCGCTGCTTTTCGCCGAGGGCGACGCCCAGGCTCTCCAGCCGGTCGATGACGCCCTGGCCCCGGCCGCAGCGCTCCGTGAGCCGCCGGGCCAGCGCATACATCAGGTGGCGTTCGGTGACGCCGCCGCCCTCGTCGTGGCGGCTCAGGGGCAGTACGTCCCGCCGGTAGTCCAGGGCCATATCGGGCAGCAGGGCGTTGATGCGTGCCGTCATGGCCTCGTTTCGCCGGTCCCGGGCCGCCCGATAGGGACGGAACCAGTCGTTCAGATACTCGATCTGGTCATGGGGCACGGATTGCAGGGTCATATAGCTGATGCCGGCCTGGTCCGGGTCGTTGGTGAGCCGGTCGGCCAAAACGGTCCCCTCCATGCTGGCCCGGCACTCCATCCCCACCGTCACCGGCAGGCCGGCCAGCTCCGCCGCGGCCAGAAACTCCCGGGCCCCGGCGATGGAATCGTGGTCCACGATCCCGGCGGTGCACAGGCCCTCGCTCCTGGCGGCGAACACGGCCGCCGTGGGGGAATAGGGCGAGAAGGAATAAATGGTATGGATGTGGTTGTTCACATAGCGGCTGTCAGGGGCCGGAAATCGGGTGCGGGGCAGCAGCTCCCCCAAGGCCGCAAGGCGCTCCTCCGCCGTGGGGGCGTTGAGCGCGGAGAGAATGGCAAGGTCGATCATGGCGGTCAGTGGAGCATGATCTGCCCGCCGGTGACGGGGATGGCCTGACCGGTCTCATACTGCTGCTCCACACAGTACATCACCGCTCTGGCCACGTCCTGGGGCAGGCAGCCCCGGCCCATGGGCACCTTGGCCTCATAGGCCCGGCGCACATCCTCCACCGTCTTGGCCCCGGGGACCTTGCCGGCGTGCAGGTACTGCAAAAACAGGCCGTTTTTCGGATCGCTCCACAAAGGCCCGTCCAGGAAGTTGCCCGGGCAGATGGCGTTGACCTTGATGTTATACTCGCACAGCTCCAGCGCGAAGCTCTCCACCAGCCCGATGGCCCCAAACTTGCTGCCGGCGTAGGCGAAATTCTTGTTGGAGCCGGTCAGGCCCGACTTGGAGGCCATGACCACGATGTCGAACATGGCCTTCGGGTCCGCCTCGTGCTGTGCCTGCATGATCATGGCGGCATATTTACAGCAGAGGAACACCGCGGTGTAGTTGAGGTTGGTGACAAATTCCAGATCCTTCTGCTCAAAGCTGGTCAGGGGCCCGGAGCGGACCACGCCCACGGTCTCCATCAGGATATCGATGCCGCCGTAGCGCTCTACGGTCTGCCCCATCAGGTCCGCCACGCTCTGCTCGTCCGCCACGTTCACGGCGATGGCCGCAGCCCGCTCGCCCATGGCGCGGGCCACCTCCTCCGCCTTGGCGGCGTTCAGGTCCGCCACCACCACGGTGGCGCCCTCGGCGTGCAGCGCCTCGGCGATGCCCTGACCGAATCCCTGGGCCGCGCCGGTGACGATGGCGATCTTCCCCGCCATGCGGCCGGTGCCGGCGGGGCGGTCATGGACGCGTCCTCTGGCTATATCCTGCCATTTTGTCATATCGATGCTCATTGTCTGCCGCTCCTTCTGTCAGTTCAAAAAGGATAAGAGTTTTTCATAGGCCCGCTCCCAGTCGTCGCTGGGGTGAGGCTGCCAGGTCTCCACGGTCTCGCTGGCCCGGACCACCCGGCGCAGATCCTCCACTCCGCCCAGATCCCCCAGAGCGATGGCCTGGGTGAGCAGATTGCCGATGGCGGAGCCCTCGATGGGGCCGGTGATGACGGGCCGGCCGGTGGCGTCGGCGGCCATCTGGTCCAGAAGCCGGTTCTGGATGCCGCCGCCCACGATGTTGACCGAATCGATCGGAACGCCCTTTATCCGCTCCAGCCCTTCCACCGCCTTGCGGTATTTCAAAGCCAGCGACTCATAGATGCACCGGGCCGTCTGGCCAGGGGTATCGGGGACAGGCTGGCCGGTCCGGGCGCAGAAGTCCCGGATCTTCTTCTCCATATCCCCGCCGGCGTAAAACTCCGGCGCGTCCGTATCGATGACCGAACGCAGGGGGGCGGCTTCCCGGGCCATAGCCACGATGTCGTCCCAGGAATAGTGATGGCCCTCCTTGTCCCAGTCCCGGCGGCACTCCTGAATGAGCCACAGGCCAATGATGTTCCGCAGGGGCTGGAAGCCGCCCTGGATGGTACCCTCGTTGGAGAAACCGGCCGCGGCGGCCTCCGGAGAAAGATACGGTTTATCCGTCTCCACGCCCACCAGCGAGAAGGTGCCGGAGGAACAGAAGGCAAAGCTGCCCGTGCCGGGGATCGCCGCCACGGAGGAAGCGGTGTCGTGGCTGCCCACTGCCACGTGGGCGGCGCTGTTCAGTCCCAGCTCCTGGCACAGCGACTGGCGCAGATGGCCCCGGATGGTGCCGCTGGGCTGGATGGGGGTAAAGATGTGCCGGGGCAGGCCCAGCTGGTCGATGGTCCTCCAGTCCCAGTCCCGGGCGGTGGGATCGTACAGCTGGGTGGTGGTGGCGATGGTGTACTCAGTGGCCGCCTCGCCAGACAGGAAGTAGCCCAAAAGGTCCGGGGTGAGCAGCAGCTTGTCCGCCGCGGCCAGCGCCGCGTCGTCCTCCCGCTGGCGGCGGTGGAGCTGATAGAGGGTGTTGAAGGTGAGCGTGGTGTCGATGCCGGAGCGCCGGTACAGCTCATCCGCCGGGATACGGGCGGTGACGGCGTCGATGTCCGCCTGCACCCCCATTCGATAGGACCGGGGCAGGCCCAGCAGGTGGCCGTTTTTGTCCAGCAGGCCGTAGTCCACGCCCCACGTGTCGATGCCAAAGCTGTCCAGATCACCGAAGCCGCCCCGGCGGAAGGCCAGCAGCCCCTTCTTCATCTGGTCGTAGAGATAGGGCAGGTCCCAGTAAAAGACGCCGTTCATCTCAATGAAGTTGTTCTCAAACCGATGCAGCTCCTTCAGCCGGATGCGCTCGCCGTCAAACTGGCCCAGAATGGCCCGGCCGTTACTGGCACCCAGATCGAAGGCGATCATGTTTCTCATTGCAGTCATAGAGCAGCCTCCTTGTATCATAAAACGGTTCAAGGCCGCGGACCACATCCCGGTCCGCGCTCTTCAGCCGCCTTTGTAAAAGAGGCCGGCGCCGCTTTAACGGCGCCGGCCCGAAACTTGCCGGCTAACGCCTGGCTATGTTCGCTTTATACCTGGCGATCAGTCGTACACCAGCAGGGCGATATCCTCGTCGTCGATGTTGGTGGAGTCGTACCACTTGGCACCGGTATCCACATCCTCGACCTCTTCGCCGTTGGCGGCCTTCACAGCCAGCTCAACAGCCTTGTAGCCGATGGAGTAGGGGTCCTGGGTGACGGAGCCGTAGAACCAGCCCTGGCGGATGGCGTTCTTCTGCGCGGCGCCCGCGTCGAAGCCGGCCACCAGCAGGTTCTCATACTTGCCGCCCTCGGCCAGATCCTCGCCGTCGGAGACAGCGGCCAGGAAGCCGGTCACAGCGCCCTCGTTGGAGATGAACAGCGCGGTCAGGCCCTCGGTGCCCAGCAGGGCGTTGGCAGCGGTCTGAACAGCGGTGGCCTCGGTGGTGGCGGAGATGGCGACCTCGATGATGATGGCGGGATCGTCAACCTTCTTCTCCCACAGGCTGTGGCCCTCGATGGAGACGGCGCCGGGCTGATACTCCTCGGCGATCTCGGCCATCTTGTTCACGAAGCCAGTGGTACGGCCGGTGACGGAGGCGGAGACAGCGTCCTGGCTCAGGCAGCCGATAACCACGGGAGCCTCGGGGGTAGCGGCCTTCATGGCGGCGACCAGGTCCTCGTTCTCGCCGAACTTCTCAGCGGCGATGGCGGCGGCGGCCTCGTTGTTGGTGGCGGCGGTGGCCTTCACAGCGCCGGTGGTGTCGTCGGGAACACCGGAGTCAAAGCCGATGACAGGGATCTCCTTCTCGGCGCACTCTTCCAGGATCTCCTTGACGGCGTCGGTGGACAGGGCGGCCAGGCAGATGGCCTTGGGGTCCTTGGCCAGCTCGGTCTTGACCATGTTCACCTGCGCGTCGATCTCGGTCTCGGAAGCGGGGCCGTCGAAGTAGATCTCCACGCCCAGGTCGGCCGCGGCGGCGTCGGAGCCGGCCTTCACAGCCTGCCAGAACTGATGCTGGAAGCCCTTCGCCATTACGGGGATGTAGAGCTCTTCGCCGTCACCGTCCGCAAAGGCGGTCGCGCCCAGGGCCAGGACCAGGGTCAGGGCCAGGAGCAGTGCAAGAAACTTCTTCATGGTGGTTCCTCCTAAATAAAGATTTTTTGTATTTTCAAGGGGACGAAGCCCCGCTTGAACGTATCGTCAGCTCTTCTTGACCCGATTGGCGGCCTTGGTCCGCTGGATGTCCAGCAGCACCGCGCCGATGACCACCAGGCCGGTGAAGAAGGTCTGCCAGGGGGCCTGCAGGCCGCAGGCGGCCAGACCGTTTTTCAGCACGGACATGATGAACACGCCGATCAGGGTGCCCACCATGGTACCGGAGCCGCCGGCCATGGACGTGCCGCCGATGACCACGCCGGTGATGCCGTTCATCTCCTGGCCGTTGCCGGTGCCCGGGGTGATGGTGGTATAGGCCGCGGCGTAGAAGATGCCGCTCATGCCTACGAAGAAGCCGGCCAGGGTGTAGGTAAGGATCTTCCACTTGTCCACGTTGATACCGCTGAGCCGGGCGGCCTCCTCGTTGGAGCCGATGGCGAACACATAGCGGCCGAACTTGGTCTTGTGGAGGATCAGCGCCGCGATGATGAAGAACGCGATCAGCCACAGCGCGCCCACCGGAAAGCCGCTGATCTTCGTATCCCCGAACTGGAGGTTGCAGCGGATGAATACCTTCTTGAACCAGCCGCCCACGGGCTCGGTGGCGGTGGGCCAGGTCTGGGACTGTACCTTCGTGATGACGGAGCCGATGCCCTGAGCCATCATCATGGAGCCCAGCGTGGCGATGAAGGGGGGCAGCTTCAGCTTGGCCACCAGAGTACCGTTGACCAGACCGAACAGGGAGCCCACGGCCACGGCCGTCACCAGCGCCAGAACAAGCGGCCAGTGGAGCTGCTTGAAGACATAGCCGCCCAGCAGCGCCGAGCACATCATGACCGTGCCCAGGGAAAGGTCGATGCCGCCGGTGATGATGATGAACGTGACGCCGAAGGCCATAAAGCCTATGTAGTAGCTGGATTCCAGAATGTTCTTGACCATATCCAAACTGAAAAAGTTGTTGCCGAAGATGGAGAAGAACACATACAGGATCACCAGCGCCGCCGGCGCCAGCAGCTTTTGCAGGTCAAGTTTCTTTTCCGTTTTCATGACGCTTGTTCCACCTCTCTTCTAGTTGCGTAGCTCATAATTTTTTCCTGCGTGGCCTCGGCGATGTCCAGCTCGCCGGTGACCCGCCCCTCGCACATGACCACGATGCGGTCGCTCATCCGCAGCAGCTCCGGCATTTCCGAGGAGATCATGATGATGGATTTGCCCTCGGCCGCCAGCTGATTCATGAGCTTGTATATCTCGCTCTTGGCGCCCACGTCGATGCCTCGGGTGGGCTCGTCAAAAATCAGCACGTCGCAGTCCCGCAGCAGCCACTTGGCGATGACCACCTTCTGCTGGTTGCCGCCGGACAGGCTCCGCAGGAGGGTGGATGTGGAGGGGGTCTTGGTGCTGAGCTTGTCGATGTACTCACCGGTGCGCTGGTTGACCTGGTCGTCCTTGACGAACAACAGGCCGCTCAGCTCTTCCAGCGAGGGGAGCACGGTGTTGTCCGCCACCGACAGCCCCAGACACAGGCCGAACCGCTTCCGGTCCTCGGACAGATATCCGATGCCCAGATCCACCGCGTCCTTGGGGTGGTGGATGTTGGCCTCTTTGCCGTTGACCTTGATGGTGCCCGCGTCCCGCTTGTCGGCGCCGCAGATGAGCCGCATGGTCTCGGTGCGGCCCGCGCCCATCAATCCCGCGAAGCCAAGTATCTCGCCCTTTTTCAGCTGGAAGGAGACATTTTTCACATCATCGGAGCAGAGATCATCCACCTCCAGCACCACCGGCGCGTCCGCGGGGACGTTGGAATGGCTCTTGGGCTCCTCGTAGATGACCCGGCCCACCATCATCTTCACCACTTCGTCAATGGTCACATCCGCCGTGTTCACCGTGTCCACATACTGACCGTCCCGCATGACGGTGATCCGATCGGTGATCTGCTTCAGTTCCTCCATCCGGTGGGAGATGTAGACGATGCCCACGCCGGTAGCCTTCAGCCGGCGGATGAATTTGAACAGGTCCTCCAGCTCGCTGTCGGTAAGAGCCGCGGAGGGCTCATCCAGCACCAGCACCTTGGTGCTCTTGAAGGACAGCGCCTTGGCGATCTCCACCATCTGCTGCTTGGCCACGGTGAGACGCTTGACCTGCGTTCTGGCGTCGATGTGCAGATTCAGCGATTCCAGCAGCTCCTGGGTCATCTGGTCCTGCTTGGCCTTGTTGAGGAAAATGCCCGAGGTGGGCTCCCGGCCAATAAAGATGTTCTCCGCCACGGTCAGATCCTGCATCAGGTTCAACTCCTGATGGACGATGCTGATGCCCCGGTGCTGGGCGTCCCGGGGATCGTGGAACTCCACATTCTCCCCAAACAGCTCGATCGCGCCGTCATCTTTTTTATAAATGCCGGTCAGGATCTTCATGAGCGTAGACTTGCCGGCGCCGTTCTCGCCCACCAGCGCCATCACCTCGCCGGCGCGGACCTCCAGTTGGGCGTTGTCCAGCGCGTGAACGCCGGGGAAGTATTTCTGGATGCCGTGCATCCGCAATATCACATCACCCAAGCTCCACTCCTCCTTCCACTGGCTCCCCGCTGCCGCTCACACGGAGCAGCGGAAAATTAGAATCGTTTCGTTTTTTAAAGGCCGTTTTCACGGCGGTACGGAAACGTGTTGTGTTTATCATACTAGCGTTCTGACTAAAAATCAAGTAATTTTTTTCAAATTTTTTGATTGACACAGCAAAAGATTTCCGATATTATGGTAGCAAGTTAGGAAAAATATCCGATTATTTATAAAACGAAACGTTTCGTTTTTTCGAAAGTGAGGCATTATGGCCACCATCAAGGACGTAGCACAGCGGGCCAACGTGTCTGTTTCCACCGTTTCCAAGTACATAAACGGCGGCGAGGTCCGGCCCCAAAAGGCTGAGGCGGTCCGGCAGGCCATCGAAGAGCTGGACTACAAGGTCAATCCCTTCGCCCGGATGCTCAAGACGCGCAAGAGCTATTCCGTGGGCGTGCTGCTGCCGGCCCTGTCCGCCCCTTTTTTCGGCAATATGTTCGCGGTCATGGAGCAGCAGTTCCGTCAGGAGGGCTACCACTGCACCATCGCCTGCTACAGCGCCAGTCACGGTCTGGAGCGGGACTATTTAAAGTATCTTATCAGCACCGGCATCGACGGACTGGTCTATATACCGGAGCGGCTGACGGCGGGGGAGTACTGGGAGCTGACCATGGGGCGGGCCATCCCGCTGGTCCAGCTGGACCGGATGATCCCGGATGTGGATACGGACACGGTGCTGACCGACAATGTGGACGCGTCCTGTGAGGCGGTGAGCTGGCTGCTGGATCAGGGACACAGCCGGGTAGCGGCCATCATGGGCTCCATGAGCGCCTTCACGGCCCGGGAACGGCTGGCCGGCTATCTGCGGGCGCTGGAGCGCAGGAACATCCCCTATGACGACGCGCTGGTGGTGGAGGGACAGTTCGACTTCGTCACCGGCTATCAGGGCTTTGAGCAGCTGATGGCGCTGCCTGTTCGGCCCACGGCCATACTGACGACCAATTATGACACCACCATCGGCCTGCTCACCGCCGCCCGGGAGCGGGGCGTGCGCATCCCGGAGGATGTGGGCGTGTTCGGTTATGACTGCGCGGACGTGTTCAGCATGATGTCGCCCACGCTGCCCACGGTCCAGCAGCCGGAGCAGGAAATGGGCCGCATGGCGGCAGAGCTCCTGCTCAGGCGCCTGAACGGCTGGAAGGGTCCTCCCAGGATGGTCCGGCTGAAGAGCCTTCTGGTGGGGATGGACAGGCAATAGCAAAACGGTTTCACAGCCCGGAGACGGGCTTTGGGATAGCATACAATAAACTGTTATAGGAGGAATGAACCAATGGCAAAAAACCGGTACATAGGCGAGTATCCCGTGATCGGCATCCGGCCCGTTATCGACGGCCGCCGCGGTCCCCTGAAGGTCCGGGAGTCTCTGGAAGATCAGACCATGGAAATGGCCCGTGCCGCGAAGAAGCTCTTTGAAGAGAACATCTGCTATACCAACGGCGATCCGGTGAAGGTGGTCATCGCGGACACCACCATCGGCCGGGTAGCGGAGACCGCCGCCTGCGCCGCCAAGTTCAAGAAAGAGGGCGTGGACATCACCCTCACCGTCACTCCCTGCTGGTGCTATGGCGCGGAGACCATGGACATGGATCCCATGACCATCAAAGGCGTCTGGGGCTTCAACGGCACCGAGCGGCCCGGCGCGGTGTATCTGGCATCCGTGCTGGCCACCCACGCCCAGAAGGGCCTGCCCGCCTTCGGCATCTACGGTCATGACGTGCAGAATCTGGATGAAGTGTCCGATATCCCTGAGGACGTGAAGGAAAAGCTGCTGCGCTTCGGCCGGGCGGCCGTGGCCGTGGCCACCATGCGGGGCAAGAGCTATCTGCAGATCGGCTCCATCTGCATGGGCATCGGCGGCTCCATCATCGACTCCGCCTTTATCGAGGAATATCTGGGCATGCGGGTGGAGTCCGTGGACGAGGTGGAGATCATCCGCCGCATGGATGAGGGCATCTACGACGAGGCCGAGTACCAGAAGGCGCTGGCCTGGACCAAGGCCCACTGCAAGGAGGGCTGGGACAAGAACCCCGAGTTCGTCCGTTCCTCCCCGGAGAAGAAGGAAAAGCAGTGGGAATTCACCGTCAAGATGTACTGCATCATCAAGGACCTGATGAACGGCAACCCCAACCTGCCCGAGGGCCGGGAGGAGGAGATGGTGGGCCACAACGCCATCGTCGGCGGCTTCCAGGGCCAGCGTCAGTGGACCGACTTCTACCCCAACTGCGACTATCCCGAGGCGCTGCTCAACTCCACCTTTGACCACAACGGTCCCCGGGAGCCCTACGTGCTGGCCACGGAAAATGATACCCTCAACGGCCTGGGTATGCTGTTCATGAAGCTGCTGACCGGCCGGGCCCAGATGTTCTCCGACGTGCGTACCTACTGGTCCCCCGAAGCCTGCAAACGGGCCAGCGGCTACGACGTGACCGGCGTGGCCAAGGAAAACGGCGGCTTCATCCACCTCATTAACTCCGGCGCCACCGCGCTGGACGCCTGCGGCGAGTGCCGGGACGCCGACGGCAAGCCCGTCATGAAGCGCTGGTGGGAGGTCACCGAGGAAGACATCGAAAAGATGACCAAGGCCACCACCTGGCCCGCTGCCGACAACGGCTACTTCCGGGGCGGCGGCTTCTCCAGCTCCTTCACCACCCGGGCCCAGATGCCCGCCACCATGATCCGTCTGAATCTGATCAAGGGTCTGGGGCCCGTGCTCCAGATCGCCGAGGGCTGGACCATTCAGCTGCCCGACGAGGTCACCGACGTGCTCATGAAGCGCACCGACCCCACCTGGCCCTGCACCTGGTTCACCCCCCGCTGCGACGGCGTCGAGGGCAGCCCCTTCAAGAGCGCCTATGACGTGATGAACAACTGGGGCGCCAACCACGGCGCCATCTCCTACGGCCACATCGGCGCCGACCTGATCACCTTCTGCTCCATGCTGCGCATCCCCGTGTGCATGCACAACGTGCCCACCAAGGACATCTTCCGTCCCGCGGCGTGGAACGCCTTCGGCATGGACAAGGAAGGCCAGGACTACCGGGCCTGCGCCGCCTACGGCCCCATGTATAAGAACATCCGCTGATCCCACCCGGTAAAAAAGAGGGCCGGCCCCGCCTTCGGGCGGGGCCGGCCTTATCACAACGATTCTTAACATAAGGAGCGCATGACGATGCTGAAAAATATTCCTCCCATCCTGTCACCTGAGCTTTTGAAGGTCCTGTGTGAAATGGGCCATGGCGACCGCATCTGCATCGGCGACGGCAACTTCCCCGGCATGTCCATGGCCAAGGCGGAGGACGCCATCCTGGTCCGGGCCGACGGCCACGGCATCCCGGAGCTGCTGGACGCCATTTTGCAGGTCATCCCTCTGGATGAGTATGTGGACACCCCTGTCATGCTCATGGAGAAGATGGACTGCGACAAGGACATGCCCATCCCCGTCTGGGACGAGTACAAGGCCATCGTAGCCAAGTATGACAAGCGGGGCGCGGCGGCCTTCGGGGCCTATGAGCGCTTCGAGTTTTACGATCACGCCAAAAAATGCTGCTGCATCCTCCAGTCCGGCGAGACCAGCGTCTACGCCAATATCATCCTGCAAAAGGGCGTTATCAAGTAAATGTTCTATTTGCAGACCGGCTCTCAGGATCCCTATTACAATCTGGCCTTTGAGGAGACGGTCCTCCGCCGCCGGAGGTCGGGGGACTATCTGTTGCTGTGGCAGAACGACAACACTGTGGTCATCGGTCTGAACCAAAACGCGGAGGCGGAGATCGACCGGTCCTTTGTGGAGGCCCACGGCATCCGGGTGGTCCGGCGGACCACCGGCGGCGGCGCGGTCTATCACGATCTGGGCAACCTGAACTACTCCTTTATAACCGACGCGGACGGGGATCTGGCCATGGACCGGTTCACCCGCCCGGTGGTCCGGGCTCTGCGGGAGCTGGGTCTGGCGGCGGAGGCCACCGGCCGCAACGACATTCTGGTGTCGGGCAAAAAGGTGTCCGGCACGGCCCAGCGCATCCTTCACGGGCGTATCCTCCACCACGGGACGCTGCTCTTTGACACGGACCCGGCCATGGTGGCGGGCGCGCTGCGGGCAGATCCGGAGAAATTCGCCTCCAAGGGCGTGCGTTCTGTCCGCAGCCGTGTGGGCAATATCCGCCCCCTGCTGCCGACGGACATGACGCTGGAGGCGTTTTGGGAGCATATCAAGACCGCCCTCGCCCGGGACGGCCTTGTTCCCGTTGCCCTGACGGAGGAGGAGCTGGCCCAGGTCCGGGCCCTGCGGGAAGAGAAATATGCCCGCTGGGACTGGAACTTCGGCCGTTCCCCCCGGTATACCGTGGCAGGCCGAGCCCGGTTTCCCGGCGGCAGTCTGGAGATCCGGGCGGATGTGGCGGAGGGCCGTATACGGGATATTTTCTTTTACGGCGATTTTATGGCACGGGCTTCTCTGGACCCTCTGCGGGAGGCGCTGGCAGGCTGTCTCTGGGAGCGGGAGGCCGTGGGCGCGGTGCTGGACCGCTTTCCTCTCGCGGACCTGTTCGGGGCCATTGGACGGTCGGAAATACTGGATACCTTCTTTTGCCCGGCCGGTGGCCGGCCGCCATCCTGAGCCGTACTGCTCCAGGGAAAACAGACGAGAAAACAGAGCGTCCCGCCCTCAAAAAGGGCGGGATCTTTGACTGCTAGGTTTAAGATAACACTATCAGAGGAATTATTCAAGGGTTGTAGATTAGATCAAGGCGTGATATATTATCTTTATAAATGAGCGGAATTCGATGCGTGCAGAGGAGAATAAAAGTGGCGAAGAGTACGATCATAAAGGAACTGGCGAACAACAACATTTCTCTTGAGGTAGCATTGGGACGTCTGTTTGTTATCGCGACCGATATAGATAACAATGAACTAAAAGAGTGGGCTGAATGTGAATTGAATGGCTACGGTGAGAATAAGGTCCCGGATTACCGCCTGGCAAAGAAGACGTTTTTCAAGTATAGCGGTATTAACGGGGGCTTTAAAGTCGAAAATGCGCCGATACCTCTTCCGGAGATCCTTAACACAGAAGACCCGTCGGTTTTTTATATTCCAATTACGGAAGGGATCGGCACAATAGAGGGGATCGTGAACAGTACGGAGAACATTGAAGTAGGCCGGGATTTAACTTGGGCGGCGGGCATGGTAGCGAAAGAATGTGGGATACGATGCTATTCCATCAAGCAGACGATTCCTAAAAATGTATTCCAAGGGGTGTTGAGCGCCGTCAAAATGCGGCTGATGAAGATTTTCCTCGAACTGGATAAGACATATGGGTGCCTTGACGAACTGGATGTTGAAGCCAGCGCTGTCTCTTCAGAAGAAATCACTAAAACGAATAACGCTATTTATAAATATATTTATGTGGATAACAGTATAAGTATTGGCGATAAAAACCAGATCGAAGGGGCAAGTATCGTCGGTAGGAGAGATGGGAATGGCTGATATCGAGTGCAGATATTTAGATCGTGAGCACGAGCTGGAGTTTTTTGACGATGTTATCGCTACATATAATTGGATAGCTGATGCATTGAAATATGTATTCAAAAACAAGTCAGATATAGACATCAACTGCGCTGTTTCATTCAAGTCAGGTGAATTATCATATGACTGCCATTCAATAGATGAATTTAAAAAGTACGCCTTTGGAAAAGAAATCAAGGTCGGGCATATCACAATATGGGCGTCAGAAAGTTTAAATGGTATACTTATCAGTGTTTACTCCAGCAATAGAGTTAAAATGGGTCAACAGGAGTTTATATTGACTTCGGAAAATGAACAGTGGCTTGTTGATCTCAGAGACGCTCTTCAAAACCGGCATAAGCTATATGCAGCGCATCCCGCTGCCACAGTTGTAAAATATGAAGATAACAGCATACATATTGGGGATGGAAACAGTATCACCGGCAGTTCCATCGGCGCGTACGATACAGTGGAGATTGAAAATAAAACCGGTTCTGCGAAAAAAGAGAAGGGAACACTGTTATCTAAGGTGTTCTGGCAGTTTATCATCCCCATAGCCGCAGCGGTCATGGCGGTCGCGATCTGCATTTGGCTTGGGCTGAGTAAGTGATCGGATCGATATCGATACAGCTGTGGTATCCTATCTGGATCTGCGAGCCACAACAGAGCATCCCGCCCCCAAAAAGGGCGGGATTTTTGACCACATTTTGACCACAGCAAAGGGTCCAAAACAGTCCTTTTTAGTCCCATTTACCCCGGGCAAAATGGTCCGCCGGCGAGGGACCCCGAGATATGCGAAAACCTTGCGGCCCTAGGGCCGCAAGGCTTTCGTGTGGCGGAGAAGGGGGGATTCGAACCCCCGATACCCTTTTGGGGTATACACGATTTCCAATCGTGCGCGCTCGACCAGGCTACGCGACTTCTCCATGCCTGCCGGACTTGCAAAACGCTATGCAGTTCAAGCTTCCTTATTATATACGGCCCGTCCGGCAAAGTCAAGACTATTTTCCGCTTCCAGCGGCTTTTTCGGCGGCCTCCGCCACATGGCTCACCAGCACCGCCGTAGTCACCGCGCCCAGACCGCCGGGCACCGGGGTGATGGCCCCCACTGCCGGCTCCGCCTCGTCAAAACGCACGTCACCCCGAAGCTTGCCGGTCACGGGGTCCGCGTGGATGCCCACGTCCACCACCGCCGCGCCAGGGGCGAAGTGCTCCGCCCCGAAATAGCCCATCCTCCCGATGGCCGCCACCACGATATCGCCCCGGCGGGTCTCCGCCGCAAGATCTTTGGTCTCGCTGTGGCAGACCGTCACCGTGGCGCCCGCCGCCATCAGCAGCATGGCCGCCGGTCGTCCCACCACAAGGCTCCGCCCGGCCACCACGGCCCGGGCCCCCTTCAGAGGGACGCCGTAAAACTTCAAAAGCTCCACCGCCGCCTGGGCGGTGCAGGGGGCGAAGCCCTCCCCCGAGCCGGTGAACACCCCTGCCAGGGATCCGTCCGTCACCCCGTCCACGTCCTTGGCAGGCAGCACCGCCTTCCGGGCCGCCTCGTCGTCCAGGGGCGCGGGCAGGGGCCGCATCAGCAAAATGCCGTGGACGCCGTCGTCCCCGTTGAGGGCCCGGATGGCCTCCAAAAGCGCATCTTGCGTCGTCTCCGGCGGCAGGACCACCGACCTGACCGCCACCCCGGCGGCGGCGCAGCGCTTCAGCGCGCCCCGCTCGTAGGACAGGTCCTCCGGCCTCTCACCCACCCGCAGGATCGCCAGGGTAGCCGTCACGCCCCGCTTCGCCAGCGCCGCCGTCTTTTCCGCCGTCCGTGCCGTCAGCGCCTCCGCCACAGGCGCGCCTTTCAACAGCTCCGCCATCAGCAATACCTCCCGCAGATATCCGCATAGACCTTCTCGGCCCGCTTCCCGTATGCCTCCGTCAGCCGGTCCACCTCGCCGTTGACCCGCCCGGCATAGGCCCGGTCTGTCATGGCCTTGGTGTTCACTTTCACATTCACCGCCGCGCCGTACAGGGCCCCCCGGCAGAGGACCGCGCCGGCGGCGGCGTCGGATACGGCCAGCGCGCTGCCCATGGCGGCGAAGCCCTCCATGAGCTCGATGGCCTGGCAGCACAGCCGGACCATCCGCAGCGGCGGCTCCGCAGCCAGACGCAGACACCGCTCCATCTCCGCCGGCCGACCCGGGTCGTCCCGGGGGATGCCATAGGCCCGGCTGAGAGGCAAAAATGCCTCCGCGTCCGCGTCCGCCAGGGCCAGCAGCTCCCGGGAAAGGGCCTTGGCCCGATCTGTCAGGGGTTGCATCTCGCCTTCCACGGCGGCGTACTTGGGCTTGCCCAGTGTCAGCTCGCCCACCATGGCCCCCAGAGCGGCCCCCAGAGCCCCCGCCAGGGCCGACGCGCCGCCTCCGCCGGGGACGGCGGCCTTGGAGCCAAGAGCCTGCGTGAACGCCGCCAGGGTCATGTCTTTCATCTCCATGGCTGTTACGCTCCTTTCAGCATTTTCCGCAGATACCCGATGTAGTAAAGGGACCCGCAGGCGCAGACCGGCTCGCTGTGGGCCCGGCACAGGGCCAGAGCCTCATTCAGACTCTCCGCCGCCTCCGCCGGGACGCCCCGGGCGGCCACCGCCGCCGCCAGCTCCCCCGCCGGCAGAGCCCGGGGGCCCTCCGGGGCCACGCACACGAACCGGGCCGCCAGGGGTGATAAAATCTCCAGCATTTCCCGCCAGGGCTTGTCCCGCATGACTCCCATCAGTATGGTGAACCGCTCTCCGGGGAAGTATTCTTTCAGCCCCGCCGCCAGGGCCGCCGCCCCGTGGCCGTTGTGGGCCCCGTCCAGGATAAAGGGGGGCGCGCCGAGGACATACTCGAACCGGCAGGGCCACTGAGCCCCGGCCAGCCCGGCGCGGATATCTGCCTCGGAAAGGCCCAGCACCCGCCCCGCCTCGATGGCGGCGCAGGCGTTCTCTACCTGGTGCCGGCCCAGCAGGGACAGGGATATGTCCTCCATATCCCCGTAGGCGAACCGCTGGCCGGCCAGGCCGTGGGCAAGAGGATGGATAACATTTATGTCAATCTTATGTAACGGCGAGCCCACGGCCTCACACCGGGCCCGGATCACCGCCTCCGCCGAATGCGGCTGCACCGCGCATACCACGGGACAGCCGGGCTTGACGATGCCCGCTTTTTCCCCGGCGATGGCCTCCAGGGTGCTGCCCAGCAGGTCAGTGTGGTCCAGGCCGATGGGCATGATCACAGACACGGCGGGCTTTTCGACGATATTGGTGGCGTCCAGTCGGCCCCCCAGGCCGGTCTCCAGCACCACATAGTCGCAGCGGCGTTCGGCAAAATACAAAAAGGCCGCGGCGGTGAGCTTTTCAAAATAGGACGGCTCTGGCAGCCCGGCGCAGGCCGCCTTGACCCGGGCGGTGACGGCGGCAAAATCGGGAAGAGTTATGTCAACTCCATCCACTTTGATCCTCTCCCAGGGACCGGTCAGATCCGGGGAGGTGTACAGTCCCGTCTTATAGCCCGCCGCCCGGAGCATGGCGCAGACCATGGCGGCGCAGGAGCCCTTGCCGTTGGTGCCGGCGATGTGTACGCACCGAAGAGACCGCTGGGGGTCGCCCAGCCGGGCGCACAGGGCGGCCATCACGTCCAGACCGGGGGCGTGGGTGAACTTGGGCGTGGCGGTATAAAATTGGAGAAAATCCTTGTCCATGGGGCCAGTATAGCACAATTGGCCCGGCGGGGAAAACCTTTTCCGAAGCGATTGACTTTTTTGGAGGATTGGACTACAGTAGCCGGCGGAGGGATGCATATGCACGACGAATTGACGGCGGTGGACATCCGCAAGATACAGCAGGAGATCGACTACCGGGAGACGGAGCTGCGCCCCAAGCTCATTGAGGACGTGCAGACCGCCCGGGCCTTCGGGGACCTGTCGGAGAACTTTGAGTATAAGGCCGCCAAGCAGGCCAAAAATAAAAATGAGAGCCGCATCCGGTACCTGAAGCGGATGATCGCCACGGCGGTGGTGATCGAGGCCCGGTCTGGCCAGGACGAGGCGGGCCTTTTCGACAAGGTGACGCTGTTCATGGAGGACGAGAACGAGGAGGAGACCATCACCCTGGTGACCACCCTGCGGCAGGACCCGGCCAAGGGCCGCATCAGCAAGGAGTCCCCGGTGGGCCAGGCGGTGCTGGGCCACAAGGTCGGTGACCGGGTGTTTGTGCAGGTGGGGGACCGGGGCGGCTACTGGGCCCAGATCCGCGCCATCGAAAAGGGCACGGACGACGACACCATGGAGATCAGCCCGTATTGAGAAGGAGTCATGAGATGGAAGATTTCAATGTAAATGTGTTCAAGGCGTTTGCGGACGACTGGGCCCTGGTGACCGCCGGGGTCCGGGGGGACTACAATACCATGACCATCGGCTGGGGCGGCCTGGGGACCCTTTGGGGCCGGCCCGCCGCTACAGTTTACGTGAAAAAGAACCGGTACACCCATGAGTTTATGGAGAAAAACGACTGGTTCACCGTGAGCTTTTTCCCGGCGGCGTATAAAAAGGCCTTGGGGTATCTGGGCTCCCACTCGGGCCGGGATGAGGATAAGGTGGCCGCGGCGGGCCTGACGCCGGTATATCCGGACCAGGCCGTGACTTTCCGGGAGGCCAGCGTGACGCTGCTGTGCCGAAAGATATATGCCCATGATTTTGACGTGTCCGCCGTCCCGGCGGACGTGGCGGAGGATTATTACCAAGCGGAGCCGCCTCACACCATCTACATAGGCGAGGTCGTGAACATCCAAAAGATCGAATGAATAATCGGACCGAAGCAAATGCTCCGGGCCGATTTTTACATTATGAGACGATTCTGCGTCTGTGTTGAGTACCCATCTGCAAAATACAGATGGGTACTCAGTCATCGATATATTCTGCGATATCCTCTAAGCGGCAGTGGAGGATCCGGCAGAGTTGGGAAAGAGTGTAGGTGCTGACGTTTTCGTTTTTTCGTAGCCGATCCAGCTGACCGCTGCTGATACCATAGTCCTTCATCAGTTTGTACTGGGAAAAGTTTTTCTCTCGAATGGTTATCCACAGCCTGTTATATACAATCATGCAAAGTCCCCCAGGTAGCTTTGCACCTAGGATATTTTCATATACGTATATTGACAATTGCCCGTATTCGGGCTATAATCTGTAGAAAATCACGTTGCATGCGCGTGTGGAGGTGGGCCATGGACGGGCTGAAGATACTGATGCTCTCGAAAAGGGAGAATGTTTTCTGTGACTATGCAGAGGCGATTTTGAAAAGCTATTTTGCGGAAGAAGAAGTCCTTTCTGTACGGGGGAGCGTTGGTGATTGGCTGAATGACGAGCTGCGCTGGTATGAACCACAATACGTTATCTCCTTTGTCTCACCGTGGATCGTCCCCCAACCACTGCTGGCTGCGGCGCAGAAGGCGGCGCTAAATTTTCATCCGGGGCCACCGGCATATCCAGGGACGGGCTGCTACAATTTCGCGCTCTATGAAGGGGCCAAACGATACGGCGTTACAGTGCATCACATGCGGGAGACGGTGGACACAGGAGACATTGTTATGACATCCTACTTTGACGTCTCGCCCTTTGAGACCGTGGAAACCATGAAGCTCAAATCTATGAATCATCTGTTGTTTTGCTTTGAAAGGATCATGGCCTACATAGCTGCTGATGATCCACTGCCAGTGTCTCGGGAGAGGTGGTTGCGTAAACCTTTTACCAGAAAGGAGATGTATGCGCTGTTCGAGATCGACCCGGACAGGGACGATGAGACTGAGATCGGTCGTCGTATCCGGGCGGCTACATATCCCTCTAGCAACGGCGCGTATGTGACCGTCGGTGGGCGGCGGTTTTATCACCCCTATGAGGACAGGGACCCGATCGTAAAATGAGAGAATAATAGATGGGTCCCGCCCAGTATCAGACTGCAGGTGTCAAGAGGAAAACGTCAGAAAAGAGGATCAAAAAAGCCCTGTTCGGTTTTTTCCGAACAGGGCTTTTGCAATTTTGTGCCGATGGGATCACGAGCGGACCAACTGTCCGGTGTAGCCGGCGGATACCAGACGGTCGTAGGCCGCACGGACGTCTTCGGGGATGGGCTGGGGTATCTGCCAGCCCTTTTGGGCGTAAAGCTCCATGCGCTGCACGTCGCCCACCAGCGTCTCGATCACGCCCCGCTCCGTCATGCCCACCGCCTCGGCGGCTTTCATGTGCTCCGCTACGGTGACCCGGGGGGAGGTGACGGTGAACGTTGCCTCCGGCCAGTACACGGCCACGGCTGCCATGACCCGCCGCTCCATATAGGGCTTGTGCACTGCCAGGACCCGGTCCGGGCACATGCCCCGGTCCGCCAGGAGCTTTTTGGTGAACAGGTAATTCTCCGCCGCGTTGGCGGAGCGGGTCTCCAATATGATGGCCTCCGCCGGCACCCCCGCTTTTACGGCGATGGCGGCGAACCGCTCCGCCTCGGAGCCGGTCCAAAGCCTGTCGGTATTGCGGCCCAGGCCCCCAGAGAACACCACCGCCGGGGCCAGCCCCGCCTGGTACAGCTCCGCCGCCCGGAGGGGGATCAGCTCGTCGTAGCAGCCAAAGCCCGCGATCACGTCCGCCGGGCCCGGCGTCATGTCCAGGCGCATATAGTCCCACAAAATTTGCAGGTCACGCGAAATGGCAGCGTCCATCAAAGCCTCCTGTATACGTCGTCCCGCAGCAGGGACGGGTCCCGGGCGGCGATGACTTCATCCAGCTGGGCCAAAATGCGCGCCCGGTCCTCCTTCAGCGTGCCCTTGACCGGCAGGTAGTTGGAGGCGTGGTTTGAGGTATAGTGCAGACCGGATAGCTCGATCTGCCGGACCAGTTCCCGGACCTCCAAAAGGCTCTCAAAGGGAGTCTGCAAGGTGAGCTCGCCCCGGCGGACCTCTTCATAAAGGGGCGTGCCCTCGATGGGCATCAGGGTCATGGAGGACAGGTGCTTCGGCTTCATTTCGTTGACCATCTTGGCGGTGAGGGCCGCGTTTTTCTCCAATGCCTCCCGGCCGCCGCCCTCCAGGCCTGTGATCACGATGGCCCACAGGTCGAAGCCCGCCTCCACCAGGGCCTGGCCGGCCCGGAGCATGCCATCCGCGCCCACGCCCTTTTTCACATGGCGCAGCAGCGCGTCGTCCCCGGTCTCCACGCCAAGATAGGCCCGCTGCAATCCCGCCTGCCGGATGGCCCGCAGCTCCTGTGGGCTCTTGCGCAACGTGGACAGGGGCCCGGCGTAGGTGGTCACCCGCCGCAGCCGGGGGAAAGCCTTATACAGCGCGTCCAGCACCGCAAAAAGGTACTCCGCCGGCAGGTCGATGGCGTCGCCGTCGCACAAAAATACTGTCTCCGTGTCCCGGTAAAAGGTATTTTGCGCCATTTGGATGTCCTCCAGAACGTCGGCCAGGGGCCGGGTGTGGTAGCGCTTGGATTTATACATGGAGCAGAAGGTGCAGGTGTTGTTGGAGCAGCCTACGGTGCATTGGAGCAGATAGCTCTTCCACTCCCCGGGCGGGCGATAGATATCTCCCTCGTAGCGCATGGGTATAACCTCCTGGTTCTGGGGCAATCTAGTAGGGAAGCTTTGTGAGGTGATCGGATGACGACCCAACTGACAGCGGTGTTTGACGACCGGGATGGGGCGGATCTGGCCCTGATGCGTCTCAGGCGCAACGGCATCGAGTACTCCGTCACGGAGATGCGGGCCCCGGACCGGAAGCGGCAGTCGGACATGCCCCTTTTGGATATGGCTCCCAGCTACGGCCTGACCGCCATGAACAGCGTGGCCCCGGCGGAGATGTACGCGGCGGTGCTGGGATCCCGGGCGGTGATGGAGCGCACCAGCGCGGCGGCGGGCCAGGCCCGGCTGACCCTGAACGTCCGGGCGGATCAGGTCCTCCGGGCCCGGGAGATCATCGCCACGGTGAAAGGCAGGATCCTTTAACCCTTGCCCTTAATGATATCCCAATACTTTTTCGCGGCCTGTTCGGTCTTGTTGTCGCCGAATTCGTAATAATGCGCGTCCTTGATGGCGTCGGGCAGATACTGCTGGTCCACCCAGCGGTTCGGGAAATTGTGGGGGTAGAGATACCCCTGCTCCCGCTCAAAGCCCGTGCCGTCGGCGTGGACATTTTGCAGCTGCCGGGGGATGGGGCCGTTCTTGCCGGCGCGCACATCCGCGATGGCGGCGTCGATGGCCATGCAGCCGGTGTTGGACTTGGGGCAGGTGGCGAGAAAGATCACCGCCTCCGCCAAAGGCAGCCGGGCCTCCGGCAGACCAAGCTGCAAGGCCGAGTCCACGCAGGCTTTTACGATGGGCACCGCCATGGGATAGGCCAGGCCGATGTCCTCGCTGGCGGAGCACAATATGCGCCGGCAGGCCCCCAGCAGGTCTTCAGTCTCCAGGAATCGGGCCAGATAGTGCACCGCCGCGTCCGGGTCCGAACCCCGCATGGATTTCATCAGGGCCGAGAGGATGTCGTAATGCTCGTCCCCGTCCCGGTCGTAGCGCATGGCGCTGCGCTGGGTGACGGCCCGGGCATCCGCCATGGTGAAGGTAACGGTCCCGGCCTTGTCCGGCAGGGCGGTGGAGTAGAGAAGCTCCAGGGTGTTCAGGCTCTTGCGGGCGTCGCCCCCGCAGGCGGAGGCGATGTAATCCAGTACCCCGTCCTCCAGGGAGATGGAGACCCCGTCACGCTCCCGCAAAAGGCCCAGCACCCGCTCCAGGGCCTTGTGCACGTCGGCCGGACCCAGCTGCTTGAACTCAAAGACCGTGCTCCGGGACAGGATGGCGTTGAACACGCAGAAGTAGGGGTTTTCCGTGGTGGAGGCGATCAGGGTGATCTTGCCGTTTTCGATGAAGTCCAGCAGGGACTGCTGCTGTTTTTTGTTGAAGTACTGGATCTCGTCCAGGTACAGCAGCACTCCTTCCGGGGCCAGCAGGGTGTCCAGCTCCTCGATGATGGCTTTGATGTCCGCAAGACCCGCGGTGGTGGCGTTCAGCCGGCGCAGGGGCCGGTCGGTGCTCTGGGCGATGATCCGGGCCACGGTGGTTTTGCCGGTGCCGGAGGGGCCGTAAAAGATCATGCAAGGGATATGGCCGCTGGCCGCGATGCGCCGAAGCATGCCGTCTTTGCCCAGGATATGCTCCTGGCCGAACACCTCGTCCAGGGTCTGGGGCCGAAATTCATCTGCCAGCGGACGGTACATAAACGCGCTCCCTTTCATCGGTAAGATATACAAATTATATAGAAACCCCTTGGAATTTGCAACAGGCCGTGATAAGATTTCCCGTAGAGACAGAGAAAGCAGGTGGTTTTTATGCGCACGCCGGAACAGGTGGAGCATATCGTGAACGGCCTGGCGGCGGAGTATCCCCTGGCGGACTGCACGCTGGACCATAACGGGGCTTGGGAGCTGCTGGTGCAGGTGCGCCTGGCGGCCCAGTGTACGGACGAGCGGGTCAACATGATCTCTCCGGCCCTATTCGCCCGGTTCCCCGACCCGGAGACCATGGCCGCCGCTAAGCCGGAGGACGTGGAGCCCTACATACGCTCCTGTGGGTTTTATCACGGCAAGGCCCGGGACATCGTGGGGGCCGCCCGGATGCTGGTGGAGGACTTTGGCGGGATCGTCCCGGACAATATGGAGGACCTTTTGAAGCTGCCCGGCGTGGGCCGGAAGAGCGCCAACCTGATTTTGGGGGACGTGTACCGCAAGCCAGGCAGCGTGGTGGTGGACACCCACTGTATCCGCCTTTCCAACCGGCTGGGGCTGGTGGACGATCTGAAGGATCCGCCCAAGATCGAGACGGCCCTGCGGGCTATCTTGCCGCCGGAGGGCTGTTCCGATTTCTGCCACCGGATCGTGTACCATGGCCGGGCGGTGTGCACGGCCCGCTCGCCCAAATGCGAAAGCTGCTGCGTGAAGCGGTGGTGCCAGACCTATGAAAGGGATAGTACATAGAAGCACAGATCGCGAAGCCCGGTCAGGGCGAGCCGCGCGTCATTCACGCGCGTGAAGTCAAAAGCCGCTGTACGACAGGCTTTTGACTTCCTGCCGGCGGGATTCACTTCCGCCGAGCAGTTTCAATTATGAAAGGGAACGTACATAATGTTTTACGAGTTTGAAGGCATGGAGAACGTCCGGGACCTGGGGGGCCTGACCCGGCCGGACGGGGCCCGGATAAAGGACAACGTCCTGTTTCGCTCCGGCCACCTGGGCCGGGCCACGGACGGGGATATCGAGCGTCTGGCGGACTGGGGCGTGAAGCGGATCATCGACATGCGGGACAAGAACGAGCGCCGCCGCTCCCCGGACCGGGCCGTGCCGGGCGCGGAGAACATCTGGTGCCCGCCGGTGGCGGATCTGGAGGCCATCATCCCTATCAAAAGCACCGTGCCCCGGGAGGTCCGGGAGGTGTTCCACGAGTTTTATAAGCTCTTGAGCCTGCATCCGGACGCCATCGGGGCCTACGAGCGGTTTTTCAAAGAGCTGCTGGCCTCGGAGGGGGCGCCGGTGCTGTGGCACTGCACCCAGGGCAAGGACCGGACCGGCGTGGGGGGCATGCTGCTCATGAGCGCGCTGGGCTTTGACCGGGAGGCGGTGATCGAGGAATATCTGCGCACAAACCAGTTTGCCCAAAAGCAGCTGGACGGTATGCGCCTGGCCCGGGCAACGGAGGAGGAACTGGCCCTGATGGGGGAGGTGTTCCCGGTGTTCGAGCGCAACGCGCTGTATTACTTCGACTGCATCGAGATCGAGTACGGCAGTGTACAGACCTATCTGGAAATGGCCCTGAACGTGGGCCCGGAGCAGATAAGCCGCCTGGAGGACTGGTATTTGGAGTGAGATAAACCGGGGCGCGCCGCGAGAGCGGCGCGCTTTTCAGACACTTGGCAGATGATGTCCATTGCACTTTTACGCTTAAAAGCGTATAATACGATGTTGTCGAACGGGGCCCGAAATGGGCCCGCGTTTTTTGGGAAAGGAGCGGATGGCCGTGAGACGGTTTTATACGGGCGTCGTGAGGCATAAGACAGCCGTCCTGGTCCTGTTTTTGCTGGCCGCCGCCGCAGGCCTGGTCCTGAAGGGCCTGGTGCAGGTCAACTACGACGTGAACAAATACCTGCCCGCCGGCACCGCCTCCACCGTGGCCATCGACGTGCTGGGGGAGGAATTTCCCGGCGGTATCCCCAACGCCCGGGTCATGGTCCGGGACGTGACCATCCCGGAGGCCCTGGAGTATAAAGAAAAGCTCTCCCAGGTGGCGGGCGTGCTGTCCGTGGCCTGGCTGGACGACACCGTATCCGTCACCGTGCCCCTGTCCTATATGGACCGGGACGCCCTGGATACCTACTACCGGGACGGCAACGCCCTGTATACCGTCACCGTGTCGGAGACAGATTATGTAAACGCGATCACCGGCATCCGGGCCATCGTAGGCGACCGGGGGGCCGCCACGGGCAGCGCGGTATCCCAGACAGAGTCCGCCACGGGCACCATGAACGAGGTACAGCTGATCGGGGCTTTCGGGGTGGCCTTCGCGCTGCTGGTGCTGGCACTGACCACGGGCTCCTGGCTGGACCCGCTGCTGGTGCTGCTGGGGCTGGGGGTGGCGGTATTCATCAACGGCGGGACGAACCTGCTGTTCGGGGAGATATCCTTCGTCACCAACGCCTGCGGCAGCATTTTGCAGATGGCGGTGAGCCTGGACTATTCCGTGTTTCTGCTGCACCGGTTCGAGGAATGCCGGGAGCAGTTCCCGGACCGGGACGGGGCCATGGTGGAGGCGCTGTGCAAGTCCACGTCCTCCATTTTGTCCAGCGGCCTGACCACGGTGATCGGCTTTCTGGCGCTGGTGCTGATGCGCTTCCGGCTGGGGGCGGATCTGGGGCTGGCCCTGGCCAAGGGCATCGCCATCAGCCTGATCACGGCCCTGGTATTCATGCCCGCGCTGTTCCTCGCGGCCCGGTCCTTGGCGGATAAGCTCCGCCACCGGCCGCTGCTGCCGGGCTTCGGGGGCTTCGGAAAGCTGGTCCGGCGGCTGGCGGTGGTCACGGTCCCGGCCTTTCTCATCATCATCGCGCCGGCGTATCTCGCCTCCAACGCCAACGACTTTTACTATGGCTCGTCCCAGATGTTCAGCCCCGACTCCACCTACGGCCGGGACACCGCCGCCATCGAGGCGGCCTTTGGCCGCAGCGACACCTATGTGCTGATGGTCCCGGGCCGGGACACGGTGGTGCAGGCGGCGCTTTCCCGGGACCTGCACGCCCTGGACCACGTGAAGAGCGTCATCTCCTACGTGGACATGGCCGGGGCGGAGATCCCCCTGGAATACCTGGACGAGAGCACCCTGGCCTTGCTCATGAGCGATGACTACAGCCGCATGGTCCTGACCGTGGACGTGCCCGCCGAGGGGGCGGACACCTTTGCTCTGGTGGAGGCGGTCCGCTCGGCGGCGGAGCGGTATTATCCGGGCCAGTACTACCTGGCCGGGGGCGGGGTCAGCACATACGATCTGATGGACACGGTGACGGCGGACCTGGCCAAGGTGAATCTGGTGGCGATCGGGGCGGTATTTCTGGTGCTGCTTTTGACCATGCGGTCGTTGTGGCTGCCGGTGCTGCTGGTGCTGACCATTGAGACGGCCATATGGCTGAACCTGTCGGTGCCCTATTTTATGAACACGCCCATTTTTTACATCACCTACCTGATCATCAGCTCCATCCAGCTGGGGGCCACGGTGGATTACGCGATCCTCATGACGGATCGGTACCGGGAAAACCGCCGGGCCCTGCCCAAGGGGAAGGCGGCGGTGAAGACCGTGGCGGACACGGCGGTATCCATCCTGACCTCCGGCAGTGTGCTGGCGGTGGTAGGGCTGCTGATGGGGTATCTGTCCTCCAACCAGCTTCTGGCCCAGCTGGGCCTGCTGCTGGGCCGGGGGGCCTTGATGAGCCTGGGGGCGGTGCTGCTGGTGCTGCCGGGGCTGCTGAGCGTGACAGACCGGCTGGTGATGGGCCGGCAGAAAAACACGCCGAAGCACGTGAAAGCATGAAAGGAGGCGGCGGTATGAATCGGATGAGAAAGCTTCTGGCGGCGGGTCTGGCCGCCGTGACGGTCCTTTCCTGGGGCGCCCTGCCCGCCTGGGCGGACGGGGAGAGCCCGGGAAAGGAGGAAGTGATTTACATAAATCTGGACAACGCCGGCGATGTATCCTCCGTCAGCGTGGTGAACATCTTCGATCTGGCCCAGGCGGGCCGGATCGTGGACCACGGAGCGTACACCTCCGTGCGGAACATGACCGGCACGGAGCCGGTGACTCTGGCGGGCGAAACTGTGACCATTCAGGCGGGGCCGGGCCGGGTCTACTACGAGGGGGTGCTGCCGGAAGCGAAGGTCCCGTGGCTTTTTGACATCCGGTATTTTCTGGACGACCAGGAGCTGAGCGCCACCGATATCGCCGGCCGGAGCGGGGAGCTGGAAATTCGCCTGTCCATCAAGAAGAACCCGGCCTGCACGGGGCATTTCTTTGCTAACTATGCCTTGCAGGCGTCGCTGACCCTGGACGGGGACATGTGCCGGAACATCGACGCGCCCGGGGCCACGGCGGCCAACGTGGGCGGCGACCGGCAGCTGACGTACACCGTCCTGCCGGGCAAGGGGGCGGACATCGTGGTAAGGGCCCAGGTGACGGACTTCGCCATGGACCCCATCGCCATCAACGGGGTGCCCCTTACCCTGGACGTGGAGGTGGACGACGACGCGCTGATGGAAAAGGTATCGGAGCTGACAGGTGCGGTAGGCACGCTGAACGAGGGGGCCGAGGCCCTGTCCGGAGGCGCGGCGGACCTGCGGACCGGGGCGGCGGAGCTGACCGCCGGGACCGGCGCGGTCCGGTCCGGGGCCCAGGAGCTGGAGAGCGGCGCGGCCAGCCTGGAAAGCGGCGCGTACCAATTCCAGTCGGGGCTGAACGCCCTGGCGGAGCAGTCCGCCGGCCTGACCGGCGGGGCCCAGGCGGTCAAGGACGGCCTGGCCCAGCTGCAGCAGACCCTTGCCGGGGCGTCTTTCTCCCCAGAGCAGATCGCCCAGGTCCAGCAGGGGGCCGCCGACATGACCACCACGCTGGAGACAATGAAAGCCGGGGTGGATGGCTTGCAGGCCGGACTCGACGCCGCCATGGGTATAACCCAGTTGGACGATCTGATAGCGGGAAATCAGGCCGCCATCGACGGCCTGAGCGGATATGTGTCGTTCTTCTCGGATTTGCAGAAGGTCATTGACGTCCTTACGCTGGACAACGATGTCCTTGGCGGTCTTGCGTCTCTGTCCGGCGGTCTTACCACGCTGTCCGACGGTATGACCCAGCTTCAAAACGGGTTTACGGCCTTTTCCGAAGCGGTGGGGCAGGCGGCCGGGTCCCTGGGCGCTTTGCCGGACGAGATGCAGACCTTGAAGACCGCCGTGGACGCGCTTGCGGCGGGGGCGTTGGACCTGGACGCGGGAGTGGCGGCCTACACGGACGGGGTAGCCCGGCTGCAAAGCAATTTTGGCGCGATCACCGGCGGGGCGGCGTCTCTGGCGGCGGGCAGCGAGGACCTGGCCTACGGGGCGGGGAGCCTGAACGAAGGGGCCACGGCCCTGTCGGAGGGCGTCGCCGCTCTGGGCGAGGGCGCCGGCCAAATGGCCGAGGGCACGGCGGAGATGGTCCGGCAGACCGACGGCATGGAGGGAAAGATCCAAGAGCAGATCGACAAGATGCTCTCCGGCGTCAACGGCGGGAGCGAGCCGGTGACGTCCTTCGTCTCCAGCCGGAACCGGGACGTGGCGGCGGTCCAGTTCGTGATCCGCACCCCGCCCATCGAAAAACCGGCCCCGTCCATGACGGAGCCGGCGGCGGAGACCCAGCCAGATTTCTGGGATAAGCTGAAAGACCTCTTTTGAAAAAAGGAAAACGTCCGCGGCTCTTTTCATAGAGCCGCGGGCGTTTTATCCTTTTCGGACAGTTTTTCCACCAACCGGCGGAGGGGCCGTTCCCAAAGGTACGTACACGCCGCCGCCAGGGCCGCCGCGGCGATAAAGCACGTCAGGGTATAGGTGGTCTGCCAGGGCTGTTCATAGGCCATGTTGGGCAGAGTCCCCACCGTGTGATAGGGGGGGATGTGCCAGTCCTTGAGCCGGCAGGCCAGAAACTGGTGCCAGATGTAGAAATTATAGGATATATCTGCCAAAAACCGGGTGACCCGGTTGCCCAGAGCCCGTTCCAGCCCCGCCGGGGCCAGACACCCGCACACCAGAAACGCCGCCCCCAGCAGCCCCAACGGCAGCCGCCAGAACATCTGCCCGGCCCGGACGGCCTCGTAATCCCCCACGGGCTGTACGTACATGATCTGGCACATCGCCGCCAGACTGATCAGCATCCCCCCGGGGGCCAGCCACCGCCGGACCCTTTCCGAGGGCCTTCCCGCTTCATCCAGGCGCACGTACACATACGCCGCCATCATGCCGCAGGCGTACAGGTCCAGCTGGGCGGGGAGCTGGTTGAATAAAAACGTGGTGTCGCTGTGGCCGGATACCCAGGCCCGGAACAGCAGTCCCATCCCCGCCAGACCCAGACAGGTCCACCCGGGCCTTTTGCAGAACAGCCGCCCGATCAAAGGCCATAGCACGTAAAACTGTACCTCCACCGCCAGGGTCCACAGGGTGGACGCCGTGGGGGAGAACAGATAGGTGTCGTAGGCCAGGGTGTGTGTGAAGGTGAAGTGCATCAAAAGGTCCTTGGCCAGAAACCCGCCGGAATGGTAAAGCCCCCGGGGCAGGGCGTACAAAAGCGTGGTCAGGATCACGCAAAGATAATAGCTGGGCGCGATGCGCCAGAACCGCCGGACGTAAAAGGCCCCCGTCTCCTGCCGGGACAGGGGCCGCATCCCCCGGCGCGCCACCGGCATGGCCAGCAGAAATCCCGACAGCAGCAGCATCAGATCCACCATCATATATCCGTGGCGGACCATCTGCTGTAAGTTTACATAATATTCGCCCACCTGGAAGCCCGGGTCCAGCCAGCTCTGCTGCCAGATGTGGAACCAGCCCACGATGAAGATGGCGGCCACCCGCAGCACATCCGGGGCGGCCAGTCTTGTCTGCCGGTCGGTCATGTCCGGTCCGGGCCGTCTGGGGCGGGCCGCCGCCTCTTCGGCTCCGGCAGGGGCGCGTGATCCGGCTTGGTCTTCACGGCCACGCACCGGCAGATGGGGACCCCCTGCTCATGGAACCTGGCCTCGTAGTTGGTCATGATCCCCACGGGGCCGTTTGCGTGCAGGTCCCGGGTCACCTGGTCAAGCTCGTAGCCGACAGCGGCGAACTGTTCCAGGGACCAGTCGAACAGCCAGCTCTGGTCGGTCTTATACTCGATCCGGCCCCCCACGGGCAGCATGTCCCAGTACAGGGCCAAAAACGACAGGGCGGTGAGCCGGTGCTTGGCCTCCTTTTTCCGGGGCCAGGGGTCCGGGAAGTTGATGTATATGACCGATACCTCCCCGGGGGCGAAGATGTCCGGCACGTTGACGGCGTCGGTGTCGATGAAGCGCACGTTGGGTATCTCCTCAGCGCAGACCCGCTCCATGGCGGTGACCATGGCGTTGGGGACCTTTTCCAGGGCCACGATCAGCGCCTGGGGGTCACGCTTGGCCACCCCGGCGGTGAAAGCGCCCTTGCCGCAGCCCATCTCCGCCCGGACCTCTTCGCAGCCGGGCAGCAGCGACGCCCACCGGCCCCGAAGGGCCGCCGGGTCCTTCACCTGCACCGAAGCGCACCGCTCCATCCGGGGTATGAGATTTTTCTTGTTGCGCATCCGCATAACGCCATTCCTCCGGGAGATTGGTCAACGGCGCTATTATAAGATATTCGCCGGTGGAATGCAAGGGGCGGCCCCGGCGGGGGTCTTGGCAAAAGTTTTGCGAAAACTTCATCATTCGGTCACAAAAGCCCTTGCAAATGGGTGTAAAATATGCGAGGATTTCCAAAGGAGGCGAACGCGCGTGATCCAGGTGAGCCATCTCACAAAGCGATACGGTGACCGGACCGCCGTGGAGGATCTGACCTTCACCGCCGAAAGCGGTCTGGTCTACGGTTTTCTGGGCCCTAACGGCGCCGGCAAGACCACCACGATGAATATCCTTACCGGGTGTCTGGCCGCCACGGCGGGCCAGGTGACCATCGACGGATTCGATATATTTGACCAGCCCGCCCAGGCCAAGGCCCGGGTGGGCTATCTGCCGGAGCAGCCGCCCCTGTACACGGGCATGACCGTGCGGGAGTATCTGTCATTCGTGGCCCGGGCCAAGGGCGTGAAGGTCGCCGCCCTGGACCAGGACCTGGAACGGGTCATGACCGTCACCGGCGTCACCGACGTGGCGGAACGGCTGATCCGGAACCTGTCCAAGGGATATCGCCAGCGGGTGGGCATCGCCCAGGCCCTGCTGGGGGACCCCTCCGTCATCATCCTGGACGAGCCTACCGTGGGGCTGGACCCCCTGCAGATCGTGGAGATACGGGAGCTGATCCGGTCCCTGGGAAAGGATCGGACGGTGATCTTGTCCAGTCACATCCTCAGCGAGGTCCAGGCGGTGTGCGACCGGGTGCTGATGATCCACCGGGGCCGGCTGGTGGCCAGCGGGACCCCGGCGGAGCTGGAGAGCCAGTTCGCCGGGAAGATCACCTACCGCGTCACGGTAAAGGCCGGGCCCCTGGAGGTCCGGGAGGCCTTGGAGACGGTGCCGGGGGTGGGGGAGATCCTGACCAGGCCCGACGACGCGGGCCGGTGCGCGCTGGAGGTGTCCGTGACGGACCCTGCCGGGGATATGGACGAGAAGCTCAGCTTCGCGCTGAGCGATAAGCGCATCCCCGTGCTGCGGCTGGAGCGGGAGCAGGCCAGCCTGGAGGACGTGTTCCTGGCCCTGACCAAGGACGCGGGAGAGCAGCCGGAAAGCGGTAAGAAAAAGAGAAGATGGAGAGGGGGCCGGCGGCATGAGAGCGATCTTTGAGCGGGAGCTGGACAGCCTGATGAACGGCCTGACCGGGTATGTGTACGGGGCGCTGATGCTGCTGTTCGGCGGCATTTACGTGATGGCCTACCACCTGGAGGGGTCCATCGATTTTACATACGTGCTGTTCAGCATGACCTTCATCTTTCTGATCGGCATACCCCTGCTGACCATGCGGTCGGTGGCAGAGGAGCGCCACCAAAAGACCGATCAGCTGCTGTACAGCCTGCCGTTGAGCATGACCCGGATCGTACTGGGCAAGTATCTCGCCCTGGCCCTGGTGATGGCGATCCCCGGGCTGATCCTGGGGCTGTACCCGCTGGTGGTGAACGCCCTGGCGGAGAGCGGGGCGATACCGCTGAAAAGCGCTTACGGGGCCCTGATAGGGTTTCTCTTTCTGGGCATGGCCCTGACGGCCATCGGCCTTTTTATCTCCAGTCTCATGGATAACGTGGGTCTGGCGGCGGGGGCCTGCTTCATGGTGATGCTGCTCTTGTATTTCTGGACGCCCCTGACCGGGTATATCTCCGACAGCCCCGCCGCGTCCCTGATCGCCTTCGGGGCGGCGGCGGCCGTGTTCGGGATCATCCTGTGGCGGCTGACCCGCAACGGCGGCTTCGCCCTGGTCTTCACGGCGGTGCTGGAAGCGGCGCTGGGGGTCTGCTTCGCCCTGTGGCGGACCCGCTTCGGCGGGCTTTTTGCCGAGGTGGTGGGGAAGCTGGCCGTTTTCGACAGATTCGACAGCTTCAGCTATGATATATTCGACCTGCGGTCCATCGTGTATTACATATCGGTGACGGCGGTGTTCCTGTTCCTCACGGTCCAGTCCATGGAGCGCAGGAGGTGGGCGGCGTGAAAAAGCTTTCCGCGAAACTGCGCGCGTCCTTCTCCACCCGCAGCTGGCGGGCGGGGGCCTACAGCGTGTTCGCCGCTGTGCTGGTGATCGCCATGGCCGTGGTGGCCAACCTGGCCGTGGAGGCCCTGCCCGCCTCCGTGACCCAGAAGGATATGACCGCCAACAAGCTCTATTCCATCACCGAGGGGACCCAGCTGGCCCTGGCTGGGCTGGACCGGGACGTGGATATCTACTGGCTGGTCCAGGAGGACCACGACAACGTGACCATCCAGCAGCTGCTGTATAAGTACGCCGAGTACGACCACGTGAACGTGACCCGGGTGGACCCGGTGCGCTACCCCGGCTTCGCCGCGGAGTATACGGACGAAGAGGTGGCCGACAACAGCGTGGTGGCCGTCTGCGGGGATAAGAGTTTGTATATCCCCTATTCTGACATGTGGACCTATTCCGACTATGAGCAGTATTCCTATTACCTGAATTACTACGGCCAGGAGTATCTGGACGTGTTCACCGGGGAGGAACAGCTCACCGGGGCCATTTTGTACGTGACCAGCGACCGGCAGCCCACCCTGTACTGTCTGACCGGCCACGGGGAGACCGGCGTGTCCGAGAGCGTGAAAAATGCCCTGGCCCTGGCGAATATCCGCACCCAGGAGCTGAATCTGCTGACGGAGGAGGCCGTGCCGGCGGACTGCGACGCCCTGGCCCTGTTCGGGCCGGTCCGGGACCTGACCGACCGGGAGGCGGAGCTGGTGGACGAGTACCTGGCCGGGGGCGGTCAGATGCTGGTCACCACCGCCTACGCCGAGGAGGATACACCCAACCTGGACAAGCTCTTGGAGGGCTTCGGCCTGGACCTGATCGGCGGATACGTGATGGAGTCTGACAGCCGGTACTATCACTACGGCTATATTGATCTTGTCCTGCCCGCCCTGGGCGAGCACACCATCACCGCTCCCCTGCTGACCGGGGAGAGCTATACCGTTATCATGCCCGACGCCCAGGCCCTGGCGGATATCACCAGCGACGAGACGCCCGGGCCCGCCGCGGTGACGGCCCTGCTGACCAGCTCCGACGGCAGCTATGTGAAGCTGGACGCGGAGGGCCAGGCCAGCTATGAGCAGACGGATGACGACCCGGTGGGACCGTTTTTGCTGGGGGCGGCCTCTGAGCGGGAGGATACCGGCGCGCGGCTGGTGGTGTTCGGGTCCACCCGGTTCATGGAATCGGAGTTCAGCGATATGGTGTCCGGGGCCAATCTGGACTTGTTTTTGAACGGCGCCAGCTGGCTTTGCCGGCAGGAGCAGAGCATCACCATCCACCCCAAGACCCTGACCAGCGAGTATCTCAACTTTACCGACAGCGCGGCCAATGGCCTGAAGATCGCGCTGACGGTGGCGGTGCCGGCGCTGTTTCTGGCGGCGGGCATCGGTATCTTTGTGAAAAGGAGGCGGCGCTGATGAAGCGTGGCGCGCGGCTGGCGGCGCTTTTGGCGGCGCTGCTGGTGCTGGTGGGCGCGTGGTATCTGGCGGCAAATCTGTCCCACCGGCAGCAGGCCCAGCAGGCGGCGGAGGCCCACGAGGACCAGCTGGATATCTCCACCGGCCCGGAGGCGGACGTGTCCGCCGTGGCCTGGGATTATTTCGGCGACGCGGTGAGCCTGGCCCGGAAGGACGGAACGTGGGTCAACGCCAGCGACGGAGCGTGCCCCATCGACCAGGACGCGGTCAAGCCACTGGTCCAGGCGGTGGCGTCCCTGACGGCCTCCGACCGGATCGACGATGTGACGGATTTTGACCAGTACGGCCTGGCGGACCCGGCCTTTACCGTGGTGGCCGCCTCGTCGGAGCAGGTCAACACCTATGCCGTGGGCAAGCAGAGCCCCACGGGGGAGTACTACGTGCGCATGAACGGGGAGGACACGGTGTACGTGGAGTCCGGCCAGCTGGCCGCCTATTTTCAGATCGGCCTGGACGACGTGCTGAAGATGGAGGCCATCCCCTCGGCGGATATATCCTCCGTGGTGGACCTGACCGTGGACACGGACGGGAACTCCTATGAGCTGCGGTACCTGGATCAGGCGTCGGACGTGTGGTATACCGGAGCGGACCCTTGGTTTTTGGTGGATGAAAACGGCGATCCGGTCCGGCCTTTGAATACGGAGCAGACGGAGGCCCTGTACGGCCTGGCAACGGGCCTGGTCTTTACCAAGTGCGTGGAGTGGAACGCCACGGACCTGGCCGGATACGGCCTGGCCCAGCCCCAGGGGACCGTGCGGGTGGGGTACTTGTCCGACGCCGGGTCCCTGGAGAGCTTCACGTTGGAGTTCGGCGATTACGCGGATGGGGACGTGTACGTGCGCATGAAGGACTCCCGGATGGTGTACCTGGTCAGCGGCACAGTGCTGGACGGGCTCATGTACCCGGACTTCGACGCCATGTCCGCCCTGGACCCCTGTGCCCTGGACTGGGACAGGATCCGAAGCGCCACGCTGGACATCGGCGGCGACAGCTATGAGGTGGTCCGCTCCGTGACCACCCCCTCGGAAGAGGGAGAGGAGCCGGAGGACGTGTACACCCTGGGCCAGCGGAGCCTGGACAGCGCGGCCGTGGCCGCCTGGCAGCAGAGCATGGACGCCATGACGGCGGACAGCCGCGTGGACGCCGCCCAGGGCCGGGAGACGGTGATGGCCATGACATTTGAACAGGATAACGAGCTGTATCCCACGGTGAGCGTGGAGTTCCGCGGCTATGACAGCGCCCGGTACCTGTGCGTGGTCAACGGGGAGGAATATTACCTGGTGACTCACGCCGCCGCGGACCTGGTGAAAAACGACGCGCTGAAGTTTTTAGTCGAAATCCCGTCACAATAAAACCGCAAAAGCCTCGCAGAGTTCGCGCCCGCAGGCGCGAATAGAGTTGGATATGATTTCCGGCGACATGTGCGTCGGAAATCATTCTTTGCGGCCCGCAAACGTGAACACCCCCGCCCATTCGGGCGGGGGTGCTTTGCGCTGCAGCGGGCCGAAGCCTTCTCGTTTGAATGCGATGCATTCAAACGACTTATAATGCGTCTTCGTTGACCCGTTCGGGGGGATTTTCCAGGGTGTCGGGGTTGGACAGGAAGTAGCGGAAGTAGCGGAAAGCGGCGCCTACGTAGGCGCTTTCCACGATGCGGCCGTCGAAGGTGACGGCGAAGTCCAGCATCTTGTGGTCGTGGAGCTGACCGGCCTTGTCCAGCTCGGTGACGGTTTTGATGCGGCCCACGGAGATGCTGACTGGCAGAGCGCCGGTGCTGTTGATGCCCCGGAACAGGGGCGGCAGGTGGAACGCGCCGTCGTCGGATATGAGGGCGGAGCCGTGATAGGGGCTTTTGCCAGTGAGACCGGGCCGGAGCCAGCCGTGGTAGTCCAGCCACCGCAGAACGGCGATGCCCAACCGGAGGATGAACCGGGGGGTCTTGACCAGGGTGGCGGCTAGCCGTTCCAGCCGGTCGGCGGACTGGTCCGCCTTCAGGTTATCCACGCGGGTGTTGATCTTGCGGAACACATCATAGACCGTATCCGTGGCCTGAAACCGCACGGTGACGGACATGGCACCCACCTCCGCCGCGCCCGCGCCGCCGGAGGGGAGCACGATGTCGATGGCGTCCCGGGCATAGATGAACCGGCCGGCCACAAAGCGGTTCAGAGCCGGATACAGGGCCAGCGTGCGCACATAAGCGGCGATGACGATGTGGATAAGGGAGATGTCCTCGTCGCCGGCGGCCCGGCGGGTCCGGAGCCATGTCTCCACGGCGGACACGTCCGCCGCGTCGCTGAAGCCGACGGCGGCGTCCGCGGGGGAGAGCATGGTGAAGGGGGACAGCTGGAAGATGGGGGAGATGGTGTGCAGCCGTCTTCCGTCCCGGCGGTCGGTCATGCGCCGGCGGGTATATCGTTCAGGCATCAGGTTACCTCCCAGACCGGCGAAAACGCCGGCTGTCAAGTATTTCCCTGATTATACATCGAATCGGCCCGTTCGTCAATCAGCGAGGACGCTGGGGCGCGGTGACCGAGGCACGGAGCTTTGCCGGAAGGCATAAGAAAGAAGAAACCTTGTGACCGTTGACTTGATAGTGATAAGGAACCAAACGACAAATCATTGTCGGCTGACGGTTTCAGGGTGCTAAAGTCCTTCTATTCTTACTTGAGAGTAGAAGGACTTTTCCAACTCGTCTTCCCGGACGGAATGTGTTATCCTATTATCACCCCACACTTACAATGCCCACAACACATCATAGTGGAGGGTTCCCATGAAAAAGCTGGTTTCCTGTGGATTCAATATGGACAGCGCTTGTGTGGAGCCGGTGTATTCGGATAACAGCATAAGACTGTACCGCCGTGGAGAATGAAGTGGCCGATAACCTGTATCAGCGGTCGGAACTGGATTATCTGATCTACAATGACCCGCTGGCGTATGCCGATTTGATTCTGAGCGGCGACCCGGAAAAGTATTTGGGCGCTGTGACCAAGCGGCAAATCGAATGAACAACGAGCCAACGAAAAAAGTCCCCTGGATCATGTACTTTTATGATTCAGGGGACTTTTTTGCGCTTTGAACCAGTTCAAAGCAACCTCCAGGTGAACTTGACTACAGAGTTCATGCGTAGGCTGCATCATTTATCCTGCGCGTCGGGTAAGTACGCCACGATGTCAGATAATGTACAGTTCAAAGTCTGACATAGGGCTTCCAGCGTGTTGGTAGAGACAGATTCTCCACCTTTCAGCCGCCGTATCGTGGAACTGCTGATTCCGCCCTTGACTTGCAAGGGGCTTTTAAGCACGGCGCCAAATTGGATTCGAGCAAGAAGTACTTTATGTGCGATCAAGGTTTCCTCTAAACTATTCAGCATAATAGGATCAGGAGGGAACGATATGAGTACATCATACGGTTATGTTCGCGTATCCAGCAAAGAACAGAATACGGATCGTCAGCGGATAGCCATGCGTGATTTTGGCATAGCCGACGAAAATGTATTCACGGACAAGCAGTCAGGAAAGGACTTTGACCGTCCCGCCTATCGCCGCCTTGTCCGAAAGCTGAAGCCGGGCGACACTCTTGTGATCAAGAGTATCGACCGGCTGGGGCGCAATTATGATGAGATCCTGGAGCAATGGCGGCTGCTGACCAAGAAAAAGGGCGTGGCGATCGTCGTGCTGGACATGCCATTGCTGGACACACGGCAGGGGCGGGATCTCGTGGGGACGCTGATAGCGGACATCGTGCTGCAGCTGCTGAGCTATGTGGCGCAAACAGAGCGGGAGTTCATCCGCCAGCGGCAGGCCGAGGGGATCGCAGCGGCGAAAGAGCGAGGCGTACAGTTCGGCCGGCGTCCCAAGGAGCGTCCGGAGGCGTTTGAAGTGATACTTCGCGAATGGGAACAGGGTGCGCTCACAGCCAGAAAAGCGGCGGAACGCCTCGGCGTAGCGCACAAGACGTTCCTGAAATGGGCCTCATCGACCGTGACTGGGGAAAAAAGTAAAGGTTTATCCCCATCTGAAACAATATAGAGGAAATCGATTGAATTGCACAAATTGATATCTCAAAGCTCGGAATAAGTATAGCAAACGCGGTCTTAAAAATCAATAGTGCTTTGGTGCGCAAACTTTACTTATGTCCCCGCCGGCGGTGAATAACTTTTACTTTTTTGCACCCGTGTTGCCTTTGAGGGGAGGACAGCGCTGTGGCAGAAGGATATGTCACGTTTGAGCCAGAAAACGCTGCCCTCAAGCTGAAAGGCCGGTTTTTTCCGCTTTTCGGATTGGGGGCATAAGCAATGGCCGTTAAGGATCTGCGCGGGAGACGGTACGGAAGGCAGACATGTATTGAACCTACCGGGGAGTGCGGTGCTGACGGTTGTATGCTGTGGCGGTGCCGGTGCGATTGCGGCGGCGAGTGTCTGGCTACCATTGCTCAGCTGAATCGGGGGGATCGGAAGAGCTGCGGATGTTTGCAGAGGGAGAGCCCCAGAAATAACCTGAAACTCATAAATGGAACATCCGTTACCATGATAGAGAACCGGCTGAAAACGCCCATTAGCTCCAACACCAGCGGGTATAACGGCGTATACCGGGATAAGCGCAGCGGCAAATGGTGCGCACAGATCACGTTTATGGGGAAGACATACTATCTTGGCGCCTTTTCGGACATACGGGACGCGATAGGAGCCCGGCGCCGGGGCGAGGAGAAGTATTACGACGGCCTGGTACTATGGCGAGCGGGACCCATCGGCCCTGTCCGCGTCAGGCGCTTCAGCCGCAGAAGGCTATGAGATATAGGACATCGGGGGCGTCTGCCGCAAATGCTTACAGCGAAGCAAGGCGGATACGGTCCAAACGCTGAAAGGGGAACACAACTATGGGGAAGGTCAACAAGTTCTGCAGGATCTTGGCGCTGGCCCTGTGCTTTGCGCTGGCGCTGGGGCTGACGTCCGGCATGATGCTGCGGGATGCTGAAGAGGAACCTGCATCTGAGGTCACTGCGCCCGTGGAGACGGCGGAGCCTGCGGAGACGGCGGAGCCCACGGAGACGGCGGAGCCCACGGAGACGGCGGAACCCACGGAGACGGCGGAACCCACGGAGACGGCAGAGCCCACGGAGACGGCGGAGCCCACGGAGACGGCGGAACCCACGGAGACAGCGGAGCCTACGGAGACGGCGGAACCCACGGAGACGGCGGAACCCACGGAGACGGCGGAACCCACGGAGATGCCGGCGGAGCAGAGCTTTACCTGTGAAACGACCGACGGCGTGTCCGTCAGCGCGGTCGCGGCTGCCGAAAGCGGTATTCCGGCGGACGCTCTGTTCCATGCCGATCCGATCGCGGCGGGCACCGAGGCTTACACCCGGGCTTATGACGCGCTGTGGACCCAGCTCGGACTGGCCGAGGGCGACGAGCTCTACTTTATTCCCTATGATGTTTATTTCACGGCCGTGGACGGCGGGAATGAGGTCAGGCTTGAACCCCAGAGTGGCCTTGTGACCGTGACCATGCGGTTCCCCTCCGACCCCTTTGCGGCCATACTGGCCGCGCCCCGTGATACGGTCTCCGACCCCGGTGTCCCGGAGGAGCCCGGCATAGAGGAGCCTGGCGCGGTCGAGGCGGCCCCGGAGCTGATGACGGAGCGGTTCGTGGTACATATCCTGGACAATGGCTTAGTGGAGCAGCTGGCGTCGGAGCCGGTGACAGGCGAGGACGGCACGGTCACGTTTGCAGTGGGTTCCTTCTCCGTGATGGGCCCGGCGCTGATGCGGCGCAGCGCGGAGCCGGCCGGCGATGCCGGCGAGATCTATGTCCCCGCGGCCCCGGAGGGCGTGGAAGGAGAGCCCGCCGCGGCGGCCACCATCGAGGAAGCGGCGGAGCGCCTGCTGCCCGAGGGCGGCACCATCTGGCTGACGGGCAACGTGGAAATGGACACAGTGACCTTCAACGGCAAGGCCGTGACGGTCAAGTCCTATGACGGGGCCGGACCCTATACGCTGTCCAAATCCGGCGAGAGCGAAAACATGTTCGTCCTCACGGGCGGCGCGTCCCTGACGCTGGAGAACGTGACCGTGGACGCCACGAACAACACTGCGGGCCGGACCGTGACCGCCAGCGGCGGTTCGACCCTCACCCTGAACCCCGGCGCGGCGCTGATGAACAACAAGTCTTACGGCGCAGTGTATCTGGACGCTTCTTCTATTAATATAGAAGGCGGCGCGATCCGGAACAACAGCGCGGCGGCGGACGAGGGAACGCTGGCCCAGGTAACATACGGCACCGCGTTCCGCTTCGCCTATAACGGTGCGAATGCCGGCAGGCAGGGCCTTGGCGGCGCTGTCCTCATGGCGAACAGCTCCGCCTTTGATATGGCCGGCGGCGAGATCAGCGGCAACAGCGCCATCTGCGGCGGCGGCGTTTACGCTTACGACTCTGCCGTGTCGGTGACCGGCGGTACGTTCTCCGGGAATACGGCAGACACGGCCACTGCGGACCAGGCCTACGGCGGGGCGCTCCACGTGGACGGCGCGGGCTCCGCTGCAGTCCGGCTCGGCGGGAGCGCCCAGTTCACGGGCAACAGCGCCCAGCGCGGCGGCGCTTTCAGCATCGGTATCGACGCGGATACGGTGGCCCTGACCATATCGGGCGGCTCCTTTACGGACAACACTGCGACGGCCTATGGGTCCATCGCTTTCATCTCTTCCAAGAACTCCGCCATCGACATCAGCGGCGCTGTGTTCAGCGGCAACAGCGCGGCCAAAGAGGGCGGCATCTACAAGGCGGCAAACGCTGCGAAGACGCCGAACGGGAGCGGCAGATTCACGATCAGCGGCGGGACACAGTTCATCAATAATACTGCGAATAAAGGCCCCTGCGTCTACGTCACCAAGGACAACGCGGATGCCATCAAAGAATTCCTGGTGGACGGCGTGACCTTCCGGGGCAACAGCGCCGCCGACAATGCGGGCGTCATGCAGTATAACGTCCCCAACTCCACATTCACGGTCAAAAACAGCACGTTTGAGAACAATCGGAGCAGCAACAACGGCGGCTGCTTCTACGCGGCGGTGGATGCCAAGGGCACGACGTTCAACTTTGAGAGCAGCACCTTCACCGGGAACTACGCCAAGAACCAGGGCGGTGTGTGGCGCGGCTTCCCGCCCCAGAGCGAGTTCCTTTTCAAGAACTGCACCTTTACGGACAACACCGCCGAGACCGGCGACGGCGGCTGTTTCTATTTCCCCGGCGACGGCGAGAACTCCAACATCACCATCGACGGCGGCACCTTCACCGGCAACAAATCCGGCAGCTCCGGCGGCGCGTTCCGGGCCAACCTGAACGGCGGCACGGTCACGGTCACCGGCGGCGCGGTGTTCTCTGGCAACAGCGCCGACGTGAACGCGGGCGCGTTCTCCGTCCGCCGGAAGGGCGCAGACTATTCCGGCACGGTGCAGCTGCTGTCCTGCACAGTGGACGGCAACTGGTGCAACGCCAACTTCGAAAACTATAAGGAGTCCGACCTGGAGCCCACAAAGCACTATAACACCGGCGGCATATACATCGGCGAGAACATCACCTGCTACATGTATAACGCCCTGATCACCGGCAACTCCGTGCAGGGCGGCTCCGACGGCAATACCGTGGGCAACGGCATTGGACTTTGCCCCAACGCCCAGGTGTTCCTGTACCCGGAGAACGGAGCCATGATCTACGGCAACGGCAGCAGCGGCATGGACATCCTGGCGGTGCCTTCTGACCCGGTCATCACCCATGAGAACCCCGCCAAGCTCTATATCAGCGACACCACACCCGACGGACGGCCCTACAATTGGACCGACCTGAACGACGAACTGGCCGTCACCGGCGAGTACGACTGGACCAACGAATTCCATGGGATCGCCATGGCGTCGGCGGCCAACGGCGGCAGCGGCCCCGTGGGCTTCAAGGCCCATGTGCAGGACGCCGGGATCATGACAACGGCTGCCGGCAACAGCGGCGGCTACAGCGTCTACATCACCAACAACCACACGAGGAGCGCCCTGTATGCCGGCGGCGGCGTGATGGTCAACGGTACGGTGATAGCGGGAGAGCTCAATGTCTCCGTGCAAAAAAAGACCGTGGGGCTCACAGAGGAGGAAAAGAACCAAAAAGAGTTTGGCTTCACGTTCACGGTCGGCAGTTATGGTTCTAGTAGTACAGGTGATATCGAGGTGCCGTATACGCTGACTGGGAGAGACGTGACGACAAACGGCGATGCTAAGTTTACATACAATGGCTCAATAGACAACTCCTCTGGCGGACCTTCTTCTGGGATGCAGTATTCCTTCACCCTGAAGTCCGACCAGAAGATAACCTTTGATTTTAAAAATAAGTTTAATTTCTCAAGTAACACTGACTACAATTTCTATCTACAGGAGACTGACGATCAGGGCGCGGATGACTCGCGTATCACCTATATTGCCTATGACGAGGATGGCAACATTCTCAGCGGCGGTTTGGGGAGCAGTTCGACACCAAGTACAAGTACAAGGGTCAAACGAATCGAATTCACCTGTACGAACATATTCCACGACAAAACCGAGCTGGACCTGTCAAAGAAGGTAGAAAATGATAATAACAACACCGCCACGTGGAAACGGTGGAATTTCAAAATCAAGCTTACCAAGGACGGCAATGCCCTGAGCGGCGAATACCCCGCCGAGGTTTGGTCATCAGGTGGAGACAGGCTGGATTCTGTAGACGGAAGGGAATATGGTCTGCACAACGAGGGCGGCAGCTGGACTGTCCAGTTTGATCAAAACGGCGAAGCCAATGTCAAGCTCGGCGGAGGCACGACCTTGAAGATTTTCGGTCTGCCGGAGGGCACTGCGTATACCATCACGGAGACGGATGCGAACACGGGCGGTTTTTCGACGGCGGACCCGACCAAGAGTGGTACGACAAGTACCAGCAGACCGGAAAGTGTTGAGTTCGTCAACCGTAAGTCCTCCGACGGCGCTCTGACAATCACAAAGAAGACTGCCGGTAGTGATCCGGAAACGGACAGAGAGTGGACCTTCAAAATCAAATTGGAGGCGCCTGCTGGTCCTTCTGACGTCCACCTGGCGGGCGAGTATAGTGCATATCTTTCAAGCATTTCTGAAAGAGTTGTCGTGACAGTCGATGAAAATGGTTTAGTGAGGCTCGGCGGCGAGGATGTCATCAAGCTCAAAGCAGGCGAGTATATCACTATCGACGGACTGCCTGTGGATACTACTTACACCATCACGGAGATAGATGCCAACCAGGGAGGCTACACGACCGACGCGGAGAACGGCGTCTTGTCTGGCACCATTAAGGGATATGCAGGAGGAGAAAGTGTTAAGGTCGAGTTCACCAATACCCGCATCGAACACGGCGACCTGACAATCAGCAAGACGGTGGCCGGCCCCGGCGCGGACGCCGGAAGGCTGTGGCACTTCCAGATCAAGCTGGTGAATTCCGGCACGGATGTCCCGCTGGCCGGCGACTACCCCTATGAGATCAAGACGGACGGCGCACCTGCCGATCCCCCTGTGACCGGCTATGTGACCGTGGACGATGACGGCAATGTCAAACTAAAGGACAGCAATGAGAACATCGCGCTCAAGGGCGGCCAGTCCATCACCATCAAGGGCCTGCCCGTGGACACCACGTATACGGTGACGGAGGTCGAGGCGAACCAGAGCGGCTATACTACCTTGGCCACCGGCGAGACAGGGCAGGTCACTGCAAATTCTGACGCCCAGGCGACGTTCACCAACACACGCCAGACCGGCAGCCTGACCGTCAGCAAGACGGTGGCGGACGGCGGCGAAACGGACAAACTGTTCAAGTTCACCATCAACTTGACCGACGGCACCGTACCGTTCAACGGCACATACAGCTATACGCAGACAGGCGGTGTGAAGCATCAGTCCGACGATAGTCTGGACCCGACAGAGACCAAAATCACCTTCACGGGTGGCGTGGCCACGGTCTATCTCTCGCATGAGCAGTCCATCACCATCACCGGTCTGCCCGCCGGGGTGAAATATACCGTGACCGAAGAGGCGGAGCACTACACCGCAACGTGGGACGACAGTACCGGCGGCACCAATACCGGCACGATCCCGGGCGGCGGCGTCGGGGCTACAGTGAAATGCACGAATACCATTATCTCCGCCACGCTGCCGGATACCGGCGGACCTGGTTCGGCGGGGCTGGCGCTGCTGAGCGCACTGCTGTGCCTCGCGGGCGGCGCGATCATCCTGTGTGCAGGAGGGCGGCGCGGTAAAGCGCGCTATGCCCATACAAACCATATTTGCAAATAATACGGGGGGTTTATAAAGCATGAAAAAGAGAACTGTCCTCAGATCTGCGGCTGCGCTGGCCCTGACCGTCGTGATGGTGCTGGCCCTGGCGCTCCCCGCGCTGGCGGCGAGTGGTACCGGGAGCATCACCATCGCCCCCAACGGCCAGGAGAGCTTGGGCGGTGATAACCGCTTCACCGCGTACCAGATCTTCAAAGGTGATGTCAACAAAGATAATACTGAGGAGCTGGACAACCTGGAATGGGGCGACGGCGTGGATCACGGCAATCTGGTCGCCGAAATGAAGACCTCGCATCTGTCCCTCGGCGGC
>CANRBG010000005.1 GCA_947628805.1 uncultured Oscillospiraceae bacterium | reverse complement strand
GAGATCGGGGCTATCCAATGGGAACGCTATGACCAGGAGCAGCAGGTCATACGGATCGACCGCGTTGTTGACCGCGTAAAAAGAGAGCTTCTGGACAAGCTGACGAAAATGGAAGTCTACTACAAATTCCCCACGCTATACCCAGGGACCCGCACAGTGATCGTCTTGAAGCAGCCAAAGACCCAGGGCACTGTCCGCAACGTCTACATTCCGGACACTGTTGCCAAAGAACTCCTTGTTCTTCGGAAAATGCAAATCAAACTCCATAATGAGTTGGGTGACGATGGGTACACAGACTACGGTCTGGTGATATGCCAGGAAAACGGCAGGCCCGTCATGACCGAGTTTCTAAACAAGACATTTAAGGAGATCTTGCAACAGATCAATGACCCCACCATCAACATCGACAATGTTGTGTTCCATAGCATCCGTCATGCAAGCGCGACCATCAAACTGAAGCTGTCCCAGGGGGACTTGAAATCGGTTCAGGGCGACGGCGGATGGAGTTCTACGGCAATGCTCACAAAACGATATACACATATCATTGATGACGACCGTCGTCACCTTGCGGAGCAAATGGAAGCTACATTTTATCAGGGCAGTACTGCTCCTGGCACTGGGGAAGCGCCGAATGAAGCGGCAATGCAGGCAGCGTTGCAGTATCTTACAAATCATCCGGATTTGATCGCAAAGGTCCTTGCCTCGGCCAGTCAAACCACCGTCAACTGATTGCAACACCGTTGATTCCGCAATGATATTGAAGCGAGGTGATTGCAAATCTGATTGCAACGCACCGAAAAACCACCGTTTTGAGGCTCATCTGATTGCAAAAGGCTACGAAAGACATATCTCATATTTCCCTTGCATTTTGCAATCAGTGAAATCAATTTTGATTGCAAAGGAAAAAGTGAACTTTTCGGCAGAGAAAGCAAAAAGCCGAAAACCCTGTGATTTCAAGGCTTCCAGCTTTTCGATTGGCACCCATGAGACGATTCGAACGTCCGACCTGCCGCTTAGGAGGCGGCTGCTCTATCCTGTTGAGCTACATGGGCTTGTTCACTTTTTCCAATGCGCCTCCGATTTGGCGGAATGTCCGCGTTTACTTAGGAGGCGGCTGCTCTATCCTGCTGAGCTACATGGGCCTGTTCACTTTTTCCAATGCGCCCCCGGTTTGGCGGAATGTCCGCGTTTACTTAGGTGGCGGCTGGTTTATACTTCCTAGTAATTTGATGATTCTTAACATTAGGGGTTGAAATAAATCGAAAACATGTTATATTTGTTATTATAACATATTGATATGCTGCCAACCGGATAATACACTTGAGTTCCTATTTGATCGTGGATTTAAATTTTTCTCATACAAAACTTCTGATGCAAGGTAGGTGAGAGCCTGTGAGCAAACAAGCCTTACATAATATTATGCGGATATGTGGTATTATAGCTTTCATCATTTTGTGGGGACTTGATAGCTTATCTTTTACTGTTTTCGCAGAAAGTGCAGAACCCTCTCTCGTCCAGACATCGTATATTTCCGATAATCAAAATGCTAGTGACATTGACAATTCATCCAATAACGATTTAGGCTATTCTGATCGTGTGAATTTTGATTTAGCGTCTCTATTAAGCCTTCTAGGTGTTGGCCTCCTAAAATTCATAGATGACAAATTCAAAATTAAATATAAGAACAACTTTCCAAGATATAAAAACATACTTATCATAGCTACCATCATATTTTCGATTCTTGAGATATTACTGCTTTTTACTTTCATCTTCTGTGTTGGTTCAACTGCTCTTGGAAACTTAAAGAATGTGATATTAGGAGCTATTCCTGTAGTTTTCTGCATTTTAACATGGCTAACACTTGGTGATGATTTGAAGCATTTTTTACCCAAGGCAACAATGATCTTCCCGAGATTTTATCCCAAAAAGTACTAGAAAAAAGAATTAATGAATTTACGTCTAGTGGAATGGCCCCATTAGGCATGATTGTTGGCGACATGGATTTCTTTGGGGATGTTTATCCTACTTCTGATAATAATAAGCGCAAAAATGATATTCGGAATAGTTCGCAGTTAAAAGCTTTGTTAGACAACAGTATCGATACTATACAAATTGTCTGCAAGCCACCGAATTCAACAGCGGCAAAGAAAAGGATCGGATATCTTATGTCGGAATTTGAACAAACGATCGAAATTCGGTTTTTTGACGAAAGTGTGTTCCCAATTCCTAAAATTCGCGGCAGAATTATGTATAAGGACACTTCACAGGTTGTTGTAATAACCAGAAAGATTAAAAAACCTTCAAAATATGAATATCGTGAATACGGTGTAAACTCATTGCCGGGAGGTCTTTTTTCAGATCTGTGGAATACTGTATGGAATTGTAGCAAAAAAAATGATGCTGTTCTAGATGAATGCAGACGAACATATAATAGTTATGGGGGAAAATAATCATGGCTTCTATCAATTTGAAATGGCTCTACACTGATGATACTTCAGCCAATTGTTTTTTTCGCACTACACTCAATCCTCCGGACATGAAAATTATGCTTCAAATAACAGAGAGATGTAATCTGCATTGCAAACATTGTTTTTTGTCTGCAACTGAAACAGGAAGTGATTTAACTTATAATGATTTCAGAGAGCATTTTTTACATAAGCTAATTGGTTCCAATGTCAAAAAAGTAACATTAACTGGCGGTGAGCCATTTGTAAATCAGGATCTACTCGCGATAGTTCATTTACTTACAGATAATGCTATTCACACCTGTATTTGTACAAATGCATCTCTAATTACGGAAGAGTTTCTGCAACTTATAGATTCTCGACTTGTTCATTTTAACGTTAGTTTAGATGGAATTAGTTATACTTCCCATGGAAAATTCAGGGAAATAGCGGACAATGATTCATTTTTAAAAGTTTTGGATAATATCAATCTTGTCGGTTCTTATGATATGTTAAATGGAATTCTTATTACACCCAACAAGCTTTCTTCTCCTGCAGAGTATGTGCAATTATGTGATTTTGCATTAGCGGCTAAAGCTAATTATATTTTAATGAATCCTTTATCCCCATTCGGACGGGGAAAAAGTGCATATAATTTGGTATTAGATCAAAGCGAATTGGAATCTCTCAGAAATTGTCTAATCAAACATCTTCAGGGAAAGCCAGAGTTTTCGTCATTGCAGACTGTATTCATTAGATTCCCTAATAAAGACAACAAGCCATGTTCAGCATGTCACGCGGGAACAATACCATACATTTTCACAAACGGTGACATTGCTATTTGCCCATATGCAGTTTTTGCCTCCGAGAATTTAGATAACGACTACTTACGTTCAGATTTTATTGTTGGTAATATTTTTTCTTCTCAGAGTATAGATGAACAAATTAATCAATACAAGAGTTCTCACAGGTTTTGTCAACAAGGAACCGCTGAGAATTTAGGATGTGCTGCAATTAAAGTAGCAAACAACCTTCCGCTTTCCGCTCAAGACATACTTTAATCGCAAACTTACTACTCCTTGTTAAACAAATTTTTATAACTCTAAGAACATAGTTATTTATTTCAGCGGCACGGAACATCCGTGCCGCTTTTATTATCAAAATCAAACAAAAGGGAGAATCATTATGAACAACAACACCATCAACACCCTGTCCGGCGCGGTCATGCTGCCCGTATTCAACTGGCTGCACAGCGGGATGAGCATCCGCGAACTGCGGCAAGCCTACCGCAGCCTATGCCAGCTTCGGGATGAAACTCGTACAGGCGAGGCCATCTCGGTGATCAACTTCCTGATCTGCGCCGCTAGGATCGAAATCCCGGACGTATATGCCGAAGTCATGGCATCTCCAAAACTCCAGGCCATCTTCCTAAATGAGTTTCTGGCCGATTTTGAGGACATTTTGAGCGAATATGATGAGTGAGCGTATCTTCCCGATACGCCTGGATAAAATAACAATTGAATAACAAAGGAGGCGGTCATATGGTCGCAAAGGAGATCAAGGCCGGCGTTATCATTCTTCGCATCCATGACGAGTTGTGCCAGCCGCTTGATGATATACACACCGCCTCCATAAGCCATATCGTCTCGGAGGCATACAGAAAACGCAGCCTCCCCGCGCCCCAGACCGCAGACAACGCATCTTCCACGCCGCAATGACTTTGCGGCGTTTCCATTATTTGGAGCGCCTCACAGATTTGACACCGCCCGCACCGTTTTCTATAATATTCTTGAAAGGAGGCCCCAAATGGAGCAATACGTCATGTATCTGCGAAAATCCCGCTTTGACCGTGACTATGCCGAGTTCAGTGTAGAGGAAACACTCAAGCGCCATAAGGCGATCTTGGACAAGCTGGCGAGTGATCGTGGGTACCGTATTGCAAAAGTTTATTATGAGGTCGTTTCAGGCGAGTCCATCGCTGCCAGGCCGCAGATCCAGGAGATGCTGGCCGAGGTAAGCGAGGAATTTTACGCGGGGGTCCTGGTGGTGGACCTGGAGCGTCTGGCCCGCGGCAACGGCGCCGACCAGGCATACATCAGTCAGGTATTCCAGTTTTCCGGCACCAAGATCATCACCCCCAACAAAATTTACGACCCCAGCAACGAGTTTGACGAAGAATACTTTGAGTTTGGCCTGTTCATGAGCCGCCGGGAGTACAAGACCATCAACCGGCGTCTTATCCGGGGCCGCGAAAGCTCCGCCGCCGAGGGAAAGTACCTGGGCAGTATCGCCCCCTACGGCTACCAGCGCATCAAGCTGCCCAACGAGAAAGGCTATTCCCTGGAGCCTCTCCCAGAGGAGGCGGAGGTGGTGAAGACCGTCTTTGCTATGTATCTGTCCGGCGACGGGACCAAGGTGATCGCCAACTACTTAAACGACCACCACGTCCCCACCCGGCACGGGGAGCTGTGGACCTACTCCTCCATCTTCAACATGCTCAAAAACCCGGTCTACTGCGGCAAGATACGCCGGGGCTGGTGCAGGCAGGTCAAGCGCATCGAAAACGGCGAGGTCAAACGGCATATCAAGCACCTGCAGGACCCCAGCGACTATGAAATATTCCAGGGCCTGCACCCGCCGCTCATAAGCGAGGACATCTTCACCGAGGCCCAGCGCGTCCGCACAGAGCGTCCATCCAACGCCCATGTCAAAGAGGACTTTGAACTGCAAAACGCCTTTGCTGGTCTGATCTTCTGCGCCAAGTGCGGCAAGCGCATTGGCCGCACCGTTTCCAACCGGGGCGTCCCCCGGTTCCGGTGTGTCAACCACCGCAACTGCCACACCGCCAGCTACGACTACACCAAGACCGAGGAGCAGATCATCTCCGCCCTTCGTCAGTGGGTGGCCGGCTACACCGTGGAGATCGAAAACGTGGGCTTTGAGAGCGAGGCGGATTCCTGCCGGGACAGGATCGGGCAGCTCACCGCCGAGCTGGAAAAGCTGAACGCCCAGCTGGATAACGCTTTTGACCTGGTGGAACAGGGGCTTTACACAAAAGAGGAGTTCCGTCGGCGCAAGGAGAAGATCACCGGCAGCCAGAAAGCCGTCCAGTCCCAGCTTGACAGCCTCTATGAACGGCTGCCCGCCCTGGAGGAACAGGCGGACTTCCATGAGAACCTGATACCCCAGACGGAGGCCCTGCTGGACAGCTACGACCAGATGGCCGTGGCAGAGCGCAACAAGCTCCTGAAGGAGATACTCTACCGCATCGAGTACCGCAAGGACCATGACGGCGCGCTGGAGATCGACATCTATCCGAAGATACCCATGAAACAGTAGTCCCCTGTTGGCATGAAGGCGATGACACACACGTGGGTCACCGCGCCAACGAGCTTACCGTTTTGGATGATGGGGCTGCCGCTCATGCCCTGGACGATGCCGCCGGTCTGCTCCAGCAGCTCCGGGTCCGTCACATGCACGGTCAGGTCCCGGCCGCTGCCGGCGGCCATGCCGCTGCGGGCGATCTCCACCTCGTACTCCCGGGTCTCCTGCCCCGCCACGCAGGCCAGGATGGTGGCCTCGCCTTTCTGGACCTCCCCAGGGGCGCACACGGGCATTGCCGGCCGCAGTGCACCCAGATCGCCGGTAATGGTGCCGAAAATGCCGCAGAGCGTGTTGCGGGTGATGCACCCCACTACGTCGCTGGGATCAAAGCTGCCGGCCAGCTCCCCCGGCGTTCCGGACGCGCCCCGCTTCACATCCACGATCTGGGCGTGGCACACCGCGCCGCTGGCCACCGGCAGCAGCACGCCCGTATCCACGTCGTTCACCCCGTGGCCCAGCGCGCCAAACGCCCCGGTGTCCGGATCTATATAGGTCACCGTACCGATCCCGGCCACGCCGTCCCGCAGCCAGAGCCCCAGCCGGAGCGCACCGCTCTCCTCCCGGGCCGGGGTCACACAGACGGTGCAGGTCCCTCCGGACCGCTGCACAGTCATACGGACCGAGCTGCCATCCAGCGCCTCCACGGCGGCGATGAGCTCTCCGGCGGTCTCCACCGCCTTATCCTCCACCGCCAGGATCACGTCGCCGGGCTGGATCCCGGCCTCTTTCGCCGGGCACACCGTGCCACGGCCTGTCTTCACCTGGGTCACGCCCGCCACCAGAACGCCTTTCATTTGAATGGAGATACCCACCGTCTCCCCCACGGGGATCAGCGCGCCGTCCGCGAAGGCCGTCACCGCGCACACGGCCGTCATGACCCATATGATCACGGCTGTTTGCAGCCGCAAAAACCATCGTTTACCCATTTTTCATCCTCCCGTCTTTCTGCCGGCCCATTCAGTATGCGAGAAAGCGGGGCACGAAACCGCGCTAAAATATCTCTTTGCTTCCACCGGCCCAGAAAGTCCCGCCGGCGGGCCGGTCCCGGTCAAAGAGAAAATTTGGCATATCGATCTGGCTCACATCGATATTATCGTGTCCCCGGGATGAAAAAATAGCATGGCAAATTCTGCGAAAAAGAGGGCGGACCGCTGGAGCGGTCCGCCCAAAAATCATTTAATTTTCCAAAAACCGATCTGTCCGTTATGGACGCCGGCCAAGTCAAGCCCCGGCAGGCGTTTCCTTTTTGTGGACCAGAGTCTGGAACGCATAGATGCCGGCCACCACGGCCAGGCCCACCACGTCGCTGACGGTGCCCGGGTAGATCAAAAACAGGCCCGCGGCCAGCGCGATGATCCGCAGCACCCAGGGCACGTTCCCCTTGAAGTAGCCCTCCAGGCCCACGCCCAGGGCCAGGATACCCAGAATGGAGGTGATGACCACCTGCGCCACCTGGAAGGCGGTGGTGTCCACCAGCAACATAGCCGGGTTCAGAGCGAAGATGTAAGGCACCACGAAAGCGGCGATAGCCAGCTTGGTAGCGTTGAGGGCGGTCTTCATGGGAGGCGCCTTGGCGATGGCGGAGCCGGCATAGGCCGCCAGGGCCACCGGCGGGGTGATATCGGCCACGATGCCGAAGTAGAACACGAAGAAGTGGGCCGCCACCGGGGCGATGCCGATGGCAGGACTCATGAGGATGGGGGCGCAGGTGGAGGCCATGATGCAGTAGTTGGCGGTGGTGGGCACGCCCATGCCCAGCACGATGCAGCACAGCATGGTGAGAAACAGCGCGATGATGGCCCGGCCGCCGGAGATGGCCACCACGGCGGTGATCAGCTTGGAGGCGAGGCCCGTAGAGGTGATGCACCCGGCCACCAGGCCGGCCATGGCGCAGGCCACGGCCACGGTGATGCAGCTTTTCGCGCCGGCCTCCAGGGCGTCGACGAATTTGCCGAAAGTCAGGTTGTCGGAGGTATCATCGCTCTTGGTGAGCCTGGTGATCACGTTGTTGACAAGACCCACGCCGATGGTGACCATGATGGCGATGGCTGCAGAGAACTGCATGGTCCGGGTGTTGGTAGACACCAGCCACACCAGGATGACCAGCGGCAGCAGCAGATAGATCTTGGGCAGCAGCTTCAAAAACCGGGGCAGTTCCTCCCGGGGGATGCCCCGCAGACCCAGCTTTTTGGCCTCCAGGTGCACCACGATGTAGATGCCGGTAAAGTAGAGCACCGCCGGCAAAATGGCCTTCAGGGCCACCTGGCCATAGGGGATGCCCATATACTCGCTCATGAGGAACGCCGCCGCGCCCATGATGGGGGGCATGATCTGCCCGCCGGTGGAGGCGGCCGCCTCCACGGCCCCGGCAAACTCGCCCTTGTAGCCGGTCCGCTTCATCATGGGGATGGTGACGGAGCCGGTGGTGACGGTGTTGCCCACGGAGGAGCCGGACACCATGCCGCACAGGGCGGAGGAGATGACCGCCACCTTGGCCGGCCCCCCGGAGGAGGCCCCCGCCACGCAGTTGGCAAGATTGATAAAGAACGTGGATATGCCTGTTCGTTCCAAAAACGCGCCGAAGATGATGAACACCACGATGTACTTGGAGCAGACGTTGATGGGGGTGTTCATCATACCGGTGGTGGTGTAAAAGAGGTCATATATGACCTTGCCGAACCGGACATTGGAGAACGTATAGATGAACAGCGCGCCCACCACGCACAAAATGGGGATCCCCACGCACCGCCGGCACAGCTCCATGAACGCCAGGATGGACACGATGGCCATGACCACCATCTTGGGATCGTTGGTCACCTTGGTGGCCAGGCGGATGATGCTGTGGGCGTTGGCGGCGAAGTAGAAAAACGGGAACGCCCCTGCCACCATGATGACGATATCATACCAAGGCATGGAGTTGACTTTCACATGGCCCTTTTTGATGGGATAGTGCAGGTAGCCCAGGATCAGGATCAGGCCCAGGAATATGTTCAGCTTTTCCTCGGGCATCATGGTCAGAAACAGAGTCGCCACGATGCAGTAGACCGAAAAGGCCGCGGCGAGCACCCGCATGATCTGCCGGGGCACGCCTTCCCAGACCCGGACATTGGACTCCCGGTCATATTTTTTCATGACCTCTTCCACATCGGCGGCGGTGCCGGTGGAAGTATCGGTCTCCGGGACAGCGTCGATCGGTTTTTTCTCTTCTGCCATGGGCGTCTCCTTTCTTTCTCCGGCGGAACACATGGATGCGCGTCGGGCCGATGCGCGTCCATCTGTCCCGCGATAGGGTGTTTTTCACAGGCGCCGCGGCAGGCAAGCCCGCCGCGGCGTCCGCAAACTGTCAGTGTATGATCGTTTTGATCACTTGGTGGGGACTTCGATCCCCTTGTCCGCAAAGTAGGCGGCAGCGCCGGGGTGATAGGGCACATCCGTGACGGAGGTGGCGAACTCCAGGCTCAGCTCCTTGGCCTTGTCGTGGCTCAGGTTGTCCAGGTTCTCGAACACGCCGTACAGGAAGTTGTACACATCCGCGTCGGACACATCGTCATTGGCGATGACGACCGCGCCGATGGCAACGGTGGTCACGTCCTCATCCGTGCCGTAGGCGTCCTTGGAGATGACGTTCTTGCTGTAGTAGGGGGAGGTCTCCTGCAGGGCCTCGATGTGCTCGTCGTCCAGGCTCACCAGGTACACATCCTGGGTAGCGGCCAGGGAGGTGACGGCGGTGGTAGGCGCGCCGGCCACCACGAAGGCGGCGTCGATCTGCTTATCCTGCAGAGCCTCGGTGGAATCGCCGAAGGACTGGTAGGTGGGGGTGATGTCATCCTCGGTCAGGCCATAGGCGCCCAGGATGTCGATGGCGTTGAAGTAAACGCCGGAACCGGCCGCGCCGATGGAAACGCGCTTGCCCTCCAGGTCTGCCACGGTCTTGATCTCGGGATCCAGGGTGACGATCTGGACCTGCTCCATATAGAGCGCGCCCACGGTGGAGAAGCTGGTCACAGGCTCGTCGAACAGCCGCTCGCCCTTATAGGCGTAAGCCATGACGTCGGACTGGACAAAGCCCAGCTCCGCGTCGCCGGCCTCCATGGCCTCGATGTTGGCCTGGGAGCCGCCGGACGTGATGGCCGTGACCTTGGTGCTGGTGACCTCGCCGATCTTCTGGGCCATGACGCCGCCAAAGCCGTAGTAGGTGCCCTGGTCGCCGCCGGTGGTGAAGTTCAAAGACGTGCCGCCGTCCTTGGGAGCCAGAGCCGCGTCGGCGTCGTCGGCAGCCTCGGCAGCGTCCTCAGCGGGGGCCTCCGTGGCCTCCTCTTCAGCGGGGGTCTCGGTAGCTTCCTCTTCAGCGGGGGCCTCCGTGGCCTCTTCCTCGGCGGGAGCTTCCTCCGTCTTGGAACCGCCGCAGGCCGCCAGGCTCATGACCATCAGCAGCGCGAGAAGCAGCGCAAGAAACTTTTTCATGGTTTCGTCCTCCAATGCTATTTTTTCATTTCTTTGCAAAATTTTGTTTTCGATTCTGCAAGATATCGCTATTATACCTGCATCGCTTTAAAATATCAAGGTCGAAATGAAAGTTGATGCGTCGAAAATTTCAAAATCATGACAATTACCCAGTTCTTTCCGGACCTGCCGCCGGATTTTCGGCAACCTGTACAAAGCTTGCGGCCGCTCCCGGCCCGGGACGGAGCCCGCCGGCGCGTTTGCATTGACTTTTCCCCGGCGGGGGCTATAATAAAATGTATAAAATACATACAAAAGGAGCCCGTGACTATGACTTACAACGAAGTTCTGGCCGCCGCCCGTGGGCAGGTCGGCCCGGCGTGCAAGGCCTGCCCGGTGTGCGACGGCAAGGCCTGCGGCAATACCATCCCCGGTCCCGGCTGCAAAGCCCCCAACAACACCGCCGCCCGCAACTACGCCAAGTGGCAGGAGGTGCTGCTGAACATGGACACCCTCTGCGAGAACAGGCCCGTGGACGTCTCCTTCCGGATGTTCGGCTGGAACTTCAAGGCCCCCATCTTCATCGCGCCTCTGGGCGGGCTGAAGCTCCACTACGGCGAGAAGTACGACGACTTTGCCTACAACAGCATCCTGGTGCCCGCGGCGGCGGAGTACGGCGTGGCCGCCTTCACCGGCGACGGCATGGACCCGGAGATCATGAAGAGCTCCGTCCGTGACATGGAAAAGGTCCAGGGCATCGGTATTCCCACCATCAAGCCCTGGAACAAGGAGGCCGTGTTCGAGAAACTGGACATCCTGAACGCCAAGGGCATCTACGCCGCGGCCATGGACGTGGACGGGGCCGGCCTGCCTTTCCTGAAGCAGTATAACCCCAACGCGGGCAGCAAGTCCGTCCCGGAGCTGAAAGAGATCACCGCCTACGCGAAAATGCCCTTCATCGTGAAAGGCATCATGACGCCCAAGGGCGCGGAAAAAGCCGTGGAGGGCGGCGCGGCGGCCATCGTGGTGTCCAACCACGGGGGCCGGGTGCTGGGGGGCGTGCCCGCCACGGCGGAGGTGCTGCCCGCCATCGCCAAGGCAGTGGACGGCCGGATACCGGTGCTGGTGGACGGCGGCATCCGCACGGGCGTGGACGTGTACCGGGCCCTGGCCCTGGGGGCGGACGCGGTGCTGATCGGCCGGCCGGTGGTGCCGTTTATCTACGCCGCCGGCGCGGAGGGGCTGAAGATCTACCTGGACAAGATCGTGGCGGAGCTGAAAGACGCCATGACCATGTGCGGGACCCCCACCCTGGCCGACATCGGCAAGGACAATGTAACAATACTTTAAGCATTCACGACAAAAATACCGCCCACCGGAAAATCCGGCGGGCGGTATTTTTTGCTGTCTAAAACAGCTCTTTCAGCCGCAGGCTGGCGGCGTAGAGCTCGTTCTTGCTGTAGGTGTTTGCCGCGTCGGCCAGCACGATCTTGATGGCGTCCTTCGCCCGGCAGCCCTCCCGGACCATGGCGTCCACCAGCAATGCCTCGGCGGAGACCACATGCTCCTGCCGGGGAGCGAGAAAGTCCTCTGTCAGCTCCACCACCAGGCAGAACTCGCCCTTTTCATAGTTTCCCTTTGCCAGCAGCTGGTCCCGGACCTCCGACGGCGCGCCCCGAAAGGCGGCCTCGTGGAGCTTGGTCAGGTCGTTGCACAGGCACATCCGACAGGACGGCGCCTCCCGGGCGAAGTACTCCACCGCGTCCATGACCCGCTTGGGGGACTCATAAAACACGTATGTCCGCACGCTGCCCCGGCGCATCTGGTCCAGCAGCCGGCCCCGATCCGCGTTCTCCCGGGGGAAGAAGCCCCGGAACACGAACGCGCTCAGGTCGAACCCGCTGACGGACAGGGCCGTCACCGCCGCGCAGGGCCCCGGCACGCCCACCACCTTCACGCCCTCGGCCACCGCGGACCGGATCAGCTCGTTGCCCGGGTCGGAGATGCAGGGGGTGCCCGCGTCGGTGATCACCGCCACGCTCTGGCCCGCCTTCAAAAGGTCGATGAAATACCGGGCCTTGCCGTGCTCGTTGAATTTGTGGTTGGAAGCCAGCTTATTGCGGATGCCCAGCTTGTTCAAAAGCACCACGCTCCGGCGGGTATCCTCCGCGGCGATCACGTCCACCCGCTCCAGGATGTCCGTCCCCCGGGGGGACATGTCCCGGGCGTTGCCGATGGGCGTGGCCACGATGAACAGGACCCCATAGCCGTTTTCCGTCTGCATATTGTCCATAAATTGATCCTCCATCCGCCCGGCTGTCCGTTTTTTGGGGCAGCCGATCGGGTATCCTTTTGTCAAACAAGACAGAAAGGACGGTTTATCTCATGTCGAAGAAAAAGAAAGTGCTGGATCATGTGGTGTTCTGGGGGGTGGTGTGCCTGGCTGTGACGGCGGAGGGCTGGATGGACCTGATCTGCAAGGTCATCTTTTAATCATACAACTCCGCAAGGGTCAGCAGGTGCCGGCGCATCTCCTCCGCGGCGGCCGCCGGGGCCAGGATACGGGCCCGGGTGCCGAAGCCGCTGAGCCAGCCGAAAAACTGCACGTTCACCGCCACGTTCACCGTGACGGAAAAATGGCCCTGATCCAAGGGCACCAAGCTCACGTCCTGGCCGAACTGGTCTATGACCGGTCCGGCCAGCTCGTTTTCAAAGGCCAGCCGCACCGGCTGCACGTCTCCGGAGAACATGCCGAAATGGGTGTTGGAGTAGGCGGCCATGTCGAACTTGGCGAAGGCCCCGGCCCCCTGCCGGGACCGGTCCGTCTGGGCGATGGAGGCCATCTTGTCCACCCGGTAGTGCTTGATGGCCCCGGCGGCGTGGTCGTAGGCCACCAGGTAGTAGTTCTCGTTGTCCCACATCAGGGCCCAGGGGCTCACCTCGTACCGGGCGCCGTCCCGCCGCCAGACCCGCTTTTTGTCCACGCTCCAGGCGAAGTACCGGAACGTGACGGACCGGTCGGAGTCGATGGCGGCGTGGATCTCGTCCACATTATAATAAATGGACTCGTTCATGGTCTTGATTCGGCCCCGGACATAGACCTGCCGGTTCAGCTCCCGGGCCTGGTGTTCGCTGGCAAGCCCCTCCAGCTTGCAGATGAGCTCCAGGGATTTCTTCTCGGTGATGAACCGGGAGGACTGGACGCTGTCCACCAGCAGTTTCAGCTCCGGCAGCTGGAATTCCCGCTCCCCGATGAAATAGCCGGTGGCGGAGCCCACCCGCACGGTCTGCACGTCCAGTCCGAACAGCCGCAGAGCCTCCATATCGTCATAGACGCTCTTGCGCTCGGCGGCGATGTCCTGCCGGGCCAGGTAGTCGATCATCTGCGCCACCGTCACCGGGTGTTCCTCGTCGGACCGGCGCAGCAGGTATCGGCACAGATACAGAAGCTTCAATTTTTGATTCGCCGTTCTCGCCATAGCCCGTCACCTCAAAGAGATACCTGTTCCGTGGCCGGGCGGATGTCCCAGCCCAGGAACGCGGAGCCCAGGAACGCGAACCGCTCCATGCCGCCGGTGCATACGAACTGACGGCGGCCCTCTTTTTCCCCGCCGGCCAGAGCGTCCCGCTTTTCCAATTCCCCCAGCAGCGCGCCCACGCTGGCCGCGCCGGAGTCGATCAGGGCCACCTCCGGCCCCAGAGCCCGGCGGATGGCCGGCAGGATGAGGGGATAGTGGGTGCAGCCCAGCACCGCCGTGTCCACCCCCGCCGCCAGCAGCGGCGCGCAATATGCCTCTACCGCCTCCGTCAGCTCCGGGTCCGCCGGGTCCGTCCTGCCGCTCTCCACCAGGGGCACCAGCCGGGGACAGGCCACCGCCGTGACCCGGGCATTTGGAGCCAGATCCCGCACCGCTCTCTCATAGGCCCCGCTGGCCACCGTGGCCGCCGTGGCAAGCACGCCGATCCGGCCCGTTCCGGTCACCGCCACGGCCGCCGCCGCGGCGGGCTCGATGACCCCCGCCACCGGCAGGGTCCCCGCCTGGGCGCGCATGACGTCCATGGCGTTGGCGGTGGAGGTATTGCAGGCCACCAGCAGGGCTTTCACGCCCCGGCCCTGCAAAAAACGTACGTTCTGCCGGGACAGGGCCTGGATCTGGTCCCGGGACCTGTCCCCGTAGGGGGCGTTTTTCGTATCCCCCAGATATACGAAGCTCTCCCCAGGGGCCGTTCGGACCAGGGCCCGCACGGCGGTGAGGCCCCCCAGGCCAGAGTCGAAAATGCCAATGGGTCTTGTATCCATAAATTCGATCCTTTCAAATCGTGCTTGACGGGGGCCACCGCCTGCCCTAAAATAAGATCAAACCGGAAGGAGGCGCGGCATGAAAAAGACGATCGGGGTGATCGGCGGCATGGGCCCGGCGGCCACATGGGACCTGACGGCGAAGCTGACGGAGCTCACCAGGGCCGCCTGCGACCAGGACCACCTGCACGTGATCGCCGACTGCAACACCGCCATCCCGGACCGGACCGCCGCTATCCTCCACGGGGGCGCGGACCCCACGCCGGAGCTCATTAAGACCGCCCGGCAGCTGGAGGCGGCGGGGGCGGAAATACTCATCATGCCCTGCAACACCGCCCATTATTTCTACGACGCGGTGGCCGCGTCCGTATCCGTACCGGTACTGCACATGCCCCGTGAGGCCGCCGCCGCGCTGAAAGCCGCCGGCGTGAAGACCGCCGGGGTCCTGGCCACGGACGGCACCGTCCAAAGCGGGGTCTACGAAAAGGCCCTGGCCCAGGCGGGCGTCCGGGCCGTGTATCCCTCGCCGGCCATGCAGGAGCAGGTCATGCGCCTCATCTACCAGGGCGTGAAAGCCCGGGCCGTCCCGCTCTCGTCCATTCCGGTCCGGGACATCTTGCGGGACCTGCGGGACCGGGGCGCGGAAAAATTCGTGCTGGCCTGCACGGAGCTTCCCCTGGCCTTCGAGGAGCTGGGTCTGCTGGCGGACTGTCTGGACGCCACCCGGGCCCTGGCCCTGGCGGCAATCAGGGCCGCCGGCGGGGAGCCCACCGTGTCGGGCCCTTGGTAACAGGAAGAGTATACCATACGCGGAGCCTTTCCGCAACCGGAACTGTCCCATGAAAGGGACAACAGAGACAGGAGGACAGAGAGAATATGTATCTTTTGGGATTCATCGGCACAGGGAACATGGGCGGCGCGCTGGCCCGGGCCGCGGCGGTGAAGACCGACCCGAAACAGATCCTTTTGGCCAACCGCACGGCGGACAAGGCGGTGGCCCTGGCTACGGAGCTGGGCGCCATACCCGCCACGGCGGATACGGTGGCCGGCGCGGCCAGGTACGTCTTTCTGGGGGTAAAGCCCAAGGACATGGCCGGGTGCCTTGCCCAGATCGCCCCGGTCCTGGAGGCCCGGCAGGACCGGTTCGTGCTGGTGTCCATCGCCGCGGGACTGGACACCGCCTCCATCCAGGCCATGGCCGGCAAAAACTATCCGGTGATCCGCCTGTGCCCCAACACGCCGGTGGGCGTGGGCCGGGGCCTGATCGCCTGGTGCGCCAAAGACGTGGAGCCGGCGGAGACCGACAGGCTCATCGCCGCCCTGGGGGCGGCCGGGATCTGGGACGCCTGCCCGGAGGACCAGATGGACATCGCCGGCACCATCGGCGGGTGCACCCCCGCTTTCGCCTACATGTTCATCGAGGCCCTGGCGGACGGGGCCGTGGCCTGCGGGATGCCCCGGGCCCGGGCGCTCCTATACGCCGCCGCGGCGGTGGAGGGGGCCGGGGCTCTGGCCCGGCAGGACGGCCGCCACCCCGGCGCGCTGAAAGACGCGGTCTGCTCCCCCGGGGGCACCACTATCCAGGGGGTCCTGACCCTGGAGCGGTCCGCTTTCCGGGCCGCCGCCTCCGACGCCATCATCGACGCGGTGGAAAAGACCAAGACCCTCAAATGAACGTATACGACTTCGACAAAACCATCTATCCCCGGGACAGCACCGCCCAGTTTTACCTCTGGTGCCTGCGGCGGTACCCGGCCGCCTGGCTCACTCTGCCCTGCACCATCTGGGCATTCACCTGCCTGGGATTGAAGATCAAGCCCAAGACCCGGTGCAAGCAGATATTTTACCATTTTTTGCGCCATGTGCCCGCCGCCGCGCCGGAGACCTTCTGGCGTGAGCACATAGGCGATGTCTGCCCCTGGTATCTGGCCCAACAGCGGCCGGACGATCTGGTGATCTCCGCCTCCCCGGAATTTCTCCTGCGGCCGGTATCGAACGCGCTGGGCTTCGCGCTGATGGCCTCCCCCGTGGACCAGGATACCGGCGTCTATCAGGGCGAGAACTGCCACGGCCAGGAAAAGGTCCGCCGGTACCGCCAGCGGTATGGGGATACGCCCATCGAGGGCTTCTGGTCCGACTCCCGGTCCGACGATCCCCTGGCCCGGCTGGCGAAGCGTGCCTGGCTGGTAAAAAAGGATAAAATGACGCCCTGGTGAGGGCGTCATTTTCCATATCTTGCGGCGGTGGATTTACATAATTCCTAGGGCTTGTGGAAGTGCATAAAATTTGGTTGAAAAATGGAAAAAGCTCTAAGTATCTGTCAATTGAAAACCTGTCCGGCGCCGTAGTAGAATGAATTATCGAAGGCCGATGGCCGTTGGAGGTGGGGTTTCCCATGCGACTGCTGGAGGAGCGTATCCTGCGGGACGGGAAAGTGCGCGCGGGCGGCATCCTGAAGGTAGACGGCTTTCTGAACCACCAGATGGACGTGGAGCTGTTCGCCCAGCTTGCCAAGGCATGGCACACCGCGTTTCAGGACGACAACGTCAATAAAATACTGACCATCGAGGCATCCGGCATCGGGCTCGCGTGCATTGCGGCCCAGGAGTTCGGGCGCCCTGTTTTATTCGCTAAAAAGACAAAAACCAAAAACATCGACGGCTCGGTCTACACCACCCGGGTGGAGAGCTACACCCACGGCAACATCTACGACGTGATCGTGGCGAAGGAATATCTGCTGCCCACGGACCGGGTGCTGCTGATCGACGACTTTTTGGCCAACGGCGCGGCGCTGGAGGGTCTGTGCGACCTGGTGCGTCAGGCGGGGGCCACGCTGGTGGGCGCGGGCATCGCGGTGGAGAAGACGTTCCAGCCCGGCGGGGCCCGTCTGCGGGCGGAGGGCCTGCGTATCGAGTCCCTGGCCCGGATCGGGTCCATGTCCGACGACGGCCTTACCTTTATCCATTGACGGATCGGCCTGCCCCACGGGCCGCCCGTTTATTTCTTTCCAGAAAAACATTTTTTAGGAGGCAACAAATGAAAAAGTTCTCTTCCCTGCTGCTGGCCCTGTGCCTGGTCCTGAGCCTGGGCGTGTGCGCCTTCGCCGACGAGGGCGGCATCGCTCCCGAGGACCTGAAGATCGGCATGGTCTGCATCGGCGACAACAACTCCGGCTATGACATCGCCCACATCACCGGCCTGGAGAAGGCCATGGAGGCCCTGGGCGTGCCCGCCGAGAACGTCACCTACAAGTACAACGTGGGCGAGAACGAAGAGGCCGCCGACGCCTGCTATGACCTGGCCGACAACGGCTGCCAGATCATCTTCACCGACTCCTACGGCCATCAGACCTACACCCAGCAGGTGGCCAGCGAGTATCCCGACATCACCTTCTGCGCCATGACCGGCGACTTGGCCGCCGCTTCCGGCCTGGACAACCTGAAGAACGCCTTTAACCACACCTTTGAGTCCCGCTACGTCTCCGGCGTGGTGGCCGGCATGAAGCTGGCCGAGCTCATTGAAAACGACGAACTGACCGACGACAACTACGACGCCGACGGCAACGTGAAGCTGGGCTACGTGGGCGCCTATCCCTACGCCGAGGTGGTCAGCGGCTACACCGCTTTCTATCTGGGCATCCGCTCCATCGTGGAGAACGTGCACATGGACGTGCGCTACACCAACTCCTGGTTCGATCCCACCGCCGAGGGCAGCGCCGCCAACTCCCTGATGGCCGACGGCTGCGTCATCATCGGTCAGCACGCCGACTCCACCGGCGCACCCGCCGAGGTCCAGGCCTATCATGAGGCCGGCCACACCGTGTTCTGCGTGGGCTACAATATCAGCATGCTGGAGGTGGCACCCGACGTGGCCCTGACCTCCGCCGGCAACGACTGGTCCGTGTACTACACCTTTGCTCTGCAGAGCATGATCGACGGCACCGAGATCCCCACCGATTGGTCCGAGGGCTACAACGAGGGCGCCAACTACATCTTCCCCCTGGGCGACGCCTGCGCCGAGGGCACCGCTGAGAAGGTCGAGCAGATCGAGGCCGGCCTGACCGACGGCAGCCTGCAGGTGTTCGACTGCTCCACCTTCACCGTGGACGGCGAGAATCCCACCAGCTTCCTGGCTCTTGACGTTGACGGCGACTTCGTGGGCGACGAGGGCGAGGCCATCAAGGACGGCATCTTCTATGAGTCCGATCCCGAGCTGCGCTCCGCGCCTTACTTCTCCCTGCGCATCGACGGCATCACCGAGCTGACCACCGAGGAGTAAACCGTTTTTACACAAGGCGCCGCCCCATTTCAGAGCGGCGCCTTGTTTTTCCTTATACCCTACCGAGGAGGTTTATCCATGGCAGAGGAATTCGCCGTCCGGATGGTGAACGTCACCAAGACCTTCGGCCACGTGACGGCCAACGACAAGGTGTATCTGGAGCTGCGCAAGGGGGAGATCCTGTCTCTGCTGGGCGAGAACGGCAGCGGCAAGACCACCCTGATGAACATGCTCTCCGGCATCTATTTTCCCGACAGCGGGCAGATCTACATCAACGGCCGGGAGGTGACCATCGCCTCCCCCCACGACGCGTACGAGCTGGGCATCGGCATGGTGCACCAGCATTTCAAGCTGGTGGACGTGCTGACCGCGGCGGAGAACATCGCCCTGGGCCTGCCCGGGGGCGTGATGGTGGACCGCAAGGCCATCGCCGCCAAGGTCCGCCAGATCTGCGACCGTTATGGCTTTGATGTGGACCCGGACAAGAAGATCTACGATATGTCCGTATCGGAAAAGCAGACACTGGAGATCGTCAAGACCCTGTACCGGGGCGCTGAGATACTCATTTTGGACGAGCCCACCGCGGTGCTGACCCCTCAGGAGACGGAAAAGCTCTTCGCGGTCATGCGCAACATGCGCGACGACGGCAAGAGCATCATCATCATCACCCACAAGCTGAACGAGGTATTGGAGATATCCGACCGGGTGACGGTGCTGCGCAAGGGCGAGTACATCGGCGACATGGACACCGCCAAGGCGGACGTCCGGGCCCTGACGGATATGATGGTGGGCCGGACCGTGACGCTGAACATCCAGCGGGACGAACCGGCCAGCCCCCAGCGGCGGCTGGAGATCCGGAACCTGACTGTCCGGGACAAGGACGGGGTCACCCGCCTGGACGACATCAACCTGGACGTATACGCCGGGGAGATCCTGGGCGTGGCCGGCATCTCCGGCTGCGGCCAGAAGGAGCTTTTGGAGGCCATCGCCGGCCTGCAGCCGGCCGTGTCCGGTTCCAGCATCAAGTACCGGCCCACCGGGCCGGAGGGTCCGGCGGAGGAGCTCCTGGGCCTGGGACCCCGGGCCGTCAGCGACCGAGGCATCCGGCTGGCCTTCGTGCCGGAGGACCGGCTGGGCATGGGCCTGGTGGCCAGCATGAACATCGCCGGCAACATGATGCTGAAGGAATACCGCTCCGGCAAGTCCCCGCTGGTGGAGCGGCGGCGGCCCTACGACATGGCCCGGGACATCGTCCGGGAGCTGGAGGTGGTGACCCCCAGCATCGAGACGCCGGTTCGCCAGCTGTCCGGCGGCAACGTACAAAAGGTCCTGGTGGGCCGTGAGATCGCCCTGCACCCCACGGTGCTCATGAGCGCCTATGCGGTCCGGGGCCTGGACATCAACACCTCCTACACCATCTACCGGCTGCTGAACGAGCAGAAAAAGGCCGGCGTGGCGGTCATCTACGTAGGCGAGGACCTGGACGTGCTGCTGCAGCTATGCGACCGAATCGCGGTACTGTGCGGCGGCCGGCTCAACGATATCGTGGACGGCCGGACCGCCACCAAGGAGCAGGTGGGCTATCTCATGACCAATTTCCGCAGGGAGGCAGGCGCATGACCAATCACGAACCTCTTATCCACATCGCCCGCCGGGACGGTCTTGTCTGGTGGCGGGCTTGGTGTATCCGGCTGGCGGCGGCAGTGCTGGCGCTGCTGGTCAGCGCGCTGTTCATCTACTCCATTACGAAGCTGAACCCGGTAAAGGTATACGCGGCCATGTGGGAGGGGGCCTTCGGCTCCCCCCGCCGGGCCTGGGTCACCGCCCGGGACGCGTCCATCCTGCTGTGCATCGGCGTGGGGCTGGCCCCGGCGTTCATGATGCGCTTCTGGAACGTGGGCGCGGAGGGCCAGATGCTGATGGGCGGCTGCGCCACGGCGGCGGTGCTCATCTATGGCGGCGGGGCCCTGTCCACTTTCCAGCTGCTTCTCGTCAGCACGGTGGCCAGCGTCGCCGCAGGGGCGCTCTGGGGCGTGATACCGGCCCTTTTCAAGGCCCGGTGGAACACCAACGAGACCCTGTTCACCCTGATGATGAACTACATCGCCATCCAGATCACCTGTTTTCTGGTGGCCCTGTGGGAAAACCCCAAGGGCTCCAACTCCGTGGGCGTCATCAACCAACAGACCCAGGCCGGGTGGCTGCCCGCGCTGTTTGGCAAGCAGTATCTGCTGAACGTGGTCATCGTGCTGGTCCTGACCGTGGCTATGTATCTGTACCTGAAATACACCAAGCACGGCTACGAGATCTCCGTTGTGGGCGAGAGCGAGAACACGGCCCGGTACGCTGGCATCTCCGTCAAGCGGGTGATCGTGCGCACCATGGCCCTGTCCGGGGCGGTATGTGGACTTTCCGGCTTCATCGCCGTGGCGGGCGCCAGCCACACCATCTCCACCAGTACCGCCGGCGGCCGGGGTTTCACCGCCATCATCGTGGCCTGGATGGCAAAGTTCAACACCTTCGTCATGGTGCTCATCGCCCTGCTGCTGGTGTTCCTGGAAAAGGGAGCCGTGCAGATCGCCTCCCAGTTCCACCTGAACGACTACGCCTCCGACGTGGTCACAGGCATCATCCTTTTCTTCCTGCTGGGAAGCGAGTTCTTCATCCAATACACCGTCCGTTTCCGCTCTCACGGCCGGAACAATGAGGAGGTGCAGGCATGACACAGCTCATTTCCCTGCTCACCAACGCCATCGTGTTCGGCACGGTGATCCTCTACGGCGCCCTGGGCGAGATCATCACGGAGAAGTCCGGCAACCTGAACCTGGGGGTGCCCGGCATCATGTACCTGGGGGGCATCGCCGGCCTGGCGGCGGCGTTCTTCTATGAGATGCACGCGGCGGCGCCCATCGGCTGGGTGGGTCTTGTGATCAGCTTTCTGGCGGCGGTGGCCGCCTCCATGCTGGGCGGGCTCATCTACGCCTTTTTGACCATCACCCTGCGGGCCAACCAGAACGTGACGGGCCTGACGCTGACCATCTTCGGGGCGGGCCTGGCAAACCTGTTCGGCGGCAGCCTGAACGCCCTGGCCGGCGGCGTGGGCCAGATCAGCGTGGCGGTCACCAGCCGGGCCTACCGGGCCTACTCCCACACCCTGTCGGGACTTGGTCAGGTGGGACAGCTGCTGTTCTCCTTTGGCTTCATGGCCTATCTGGCCATCATCCTGGCAGTGCTGGCCAGCTGGTTTTTGAACCGCTCCCGGGTTGGCCTCAATCTGCGGGCCGTGGGCGAGGACCCGGCCACAGCCGACGCGGCGGGTGTGAACGTGATCCGCTACAAGTACCTGGCCACCTGCGTGGGCGCGGGCATATCCGGTCTGGGCGGGCTATATTATGCCATGGATTACATCAAGGGCACCTGGTCCACCGACGGTACCATCGAGGCGCTGGGGTGGCTGGCGGTGGCCCTGGTGATCTTCGCCACCTGGCGGCCAGCCCGGGCCATCTGGTCGGCGTACCTGTTCGGTGTGCTCTACTGGGCCTACAACTACATCTCCGGCCTGAGCCGGGCCAGCATCGAGCTTTTCAAGATGCTGCCGTATATCGTCACCATCATCGTGCTGGTGGCGGTGAGTCTGCGCCGGTCCAAGGAATCGCAGCCGCCGAAAAGCCTTGGGCTGAGCTACTTCCGTGAGGAGCGATAATGAAATACGAACACATTTTTTTCGACCTGGACGGGACTTTGACGGACCCCGCCCTGGGCATCACCAACTCCATCATCTACGCCCGGAAAAAGTGGGGTCTTGACCCGGGGCGGAATGAGGATTATTATAAGTTCATCGGCCCTCCCATGCCCAAGAGCTATGAGGAATTCTGGGGCATGGACCACGACACGGCGACCCGTTTTCTGACCACCTACCGGGAGTATTTCAGCACGGTTGGCCTTTTTGAAAACCAGGTCTACCCCGGCATCCCAGAGTTGCTCCGGGACCTGCGCGCCGCCGGATGTAAGCTCTATATGGCCACCACCAAGCCCACGGGCTTTTCCACCCGGATCGCGGAAAAGTTTGGGCTGCTGCCTTATTTCGAGATCATCTCCGGCAGTCAGCCCAGCGGCGACAACACCAAGACGGATGTGATCCGCTATGCGGAGAGGACCTGCGGCGCGGACATGGCGAAGGCCGTGATGGTGGGCGACCGGCTGTACGACGTGGCGGGCGCCCACGAGTGCGCCATCCCCTGCATAGGGGTATGCTACGGCTACGGCGGCCGGGAGGAGCTGACCGCCGCCGGCGCGGACTTCATCGCCGATACGGTGGAGGATCTGCGCACCATCCTGCTGGGCTGACATGGTTCTTTGACCGGGATATCTGATAAACCGTAACGCGGGATGTTTTTTGTGAGGCGAGAAAGACGGCGCGGGGAATACTTTGTGTATTTCCAAGCCGTCTGACGAAGTACCACAGACCGCAGCGAGGGATGTTTTCGCGAGACGAGAAAGACGGCGCGGGGAATACTTTGTGTATTTCCAAGCCGTCTGACGAAGTATCGCGGAAACAGACCCGCTGCAGAAAGGAAGTGAGACGATGGACGCTGGTAACAGTACCGGCACAAAACGAGGCCGAATGCGGCGGGCGTCCATCGCCCGCTAGCGCCTGACGGCCTTTTTGTGCCTTCCGAACACCTAAAAAGGAGGAAGGACGACTATGGCTGAACGCAATCTGTCGCTGGAGGACACCATCGTCGCTCTGGCCGAACAAAAAAAATATCCCGCTCTGCGGGACGTATTGGTGACCATGAACCCGGCGGACACAGCCGCCCTGTTCGACGAACTGGACGAGCATCTGCTGCCGCTTTTATTTCGGCTGCTGCCCAAGGACGAGGCGGCGGAGACCTTCGTGGAGATGGACCCGGACAGCCAGGAGCTGCTGATCCAAGGCTTTTCGGACAGTGAGCTGAAGGAGGTCGTGGACGAGCTTTACGTGGACGACGCGGTGGACCTGGTGGAAGAAATGCCCGCCAACGTGGTCCGGCGCATCCTGAAGCAGGCGGATCCGGAGACCCGGCGGCTCATCAACAACATCCTCAAGTACCCGGACGACTCCGCCGGGTCGCTGATGACCACGGAGTACGTGGACCTGCTGCCCACCATGACCGTGGCCGACGCCATCAAGCGCATCCGCCGCACCGGCACGGACAAGGAGACCATCAACATCTGCTACGTCATCGACGACGGCCGGCACCTGCTGGGCACGGTCTCCATCCGGACCCTGATCCTGTCGGAGGAGGACGAGGTCGTCTCCGACGTGATGGAGGACAACGTGATCTCCGTGGGCACCCTGCTGGACCAGGAGGACGCCACGGCCATGTTCGCCAAGTACGACCTGACGGTCCTGCCGGTGGTGGACAACGAAAACCGCCTGGTGGGCATCATCACCGTTGACGACGCTTTGGACGTTCTGGAGACGGAGACCACCGAGGACATTGAGATCATGGGCGGCGTGACGCCCACCGACAAGCCATACCTGAAGACCTCCGTCTGGGAGACCTTCAAGGCCCGGTTCCCCTGGCTGCTGCTTTTGATGATCTCCGCCACCTTTACCGGCCAGATCATCGCCAGCTTTGAAAACGCCCTGGCGGCAGCCACGGTGCTGACGGCCTATATCCCCATGCTGATGGACACCGGCGGCAACTCCGGCTCCCAGGCCAGCGTCACGGTCATACGCGGCATCAGTCTGAATGACATCGAATTCTCCGACTTTTTCCGGGTGGTATGGAAGGAGATCCGGGTAGCGGTGGTCTGTGGCACGGCCCTGGCGGCGGTGAATTTCGTGAAACTGCTGCTGGTAGACGGGATGCTCTTCCACAACGCTGCCATCACCGTGCCCGTGGCGGCGGTGATCTGCCTGACCATGGTGTGCACCATCCTGTGCGCAAAGCTTGTGGGCTGCACGCTGCCCATGCTGGCGGAGAAGCTGGGCTTCGACCCGGCGGTCATGAGCTCGCCGTTCATCACCACCATCGTGGACGCGCTGAGCCTGCTGATCTACTTCCGCTTCGCCACGGCGATACTGAAGCTGTAAGGAAGCCCATTCCATTGACAATGGCCGGGCGGCTGTGATATCATGGACCCGTTCGGGAGGTGACGGCCTATGGCACTGAAAACGAGAGAACGCATCATGGTGGATGCGAAAAGGATCGTCCGGGGCGAAAAGATAGCCGACTTCCTCAACGACCCAAAGCAGTATTTCCACCGGGTCCGGGTCGGCTATTACAACGACCGTTACCTGCTGGCCACCCGGTGGCTGGTCAATGACGAGCAGCAGCAGTTGGACGAGTATTACAGCCGTCAGTAACATAAACGCAAACACGGACGAGGGCGCCCCCTTCGTCCGCGTTTTTACATGAAAGGGGGATCACCATTGGATATCGCCATCATCGGCGGGGGCGCGTCCGGCCTGGCCGCCGCGCTGTCCGTCCGGGAGAGCCTGGAAAACCGCGTCACGGTCTTCGAGCGGCAGAACCGGGTGGGCCGGAAGCTTCTGGCCACCGGCAACGGCCGGTGCAATCTGACCAACCGGAACGTCTCCCTGGAAAACTACCACGGCGTCGATCCGTCCTTCGCCGGTCCCGCCCTGTACCGCTTCGGCCCGGAGACCACCCTGCTCTGGTTCGCCGCCCTGGGCCTGGTGACACGCACAGAACCGGACGGCCGGGTCTATCCCCTGTCCGACAGCGCCGGCAGCGTGGTGGACGTGCTGCGCCTGGCCCTGGAGGCTAGGGGCGGTCAGATCGAATGCGCCCTGCCCGTGGCCCGGGCGGAAAAGCGGGGGGACAAATTCCTGCTGACCGGCCCGCTGGGAGAGAGCTTTGAGGCGGACAGGCTGATCGTGGCCTGCGGTGGTGCGGCGGGCGCCCGGCTGGGCGGCGGCCGGTCCGGATACGAGCTCCTTACCTCCTTCGGCCACGGCTGCACCCCGCTGCGCCCGGCTCTGGTCCAGCTGAAGACCGACAACGCCTGGACCCGGTCCATGAAGGGCGTGCGGACCCAGGCCGCCCTGACCCTGGAGCGGGACGGGGCCATACTGGACGCGGCCTTCGGGGAGGTCCAATTCACCGACTACGGCCTGACCGGCCCCGCCGTGTACGACCTGAGCCGCACCGCTTCCGCCGCGGGAAGCGGCTGCACCGTGTTCCTGCGGCTGCTGCCGGAGATGGACAGAATCGACATACTCCAATACATGTCCGCCAAACGGGACAATTTCTCCGATTATAAAGCGGAAAACCTCCTAAACGGTGCTTTACATAATGCTATCGCCCGCACGGTCCTCCGTCGGGCCCAGATCCCCCAGGACGCCCGGCTGTGGGCGTTGTCGGACGGGGCGCTTGAGCAGATCGCGGAGGCCCTTTGCCGGTTCGAGCTGCCCCTGCTGGGGACCCTGGGCTTTGAGGATGCCCAGGTGACTGCCGGCGGCGTGGATACCGCCGGATTCGACCCCGAGACCATGGAGAGCCTGCTGGTGCCGGGGCTTTACGCCTGCGGGGAGGTGCTGGACATCGACGGGGACTGCGGGGGCTATAATCTGCAGTGGGCTTGGTCCAGCGGCCGGCTGGCGGGCCTGGCCGCCGGGGGTCTTTTGGAGGACATGCCATGATCCGGCTGCGGAACGTGCCCCTGGGCCTGGACGAGGACGAGAACCTCCTGTGGGACCGGGCCCGGCAGGCGCTGAAGACGAAAGTGACCGGCCTGCGGATCGCCAAAAAGGCGGTGGACGCCCGGCGCAAGTCGGACGTGCACTTCGTCTATACCCTGGACGTGACCGTCCGGGACGAGGCCTCCGCCCTGGCCCTATGCCGGGACGCGGCCCCCGCCCCCGCCAACGATTACACGCCCCCCATACCGGCCCATATCCCGGCGGACCGGCCAGTGGTGGTGGGCTTCGGCCCGGCGGGGATGTTCGCGGCACTTGCCTTGGCTCTGGCGGGCCTGCGGCCCATCGTGCTGGAACGGGGCCAGGACGCCGCCGCCCGGACCGAGGCAGTGGAGCGGCTGCGCCGGGAGGGCGCGCTGGACCCGGAGAGCAACATCCAGTTCGGCGAGGGCGGCGCGGGGGCTTTCTCCGACGGCAAGCTGTCCACCGGCGTCAAGGACCGGCGCATCCCCTGGGTCCTGGACCAGCTGGCCGCCGCCGGCGCGCCGGAGGAGATCACCTTTGACGCCAAGCCCCACATCGGCACGGACCGGCTGCCCGGCGTCTGCGCCAACATCCGCCGGCGCATCGTGGATCTGGGAGGCCAGGTCCGTTTTTCCACGGCCCTGCTGGGTCTGGAGACGGAAAACGGCCGTCTCACCGGGGCCGTGACCGCCCGGGAGACCGTCCCCTGCTCCCGGCTGATCCTGGCGGTGGGCCACAGCGCCCGGGACACGTTTGAAATATTATGTAAACTTATTCCCATGGCCCCCAAGCCCTTCGCCATGGGGGTGCGCATCGAGCATCTGCAGGCAGACATTGACCGGGCCCAGTACGGCCCTTTCACGGGCCATCCAGCGCTGGGGCCGGCGGATTACGCCCTGACCTGCCAGCTTCCCGACGGCCGGCGGTGCTATACCTTCTGCATGTGCCCCGGGGGCCAGGTAGTCCCCGCCGCCAGCGAGCCGGGGATGGTCTGCACAAACGGCGCCAGCCCCAGCAAAAGAAATTATGTAAACTCCAATGCCGCCCTGCTGACGGCTCTGGCTCCGGAGGATTTCCCCTATGACGGGGTCCTGGGCGGGATGGAATGGCAGCGGGAGCTGGAGCGCCGGGCCTTTGAGGCAGCCGGAGGCGGCTACCGGGCTCCGGCCCAGACCGTTGGGAGCTTCCTCCACGGGGGCAGGCCCGCCTTTGGCCGGGTGGCTCCCTCCTATGAGCCCGGGGTGACGGTCTGTGACCTGCGCGGCGTCCTGCCCCCGGTCATTACGGACACCCTGGCGGGGGCTCTGCCCCGATTCGACCGGAAGCTGCGGGGCTTCGCGGCGGCGGACGGGGTGCTGACGGGGCCGGAGACCCGGTCGTCCAGTCCGGTGCGGATGCCGCGCACGGACAGTCTTGAGTCCCCCGGGGTGGCAGGGCTCTACCCCTGTGGAGAGGGTGCCGGCTGGGCCGGCGGGATCATGAGCGCGGCGGTGGACGGCCTTCGCTGCGCCGAGTCCCTGATCGCAAGCCTGGGGTAACAGCATAAAAAGACGGGACGGCTGCTTTCGCGGCCGTCCCGTTTGCTGTTTGTGCTTTTACTCGTCGCCCCGGTCGATGGGGAGCCCCGCCTGCTGACGCTCCTTGATGGCATCCTTGCGGCTCAGGTTCACCCGGCCCCGGTCGTCGATCTCGCTGACCTTGACCCAGGTCCAGTCGCCCACGTTCAGCACGTCCTCCACCTTCTCGGTGCGCTTGAACTCCAGGTCCTTGATGTGGACCATGCCGTCCTTGCCGGGCACCAGCTCGATGAACGCGCCGATGGGGATGATGCGCACGCACTTGCCCCAGTAGAGCTTGCCCACCTCGGGGACGAACACGATGTCGTCGATGGTGCTCTTGGCGGCGCGGCAGGCCTCGATGTCCTCGGAGGCGATATAGATGGTGCCGTCGTCCTCGATGTCGATCTTGCAGCCGGTGTCGGCGGTGATCTTCTGGATCACCTTGCCGCCGGAGCCGATGACCTCACGGATCTTGTCCGGGTCGATGGTCATCTTGATCATCTTGGGCGCGGTGGCCGCCAGCTCATGGCGGGGCTCGCTGATGACGGGCAGCATGATCTCGTCCAGGATCTGAAGCCGGGCCTCATGGGTGATCTCCAGGGCGTTTTTCACGATCTCATGCTTCAGGCCGTCGTTCTTCAGATCCATCTGGATGGCGGTGATGCCCTTCTTGGTGCCGGCCACCTTGAAGTCCATCTCCCCGTGGAAGTCCTCCACGCCCTGGATGTCGATGAAGGTGGTGAAGTCGTCGCCGTCCTGGATGAGGCCGCAGCTGATGCCGGCCACGGGGGCCTTGATGGGCACGCCGGCGGCCATCAGGCTCAGGGTGGTGCCGCAGATGGAGCCCTGGGAGGTGGAGCCGTTGGAGGAGAGCACCTCGCTGACCACGCGGATGGCGTAGGGGAACTCCTCGATGGGCGGGATGACGGCCTCCAGGGCCTTCTCCACCAGGGCGCCGTGGCCCTGCTCCCGGCGGCTGACGGACCGGCTGGCACGGGCCTCGCCGGTGGAGTAGCTGGGCATGTTGTAGTGGTGCATGAACCGCTTCTCGGTCTCCTCCCAGATGGTGTCCAGCTTCTGGGAAGCGGAGAGGGTGTTCAGGGTGGTGATGGAAAGCACCTGGGTCTGGCCACGGGTGAACAGGGCGGAGCCGTGGACCCCGGGGATCACGTCGATCTGGCTGTCCAGAGGACGGATCTCGTTCATGGCCCTGCCGTCCACGCGCTTGCCGGCCAGCAGCCACTTCTTGACGACCTTTTTCTGCAGCTTGTAGAGGATCTCGTCCATGTAATTCATCATGTCGGGATGCTCTTCGCCGTACTTTTCCTGCATGGCGGTGACCCACTCGTTGACCCGGGCCTCCCGGACGTTCTTGTCGTCGGTGTCCATGCAGTATTCCATGCCCTCGAACTCGTTGGCTACCAGGGTATCGAACAGCGCGTCGTCAAAGGCGGCGTGCTCGTACTCGAATTTGGGCTTGCCCACCTCGGCCACCATCCGGTCGATCAGGTCCAGCACGCCCTGGAGCTTGGCATGGGCCTGGACGATGCCCTCGTACATCACGTCGTCGGGGATCTCTTTCGCCTCGGCCTCGATCATGACGATCTTCTTGTGGGTGGCGGCCACGGTGACGGTCATCTGGTTGACCTCTTTCTCGGCGTGGGTGGGGTTGAAGAGGTACTTTTCCCCGTCCCAGCCCAGCACGATGCCGGCGATGGGGCCGTTGAAGGGTACGTCGGAGATGGACACGGCGGCGGCCGCGCCGATCATGGCGGTGATCTCCGGGGAGCAGTCCTTATCCACATTCATGACCTCGCAGGCGATGACCACGTCGTTGCGCAGGTCGGAGGGGAACAGGGGCCGCATGGGCCGGTCGATGAGGCGGCTTGCCAGCACGGCGGGCAGAGAGGGCCGGCCCTCCCGGCGCAGGAAGGAGCCGGGGATACGGCCCACGGCGTAGAGCTTCTCGTTGAAGTCCACGGCAAGAGGGAAGTAGTCGATGCCGTCCTTGGGACGGGCGGAGGCGGTGACGGTGCACAGCACCGTGGTCTCGCCGTACTGCACCAGCACGGAGGCGTTGCACAGCTCCGCCATCCGGCCCACCTCCATCTTCAGAGGCCGGCCGCAGAAGTCCATCTCCCAGCGGTGCAGGTTGTCAAATTGCTTGTGTTTGATGATCATTAGTTCGTTCCTTTCATTCCATACCAAATCTATCCGGGAAATCCGCCGCAGCGGATAACTTTCGCAAAAAGACAGGAGGGACAGTATGCACTTGTCCCTCCTGAAAAACCTTCATACCCCTCAGTGTAAGCGAATGGTCACTTACGGATGCCCAGCTTGGCGATGATGGCGCGGTAACGCTCGATGTCGTTCTTGGCCACATAGTCCAGCAGGCGGCGGCGCTTGCCGATCATCTTGAACAGGCCCATGCGGCTGTGATTGTCCTTTTTGTGGACCTTCAGGTGCTCAGTGAGCTGGTTGATGCGCTCGGTGAGGATGGCGATCTGGACCTCCGGGGAGCCGGTGTCGCCCTCATGGGTCTTGTTGGCTTCGATGATGTTGGTTTTCTGTTCCTTGGTGATCATGGTCTTTGCCCTTCCTTTCGGTTTTACTAATCCCATCGTCTGAGTAAGGGGCTGCGCCCCAAACCAAGTCCGCGGGTCCCAAGCTCTGGTACTATACCATACAATGGCCCGTTTGTCAAAAATTATTTACGGAACTGGCTCTTCATGCGCTTTTCATGGTCCAGGATGCGTTTACGCAGGCGCAGGTGCTCCGGCGTGACCTCCAAAAGCTCGTCGTCGGCCATGAATTCCAGACACTGCTCCAAACTCATCTGCCGGGGCGGCACCAGACGCAGGGCCTCGTCGGAGCCGGAGGCCCGGGTGTTGGTCAGGTGCTTGGACCGGCACACGTTCACCACCACGTCCTCCTTTTTCGGGCACTCGCCCACGATCATGCCGGCGTACACCGCCGTGCCCGGCGTGATGAACAGCGCGCCCCGGTCCTGGGCGTTCCACAGGCCGTAGGCCACCGCCTCGCCGGTCTCGAAAGCGATCAGCGAACCGGTGTTGCGCCGCTTCAGTTCCCCCTTCACGGGGGCGTAGCTGTCGAACACCGAGGCCATGATGCCCTCACCCCGGGTGTCGGTGAGAAATTCGCTCCGGTAGCCGAAAAGCCCCCGGGTGGGCACCAGAAATTCCAGCTTCATCCGGTCTCCCACCGGCGTCATCTGCACGAACTCGCCCTTCCGCTGGCCCAGCTTCTCCATGACCGCGCCCATGCTCTCCGCCGGCACGTCCAGCACCACCCGCTCCATGGGCTCGCACTTTTTGCCGTCGATCTCCCGGTACAGCACCCGGGCCGGGGACACGGAAAACTCGTACCCCTCCCGGCGCATGGTCTCGATCAGGATGGAAAGGTGCATCTCTCCCCGGCCGGCCACGTTGAACGCGTCGGTGGAGTCGGTCTCCGTCACCCGCAGGGACACGTCCTTCAACGTCTCCTGCTCCAGCCGCTGGCGGATGTTCCGGCTGGTGACATACTTGCCCTCCCGGCCGGCGTAGGGGCTGTCGTTGACGGAGAAGGTCATTTCGATGGTGGGAGCCGATATCTTCACGAAAGGCAGTGGCTCCGGGGCCTCCGGGGCGCAGATGGTGTCCCCGATGGTCACGTCGCCGATGCCGCTCATGGCGATGATGTTGCCCGCCTCCGCCTCGGTGACCGGCTGGCGGCCAAGGGGCTCGAACTCATACATGCTCACCGCCTTGGCGCGGCGCACCGGCCGCTCGTTGTGGTAATCGCAGACCACGATCTCCTGATTCTGGGCCACCCGGCCCCGCTCGATACGGCCGATGGCGATGCGGCCCACATATTCGTTGTAATCCAAAGAGCTGACCAGCATCTGGAAGGGCTCGTCCACGGGCCGCTCCGGGGCAGGGATATAGTTGACGATGGCCTCAAAAAGGGGCGTCAGGTCCCGGCCCGCCGTGTCCGGATTGACGGAGCAGGTGCCCTGCCGGGCGGAGGCGAAGAGCATGGGGCTGTCCAGCTGCTCGTCGGTGCAGCCCAGGTCCATGAGAAGCTCCAACACCTCGTCGATGACCTCATAGACCCGCTGGTCCGGCCGGTCCACCTTGTTGACCACCACGATCACCTTGTGGCCCAGCTGCAGGGCGTGCTCCAGCACGAACCGGGTCTGGGGCATGGGGCCCTCCGCCGCGTCCACCAGCAGCAGCACGCCGTTGACCATCTTCAATATCCGCTCCACCTCGCCGCCGAAATCGGCGTGGCCCGGGGTGTCCACGATGTTGATCTTCACGTCCTTGTAGTGGATGGCAGTGTTCTTGGCCAGGATGGTGATGCCCCGCTCCCGCTCCAGGTCCCCGGAGTCCATGATCCGCTCCTGGACCTGCTGGTTCATGCGGAAGGCGCCGGACTGGCGCAGCATGGCGTCCACCAGGGTGGTCTTGCCGTGGTCCACGTGGGCGATGATGGCGATGTTTCTCAACTCTTGCATGGTAAAAAGCTCACTTCTTCACATATACATATATTCTGGCACAAATCGGTATTTTATCACGCTCCCGCCTCCATTGCAACCGTCGCGGGGCACAAAAAAGCGGACGCGAAAGACGCGTCCGCCGCTGTATTTGACAAAATCAATACCCGTTGGGGTTGGAGCTCTGCCACCGCCAGGAGTCGGCGCACATATCCTCCACGGATTTTTCCGCCTTCCAGCCCAGCACCCGCTCCGCCTTGGAGCAGTCGGCGTACACCGTGGCCAGGTCCCCGGCCCGCCGGGGCGCGATCTCGTAGGGGATCTTCACACCGGTGGCCGCCTCGAAAGCGTGGACCAGTTCCAGCACGCTGACGCCCTTGCCGGTGCCCAGGTTGAATACCTCCGTGCCGGTGTGGTCCAGGGCATATTCCAGGGCCTTCACGTGACCCTTTGCAAGGTCCACCACGTGGATATAGTCCCGCACGCCGGTGCCGTCGGGGGTGTCATAGTCGTCGCCGAACACGTTCAGATGGGGCAGCCGTCCCACGGCCACCTGGGTGATGTAGGGCATCAGGTTATTGGGGATACCGGAGGGATTCTCGCCGATGCGGCCGCTCTCATGGGCGCCGACGGGGTTGAAGTAGCGCAGCAGCACCACGCTCATGGCCGGGTCCGCCTTGGCCGCGCCGGAGGCGATCTGCTCGATCATAAATTTGGTCCAGCCGTAAGGGTTGGTGCAGCCGCCGGTCTCGCTGTCCTCGGTATAGGGCACGGCGGCCTTGGCCCCGTACACCGTGGCGGAGGAGGAGAAGATGAATCGCTTGCAGCCCGCGTCCGCCATGCACTCCAGCAGGGTCAGGGTGGTGTCCAGGTTGTTGCGGTAGTACATCAGGGGCTTTGCCACGCTCTCGCCCACCGCCTTGAAACCGGCGAAGTGCATTACCGCCGCGGGCTTAGTCTCGGCAAAGATCTTCGCCATGGCGGCCTTATCGGCCACGTCGGCCTCGTAAAGGGGCATCTTTTTGCCGGTCAGCTCCTCGCAGCGCCGGACAGCCTCGGGGCTGGAATTGGAGAAATCGTCCACGATAGCCACGTCGTACCCGGCCTGGGCCAGGGCCACGGCGGTGTGGGAGCCGATGTATCCGGCCGCGCCGGTGAGCAGGATGGTCATGATATGTACTCCTTTTCTGGTGGATTTCAGTGTAAGAAGATTATACGCCCTTTCCCCACCGGGCGCAAGAGCTTCCTCTTCGACGGCTTTGGAAAAAGTTCTCGGGGTTTTTGTAACTTTTCTCTAGGATTTTGGTAACAAATGTGATATAATGTTAAAGATGGAGCAAAAAGTTACAGGCGAGGTGATAGGATGAAAAGCCCGGCAAAGCGCGCGGCCGCGTTGTTTCTGGCCCTTTTCACATTCGCCTGTCTGACTGGCTGCATGACCGCCAGCGTGGACGAACTGTACTCCCTGCCCCAGGTGTCGGAGGAATACATGCAGCTGCAGGATCTGATCGCGGAGCGCGTCGACGCCGGCAGCGCCTATGCCGCCCCCACCGGCGGCAGCAACCGCCAGAGCGTGCAGCTGCGGGACCTGGACGGCGACGGCACGGCGGAGGCTCTGGCCTTTCTGGTGGACGAGAGCCGCACCCCCACGGTGTGCGTGTACCGCCAGGGCGAGAACGGGAACTACTACCCCTTCGTCATCATCACCGGCTACGGCTCGGCGGTGGCCAGCGTGGACTACGCGGACCTGACCGGCGACGGCTCGGCGGAGCTGATCATCGTCTGGCAGGGCGCCGGAGACATCCGGCTGCTGACGGTCCACTCCCTGGGGGGCGCGGACCAGGCCGATCAGCGGGAGCTGCTCAGCGTGGACTGCACGGACTTTCTGGTATGCGATCTGACCGGCGACGGGGTAGACGACCTGATGGATCTGCACCTGTCCGACGGCCAGAGCACCCTGGACCTGTACGATCTGACCGGGGAGACACCGGTCTATTCCTCGGCGGCTTTCTCCGCCGGGATCACCGCCGTGGCCCGGTCCGCGTCCAGCCGTCTGGCGGATGGGACGGCGGCGGTCTTTGTGGAGAGCGAGCTGGGCTCCGAGGGACTGGTGACGGACGTGTTCACCGCCCCGGAGGGGCAGCTGCAGAACATCACCATGACCCCCCTGGGCCGCAGCAACACCCTGCGCCCGGACGGGCTCTACGCCGCCGATCTGAACGACGACGGGGCCCTGGAGCTGCCCATGGGCGGCGACAGCGAGATCCTGCAGTGGTACAGCCTGGACGCGTACGGGGGCATGACCCCCGCCCTTGCCTCTTTCTACGATCGGGCCGACGGCTGGTACATGGTGCTGACAGGGACCCTGACCGGGGACCTGATCCCGGAGCGAAGCGGCGTCTCCGGGGAGGAGAGCTCCGTGGTGTTCACCCTGGCCGGGGACGAGGTCACGCCTCAGCGCAGCGTACTGGTGATCAGCTGCTTCACCGGCGACAACCGTATGGACCGGGTAGGCGGCGGATGGTTCCTCCTGCAGCAGACGGACAGCGCGGTGTACGCGGCCCAGCTTCTCACCGACGAGCTCACGGAGCAGGACATAAAAGATAACTTTTACTTACTATACGCCGAATGGCAAACGGGCGACCTTTGATAAGGGAGGCAGTGAACAATGAAGAAAGTATTGGTTTTGGAGGATGAATCCAGCATTCGCAGCTTCGTGGTGATCAACCTGCGGCGGTCCGGCTATGAGCCCATCGAGGCCGAGACCGGCGAGCAGGCCCTGGAGCAGCTGAAGCAGAACCCGGACATCAAGGTGGCCCTGCTAGACGTGATGCTGCCGGACATCGACGGCTTTGAGGTCTGCCGGCGCATCCGGGCGTCCGATTCGAAGATCGGCATCATCATGCTGACGGCCAAGGCCCAGGAGATGGACAAGGTCACCGGCCTCATGACCGGCGCGGACGACTATGTGACCAAGCCCTTCTCCCCGGCGGAGCTGACGGCCCGGATCGACGCGCTGTTCCGGCGCACCGGGGCGGAGGACCCCCAGGAGGACAAGGGCGAACTGCGCCACGGTCCGTTCCGGCTGAACACCCGCAACCGGACCCTGGAGAAAAACGGCGAGCGGATCAAGCTGACCCAGATCGAATACTCCATCATGAAGCTGTTCATGGATAACCCGGGCCGGGCCCTATCCCGGGAGGATATCCTCAACGCCGTCTGGGGCCGGGACTACTTCGGGGAGCTGAAGATCGTGGACGTGAATATCCGCCGGCTCCGCATCAAGATCGAGGACAACAGCACCATCCCCACATACATCACCACCGTCTGGGGCTACGGCTATAAGTGGGGATTCTGAGTCGCCAAAATGCAAGCATTTCCGCGAGAGGGCTTCGGCCTGCTGCAGCGCACTCGCTGCGCTCGCACGTTTGCAGGCCGCAAAGTATGATTTCCGACGCACATGTCGCCGGAAATCATATCTGAATCAATTTGCGCCTGCGGGCGCAAACTCTGCGAGGCTTAGGGGCAAATAACTTTTATGGGCAAGATACTGGGAAAAAAGCATCTTCGCGGACTGAAGCGCCGCTGGCTGAAGTCGGGCATCCTGCTGACGGTCGGCGTGGTGGTGCTGTTCACGGTGGTGTTCTCCCTGGGCGTGCGCAGCTACTACTATAGCGCCGTGCGCACAGGTCTGAGCACCAAGGCCCAGTCCGCCACCAACTTTTTCACCGGCTACCTGTCCCGCACCTACAGCCAGTATTACCAGAGCGCCTACCGCTACACGGAGAGCTTTGAAGACAAGGACTCTTTGGAGCTGCAATTCATCAACGCCCGGGGGGTGGTGGAGGCGTCCAGCTACGGCATCTCCGCCGGCACCACGCCGGGCACGCCGGACGTGAACGCCGCCCTGACGGAGAACCGGACCCAGTCCTGGCACGGCCGGCGCAACGGCACCGGCGAGCGGATCATGGCCGTATCCGCCCCCCTGGTGAGCCCAGACGGGGCCGTGGTGGGGGCCATGCGGTACGTGACCAGCCTGCGGCTGGTGAACCGGCAGATCGCCGCCACCTCCGCGGTGGCCGCGGGCGTGGGTCTTCTGGTCATCCTGGCGGTGGTGATCTCGAACCTTTACTTCATCCGCACGGTGACGGAGCCCCTGGTGGAGCTGACGGCCCTGGCCCACCGCATCGCCGAGGGAAGCTACGGCATCCAGGCCCAGAAGAAATACGACGACGAGATCGGGGACCTGACCGACGCCATCAACGAGATGAGCGCCAAGATCGGCGAGTCGGAGCGGACCCAGACCCAGTTCATCTCCACGGTCTCCCATGAGCTGCGCACGCCCCTGACCGCCATCACCGGCTGGGCGGAGACCCTGACCTACGACGACACCATCTCCGATGACGCCCAGCGGGGCATCGCCATCATCTCCAAGGAGTCCGGTCGGCTGACCAAGATGGTGGAGGAGCTTTTGGAATTCACCCGCATCCAGGACGGTCGGTTCAACCTGAACGTGGAGACCCTGGACGTGGCCGGGGAGCTGGAGGAGGCCATCTACACCTACGGCAACCTGATGAAGCAGGAGGGCATGAACGTCGAGTACACCCCGCCGGACAAGGACATCCCCTTTATCCTGGGGGACTCTGAGCGGCTGAAGCAGGTGTTTTTGAATATCATGGACAACGCCGCCAAGTACGGACGGGCCGCCGGACGCATCCTGGTGACCATCGGCTCCGGCGGCGGCTGGGTGATCATCCGCTTCCGGGACTTCGGCCCCGGCATCCCCCCGGAGGAACTGCCCTTTGTGAAGAAGAAGTTTTACAAGGGCAGCGGCAAGGAGCGGGGCAGCGGCATCGGCCTGTCGGTCTGCGATGAGATCGTGACCCGCCACAAGGGCAAGCTGGAGCTGGAGAACGCCTCCGACGGCCGCTCCGGCCTGATCGTGACCGTCATGCTCCCGGTGATGAAAGAAGAAGATCTGACGATTTAGCTGGCAGAAAGGGCGACGCCCTTTCTTTGCCAAAGGCTGCGGCCTGCTGCAGCGCACGCGCAAGCGCGCACGTTTGCAGGCCGATAAGAGATTTTTCCGAGGTACATGCCCCCGGAAAAATCATCCCACCTTCTTTGCGCCTGCGGGCGCAAACTCTGCGAGGCTTTTATCAAATCCAAGAAAGGCGGTAAAATGTCAGGCAAGAACCAACACAATAGCTGCGCTTTCCGCACATCCATCGGCGGACAGGCCCTGATCGAGGGCATCCTGATGCGGGGCGTGGACAAACAGGCCATCGTCATCCGGGACCAGAACGGGGAGATGGTCACCAAGGTGGAGAAGCTGAATCTGCTCCGGGACCGGTGGCCCGTCTTCGGCTGGCCCCTGATCCGGGGCGTGGTGACCTTCATCGACAGCATGGTCAAGGGCATGAAGGCCGTCACCTACTCCGCCCAGTTCCTCCCGGAGGAGGAGCAGGAGGAACCCAGCAAGCTGGACAAGTGGATCGAATCCAAATTCAGCTCCGACAAGGCCGAGAAGCTGATCATCGGCCTGGCGGCGGTGCTGGGCCTGGCGCTGGCGGTGGGGCTGTTCATCGTGCTGCCCACGTTCCTGGTGGGACTGATCCCCCCTCTGCGCCACGGTCACGACGGGCTGCGGACCCTGCTGGAGGGCATTTTGAAGCTGGCCATCTTCCTGGGCTACATGGCCGCCGTGAGCCGGATGAAAGAGATGAAGCGCATGTGGGGCTACCACGGCGCGGAGCACAAGACCATTTACTGCTATGAGCACGGCAAGGAGCTGACCGTGGACAACGTCCGGGGCGAGAGCCGCTTCCATCCCCGCTGCGGCACCAGCTTTTTGCTGGTGGTGATCATACTGAGCATATTGGTGTTCATCGTGGTCAACGCCTTTTTGCACATCGACAATGTGCTGCTGCGGATGCTGGTGAAGATCCTGCTGCTGCCGGTGGTGGTCAGTCTCAGCTACGAGCTGAACCGCTGGCTTGGCCGGCACGATGATCTGACCATCTCCAAGATCCTGTCCTGGCCCGGCCGGCAGCTCCAGCACCTGACCACCCGGGAGCCGGACGACGGCATGATGGAGGTGGCCATCACCTCCCTGAAGCTGGTCATCCCGGACAAAAAAGGCACGGATGTGTGGTAAAAACATCGTTTGAACGCGGCGTAAGACGACCCTTTCGAGGATGATCTGCGCAGGGCAAGGCGGAACGACGAAGGCGTGCATTCGGCACGTTGAGGAGGACAACGACGCCATGCACAGATCAGCCCGAAACCCCAAACAGAGAGAAGATTCAAGCCATGGCAAAGACCTACAACGACATCTATATCGAGACACGGAAGCGGCTCAAGGACGCCGGCATCGAGGCCCACAGTCTGGAAGCCCGGCTGATCGTCTCCAAGGCGGCGGGCAAGACCGTGGAGAGATTTCTGCGGGACCTGTCCCTGTATGCCTCGGACGAGTTCGCTCGGCGGGTACAGCAGATGGTGGAGCGCCGGATCGAGGGCGAGCCGGTTGCGTACATCACCGGCATCTGGGAGTTTTACGGGGTGCCCCTGTACATCACCCGGGACGCGCTGATCCCCCGGACGGACACGGAGGTGCTGGTCAAGGCGGCCATAGACCTGTTTGCGGGCCGCAACGGCCGGCCCCGGATATTGGACCTATGCGCCGGTTCCGGCTGCGTGGGCGTGGCCATGGGCGTGCACATGCCCGGGGCCCGGGTGGTCATGGTGGACAACAGTCCCCGGGCGCTGAGCCTTTGCCGGAAGAACATCGGCCTGAACAACCTGGAGGTCCGGGTCATGTGCGTGGAGGCAGACGTGACCGAAAAGCCTCCCATGCTGCTGGGCAGCTTTGATCTGATAACCTGCAACGCCCCCTATATCCCCTCGGCGGAGCTGGCGTCGCTGGACAGCTCCGTCCGGGACTATGAGCCGGTGGAGGCTCTGGACGGGGGCAAGGACGGTCTGGATATCATCCGGCCGGTGATCCGGCTGTGGAAGTCCGTTTTAAAGGACAACGGCGTCCTTATGCTGGAGATCGGCGAGGGACAGGCCCCGGCGGTGAAGACGCTGCTGGAAAAGGCGGGCTTCACCGGCGTGGGCACATTGAAGGACACAGCCGGCACGGAGCGGGTCATCGCGGGCCGGCTGAAACGGCAAGATAAACGAGAGAGGAGCTAAAAACACATGGCAGCGAAGAAATCGGCCGCGCCCGTGACCCCGGTGGGCCAGGCGGCGGACAAGAAAAAGGCTCTGGAGACGGCGCTGGCCCAGATCGAAAAGAATTACGGCAAGGGCGCCATCATGCGCCTGGGGGAGGACATCCCCGTGAACGTGGACGCCATCTCCACCGGCTCGCTGGGCCTGGATCTGGCGCTGGGCATCGGCGGCGTGCCCCGGGGCCGCATCGTGGAAATATACGGCCCGGAAGCCAGCGGCAAGACCACCCTGGCTCTGCACCTGGTGGCCTCCGCCCAGAAGGGCGGCGGCGAGGTGGCCTACATCGACGTGGAGCACGCACTGGAGCCGGCTTACGCCCGGGCCCTGGGGGTGGATATCGACAATCTGCTCATCTCCCAGCCGGACACCGCCGAGCAGGCCCTGCAGATCACCGAGGCTCTGGTCCGCTCCGGGGCCTTGGACGTGATCGTGGTGGACTCGGTGGCGGCGCTGCTGCCCCGCAGCGAGCTGGAGGGCGAGATGGGCGACTCCACCGTGGGCGTGCTGGCCCGGCTCATGAGCCAGGCCCTGCGGAAGCTGGCGGGCATCGTGTCCAAGACCAACTGCATCGTGGTGTTCATCAACCAGCTCCGGGAGAAGATCGGCGTCATGTACGGCAACCCGGAGACCACCCCCGGCGGCCGGGCTTTGAAATACTATTCCAGCGTGCGGCTGGACGTGCGGCGGATCGAGACACTCAAGTCTGGCGACGAGATGATCGGCAACCGGACCCGGGTGAAGATCGTGAAGAACAAGGTGGCGCCCCCCTTCAAGGAGGCCCAATTCGACATCATCTACGGCGAGGGCATCTCCAAGACCGGGGAGATCATCGACCTGGGGGTGAAGCTGGACATCATCGAGAAAGCCGGCGCCTGGTTCACCGTCTGCGGCGAGCGTATCCAGGGCCGGGACGGGGTCCGGGAATACCTTTTGGAGAACCCCGACAAGGCCGCCGAGATCGAGGCCCAGATCCGGGCCAACGCCCACAAGCTCATGAGCCCCCAGGCTCTGAAGGCCGCCAAGGCCGCCGGCCGGGCGGTGGACGTGTCCGCGGAGGATTTCGATGACGGCGGCGACGACTGAGCAAGTCGTTTGAATGCATCGCATTCAAACGAGAGGCTTCGGCTCACATACGCGCACTCGCTGCGCTCGCACACTTCGTGAGCCGCAGAGAATGATTTCCGAGGCACATGTCCCCGGAAATCATATCCAAATTCATTCGCGCCCCCGGGCGCGAACTCTGCGAGGCTTTTATGGACGAGCAGTACAAATACACCGTCCGGTCGGTGATGAACGACCCGGCAGGGGAGCTGGAGCCGCCGAAAAAGCGCCGGACCCCAGAGGAGCCTCTGGAGCGGACGAAAAAGTGGGCCATGGACTACCTGGCCCGGCCCCATTCGGAGAAGGAGCTCCGGGACAAGCTGGCGGGCAAGGGCTGCTCCCAGGAGGATATCGACACGGTGACGGCCCTGTGCATCGACTACGGGTTCGTCAACGACGCCGAGTACGCCGGCCAGATCGCCCGGCACTACGCCGCCATGGGCTACGGCCCGGGCCGGGTCCGGACGGAGCTGCGCCGCCGGGGGGTGCCCCCGGAGTACTGGGACGAAGCCCTGGCGGAGCTGCCGGAGGGCACGGAGACCATCGACCGGCTGCTGGCGGCCAGGCTCCGTGGCAAGGACCCTCGGGACCGGAAAGAGCGGGACAAGGCCGCGGCGGCTCTGTTTCGCAGGGGCTACGGCTGGGACGATATCCGCTCGGCTCTGCGCCGATATGGGGCAGATATGGATGAGGAATGAAAGTACATTTCACTGCGCTCGGATGCGCGAAAAATCTAATTGACTCCGAACAAATGCTGGCCCTTATCCAAACCGCCGGCCACCAGATCACCGCGGACCCCGCCCAGGCGGACGCCGCGGTGGTCAACACGTGCGCGTTCATCGAGGCGGCCCAGCAGGAGGCCATCGACGCCATCCTGGAACTGGCTGAGCTGAAAAAGACCGGCTCTCTGAAACGGCTGGTGGTGACGGGCTGTCTGCCCCAGCGGTACCAGGGGGACATTTTGCAGGAGATACCGGAGATCGACGCGGTGCTGGGCGTAGGCAGTTTTCCCGATATCGTGGCGGCGCTGGAGTCCGGCCAGACCCATCTCGCCCGGTTCCTGGACAAGAATGCTCCGCTGCCGGAGCTGGACCGGCTGGTGACCACGGGACCCGGCTGGGCCTATATCAAGATCGCGGACGGGTGCGACAACCGCTGCGCCTACTGCGTGATCCCCTCCATCCGGGGCCGCTACCGGTCCCGGCCCAAAGCCGCTATATTGGCGGAGGCAGAAAAGCTGGCGGCGGCAGGCGTGAAAGAACTCATTCTGGTGGCCCAGGACGTGACGGCCTATGGCCGGGACTTCCGGGACGGGACCGGCCTGGCGGGGCTGCTGCGGGACCTGGCAGCGGTGGGCGGCATACAATGGATACGCCTGCACTACCTCTACCCCAACGAGATCACCGACGAGCTCATCGACGCCATCGCCGCCGAGCCCAAGGTGGTCAAGTACCTGGACGTGCCCATCCAGCACGTGAACGACGCCATATTGCGCCGGATGCGCCGGCCGGAGACCCGCGCCTCCATCGAGGCCCTGTTCGCGAAGCTCCGCGCCCGCATCCCGGAGGCGGTCCTGCGGACCAGCCTGATCGTGGGCCTGCCCGGGGAGGGTGAGGCGGAATTTGCGGAGCTTCTGGACTTTCTGCGGCAACAGCGGCTGCCCCGGGCCGGGGTATTCGCCTTCTCTCCCCAGGAGGGCACCCCCGCCGCTGCCATGCCGGACCGGTGCGATGAAGAGGAAGCGGAGGCCCGCCGCCGGACGGTGACGGAGCTGCAAAACGCCATTATGGACGAGTACGACCAGGCCCGGATCGGCAGGACCTTCTCCGTGCTGTGCGAGGGTGTGGACGAGGGCGGCCGCTGGACCGGCCGAACCTATGCCGACTCCCCGGACGTGGACGAACAGGTCCTCTTCACCGGCGACGCCGTCCCCGGCGCGTTTGCTCAGGTCCGCATCGACGGCATGGAGGACGGCTGCCTGACGGGGCATACAGTATAAAATGGGTAAGGACCTGCCAATATGTTCGATAATCTAAAAGAAACCATCCGGGCCTACCAGGCCCGGGACCCGGCCGCCCGGAGCGCGTTGGAGATATACCTGCTCTATCCCGGCGTGAAGGCCACGCTGAAATACCGCCGGGCCCACTGGTACTGGACCCACGGGATGAAATTCCTGGGCCGGGCCGTGTCCCAGCACGCCCGAAAAGTCACCGGCATCGAGATCCATCCCGGGGCCGCCATCGGCCGCCGGCTGGTCATCGACCACGGCATGGGCGTGGTGATCGGGGAGACGGCGGAGATCGGGGACGACGTGCTGATCTACCAGGGGGTGACCCTGGGGGGCACCGGCAAAGACCACGGCAAACGCCACCCCACCATCGGCAACAACGTGCTGATCGGCTCCGGCGCCAAGGTGCTGGGCCCTTTCAAGGTGGGGGACAACAGCCGCATCGCCTCCAACGCCGTGGTGCTCAGCGAGATACCCCCCGACTCCACCGCCGTGGGCGTGCCCGCCCGGGTGGTGCGTCTGGCCGGGCAGCGGGTCGATTACGCCGGAAAGGTGGACCAGATCAGCGTCTCCGACCCGGTATCCCAGGAGCTATGCGCTCTGCGGGGCCGGATCATCCGCCTGGAACAGACGGCTGCCCACGAAGAAACAGCAGTTACCGCAACGAAGGAGAAGTGACCTATGCGTTTTTATAACGATCTGACCATGCAGAAAGAGGACTTCGTCCCCATCCAAGAGGGCAAGGTCTCCATGTACAGCTGCGGCCCCACGGTGTACAACTACATCCACGTGGGCAACGCCCGGCCCATCATCATGTTCGACGTGCTGCGCCGGTATCTGGAATACCGGGGCTATCAGGTGACGTTCGTGCAGAACTTCACCGACGTGGACGACAAGATCATCAAAAAGGCCAACGAGGAGCATGTCTCTTCCGCCGATATTGCCGCCAAGTACATCGACGAGTACTGGAAGGACGTGAAGGCCCTTGGCGTCCGGGAGGCCACCGTCCACCCCAAGGCCACCGAGAACATCCCCCAGATCATCGAGCTGGTCCAGACCCTGATCGACAAGGGCTACGCCTACGAGGCGGGCGGGGACGTGTATTACCGCACCGCCAAGTTCCGGGATTACGGCAAGCTGAGCCACCAGAACCTGGACGATCTGATGCACGGGGCCCGGGTGGAGGTCAACGACGTGAAAGAGGACCCCATGGACTTCGCCCTGTGGAAAGCCGCCAAGCCCGGCGAGCCCGCCTGGGAGTCCCCCTGGGGCATGGGCCGGCCCGGCTGGCACATCGAGTGCTCCGCCATGAGCAACCGGTATCTTGGCAAGACCATCGACATCCACACCGGCGGCAAGGACCTGGTCTTCCCCCACCACGAGAACGAGATCGCCCAGTCCGAGGCCGCCAACGGGGTGCCCTTCGTCCACTACTGGCTGCACAACGGCTTCATCAACGTGGACAACAAGAAGATGAGCAAATCCCTTGGCAACTTCTTCACCGTCCGGGAGGCCGCGGCGGTGTATGGCTACGACTGCATCCGCATGTTCATGCTCATGAGCCACTACCGTTCCCCCCTGAACTACTCCACCGACGTGCTGGAGCAGGCCCAGGCGGCCCTGGACCGGCTGAAGACCGCCAAGGAGAATCTGGACTTCTTTGCCGAAAATGGCAAGGACGGGGACCTCACCGAGGCGGACGCCGCTTTCGCGGCGGGGCTGGATAAATACCGCCAGCGGTTCGTCGAGGTCATGGATGACGACTTCAACACCGCCGACGCGGTCAGCGTGATCTTTGAGCTGGTCCGGGACGTGAACGCCGCCGTCTCCCCCGCCGCCGATCCCACCAAGGCCCTGGCCGCCGCCTGCCGGGATATCTTCCTGGAGCTGTGCGGCGTGCTGGGCATCCCCTTTGGGGCGGAGGAAAAGGATCTGGACGCGGAGATCGAGGAAAAGATCGCCGCCCGGCAGGCCGCCCGCAAGGCCAAGAACTGGGCCGAGGCGGACCGGATCCGGGACGAGCTGAAAGCCGCCGGGATCATCTTGGAGGACACCCCCCAGGGGGTCAAGTGGCACAGAGCCTGAACCAATTGACAACGCCGCCCAAACCGCGCCTCCATCGGGAGGCGCGGTTTGGCGATTTTGTCTCTTGTGCGGAAAAATATAATCCATCATAATAATAGGTAAAGTAGACTTTTAAGCAAGGAGCGAACCATGGCGCAGACACAAAAGAAACTCGATTCCAGCCGTATGGGTGAGATGCCGGAGGGCAAGCTGCTGCTGAGCCTGGCGGTGCCTATGATGCTGTCCATGCTGGTACAGGCCCTGTATAATATCGTGGACAGCGTCTATGTCTCCCGGGTATCGGAGGACTGTTTATCGGCGCTGAGCCTGGCATTCCCGGCCCAGAACATCATGATCGGCCTGGGCACCGGCACGGGGGTGGGCGTGAGCACCCTGGTGAGCCGGGCACTGGGCAGTCGGGACGGAAAACAGGCCAGCCGGGTGGCTGGCACAGCGGTGGCCTTGGGGCTTTGCTGCTGGGCGCTGATGGCCGCGTTCGGCCTGTTCGCCGCGGACTGGTTCATCCGCTCCCAGACCCAGGTGGAGAGCATCCGGGCTTACACCGACTCCTATCTGCGCATCGTTACCATCGGGTCCCTGTTCGTGTACCAGGAGATCACCGTGGAGCGGCTTTTGCAGTCCACGGGCCAGACCAAGCTGTCCATGTGGACCCAGATGATCGGCGCGGTGACCAACATCATTTTGGACCCGTTTTTCATCTACGGCTGGTGCGGCCTGCCCGCCATGGGCACCGCCGGCGCGGCCATCGCCACGGTGATCGGTCAGGCCGCCGGCACGGCGGCGGGCTACGCGTTCCACTTCAGGAAAAACCGGGAGCTGCCCATCCGCCTGGCCGACATCCGCCTGCCCTGGTCCATCGTCCGGGACATCTATCGCATCGGCTTCCCCTCCATCCTGATGGTGGCCATCGGCTCGGTGACCAACTATCTGATGAACATCATTTTGGGAGCTTTCACCTCCACGGCGGTGGCGGTATACGGGGCCTACTTCAAGATCCAAAGCTTCTTCTTCATGCCGGTGTTCGGCCTGAACAACGGCATCATCCCCGTTATCGGCTACAACTACGGAGCCCGGAAAAAGGACCGCATCTACCGGACCATCCGCTACGGCGTGATCTTCGCCAGCTGCGCCATGCTGCTGGGGGTGTTCTGCTTCCAGGTCTTCCCCCAGGCCCTGCTGGGCATCTTCGCCCCCTCGGAGTCCATGCTTGCCATCGGCGTGCCCGCCCTGCGGCGCATCAGCCTGAGCTTTTTGCTGGCGGGCTTCTGCATCGTGGCCGGCTCCGCCTGCCAGGCTTTGGACAAGAGCATGTTTTCTTTCTTCGTGTCGGTGCTGCGGCAGGTGGTGGCCCTGATCCCGGCGGCCTGGCTGCTAAGCCTGACCGGGGATGTGAACAACGTCTGGTGGAGCTTCCCCATTGCCGAGCTCATGAGCCTGATCGCCAGTATATTCTTCCTGCGTCTGGCCCTGAAAGACATGGAAAAGAAACTCTCCGCCCCCCAGTGAGCCAGTCTACAGAACCATCTATCCCCCGCCGGCGGCGGGGGATTTTTTCGCCAATTTTTAAATATCTGTTGACATTTTGAAATTTTTGTGTTAAGTTTGTTCCATATCGTAACCAAATTGTAACTTTTTAGAAGAGAGGAACTCGGTGACCGATATGGCAGACAGTGAATTCAACCCCACGGCTGTGCTGGCGGGGTACCTGAAAGAGACGAACCCGGACCAGGCGGTCAAGCTGGCCCGGGAGCTTTGCAGTCAGCTGAAAGCCGATCCTGACAGCTTCCACGGCGGCGTCTGGCCGGGAAACGTGGATCTGGACGTGGATGGAAAGGCCCAGCTGGGTCCCTCTTTCACCACGCCCGCAAACCAGCGTCCGGCGGATCAGGTGGAGTACGTGGCTCCGGAGTTTTTCTGGGACGGCGCCGGCTCCGCGGCGGCGGACGTATATTCGGTCGGTCTGATGCTCTACGCCGGATGCAACGGCGGCTATCTGCCGTTCCAGCCTAAAGTGGGCGCGCTGACGGACAGGGACCGTTCCGACGCCCTGCGCCGCCGGATGAAAGGCGAGATGGTGAAAGCCCCGGAGGGAGTCAGCGACGAGCTGAAAAAGGTCATCGAAAAAGCCCTAACCTACGACCCGGACGGGCGGTATATCACCTCCCGTGAGTTTCTGACGGCGCTGAGCCGGACAGACGAGGCCCTGCCCTCCGCCAACGCGGAGAGCGGCGCGGCGGCTGCGGCTGCGGCGGCCATTGCCGCGGCAGTGGCGGGCGCGGCGGTCGTTGCGGACGACGCCGGCGGAGCCGTCGATCCCGTTCCCGCCGCCGAGGAAGCGGCAGAGGCGGTGGAAGACGCTTTCCAGGCCGTCCCGGAGCCGGAGCCGGTCAGCCTGACGGACGAGGAGGTCCAGGCCCTGGCGGATGAGATGCTGGCCTCGGACGAGCCCGCCCTGGCGGCGGAGGAGCCCATCCAGTTCATGGAAGAGCCCGCTGGCCAAGTCATGGACGAACCTGTCCCGGACGCGCCCGAGGCCGCCTTCCAAGAGGAAGCCGCCCCCATTGAAGTAGCCGCCCCGGAGGATGGGATCGCGCCTGAAGACGCGTCCGGCGCCAAGGACGCGGAGGGGAGCGCCGCCGCGGCAGCGGCGACGGTAGCAGCAGCGGCCGGACTGGGCGCGGCGGCAGCCGCCGGCGGCAAGGCCAGAAAAGGCAAAAAAGCCAAGGCCAAGGGCGGCCAAAAGGCCGCCAACGCCAAGACCACCGACAGCCGGGTGCAGAACCTGGCCGACGTGCAGACGTCCGACAGCGGGGAGAAGCCCATCCATGGCATCAGCCCGGCCCGGACTGGCAAGCAATATAAAGTGCAAAAGGACTTCGAGGCCACGCCCCGGGCCCAGTCCGCCATCCCGGCCACCCAGCGGCGGAAAAAGACCTCCGCTGCCATTCCCATCCTCTGTGGCGTCGCGGCGGCGGCTCTGATCGGCGGCGCGGGCTACTGGTTTTTGCGGCCCCACGCCGTCCCCACGGCGTCCCAGCCCTTTACTCCCCCCGTGCTGACAGAGGGCCCCGCTATCGTCTCGCCCTCTCCCTCCCCCAGTCCTTCCGCCAGCCCCTCCCCTAAGCCCTCGCCCAGCCCCTCCCGGCGGCCCACGCCTACACCCCGGGCCACGGGTGACGCAGCCAACGGCATAAGCGGCGCCGGCGGCACCGCTGTGGGCCTCAGCGCCGGCACGGGCACTGGTACCGGTACGGGCACTGGTACCGGTACGGGCGCTGGAACTGGTACGGGCACTGGTACCGGCACAGGCTATGGTACCGGTGCGGGCTACGGGACCGGCACAGGCTACGGGACCGGTGCGGGTTATGGTACCGGCACAGGCTATACGGGCGGCGGTTACACAGGAGGTTCCTCCAGCAGTGGCGGCTCCTCTTCCGGCAGCAGCAACAACTTCTCTGTGAGCGCCGCCAGCGGCACGGTCTATCTGACCGGCGACCAGGTCCGGGTCCGTACGGGCCCCGGCACCGGCTACGGCATCCTGGGCGCGGTCAACAAGGGCGACTCCCTGACCCGGACCGGCACCGTATCCAGCGGCTGGACCCAGGTGAAGTATGGCAGCTATACCGGCTATGTCTACAGCCAATACCTGACCGACTCGGCTCCCACGCCGCCCCCTACCGCCGCCCCTGAGGCCACGGCCACGCCCGCTCCCGAGACTACCGCGACACCCGCGCCCACGGATACGCCTGCGCCCACACCCACCTATGCGGTCAATACTGAGGGCGTGACGAGCCTTGAAGAGGCTAAGGCAAAGGGTACGCTGGCCACCGGCGAGACGGACGAAGCATTCAAAGCCATCACAGACGCGCTGAGCGGCTCCACGGACAAGTACTTCTTCCTGGGCATTGAAAAAGAGGGAAGTGATTGGAAGTGGACGGACAGTAACAACACGGCTGTCAGCGCGCATTGGAAGGCCAATCACCCGACCTCCGACGGCGACATCGCTCTGCTGGAACACCAGTCCGACGGCACTTGGCTGCTGATTTCGGTGAAAAGCGCCGATCTGGGCACTGAGCCATACAAAGATAATCTTGGCTGCGTGACCGTCACGACCGCCTCCTGAAAAACACACAACTAAACAGGGCCTGCCGCATGCGCGGCAGGCCCTGTTTTATTTCTATTTATCAACTCTTTTTCGCCCGCTCCTTTGTGGGCAGCTGGACCATCACCACGGCGGCAAACACCAGCCCGCAGCCGAAAAGCTCCCACCGGGACAGGCCAGCCGCCGGCGTGAGCACGTACCCCGCCAGCACGGAGAACACGCTCTCCAGGCTCAGGATCAGCGACGCCACCGCCGGATGGACCCCCTTCTGGGCCACGATCTGCAGGGTGTAGGCCACGCCGCTGCTCAGCACGCCCCCATACAGGATGGGCCCGGCGCAGTCCAGGATATCCGCCCACACGGGGGTCTCGAACAGGAACATGCAGGGCAGGCCCAGCAGCCCGCACACGAAAAACTGCACACAGCTGATCCGCACCCCGTCCGCCAGGGGCGAGAAGTGGTCGATGGTCAGAATGTGCACGGAAAAGGCCACCGCGCACAGCAGAAGCAGCAGGTCGCTGCGGCCCAGACCCAGCCCCTGGCCGGACAGCAGCCCGTCCATCAGGCACAGGCAGAAAAAGCCCGCCAGGGCCACCGCCGCCCCGATCCAGACCAGCGGGGGCGACTTCCGGCCCAGGGCCAGGCCCAGCACCGGCACCAGCACCACGTAGCAGGCGGTGATGAACCCGGCCTTGCCCACGTTGGTGCCCGCCGCCTGCAGGGCGATGCCGTACTGCTGCAGATTGCTGGCCACGAACAAGCACAGCCCACAGGCCGCGCCCCCCAGCAGGACGGTCTTCCTATCCCCCTTGACAAGGCCCCCGCCCCGGGACCGGAGCCGGTCCATCAGCGGCAGAACCGCCAGCAGGAACACCCCCGCCACCAAAGAGCGGACGCAGTTGTAGGTGAACGGCCCCACATAGGCCATGCCGTCCTTTTGCGCCACGAAGGCCACGCCCCAGATAAAGGCCGTCAGCAACAGCAGCGCGGGGTTTTTCAGGGATCTGATATCCAATCGAGCCAGCCTCTTTTCCGATCGTCTGAAAATGAAGTATAATCCCCCGGACCGTCCCTGTCAATGCGCCCCCTGCCCAAACCGGCGGGGCCGGAACGGGCACCGGATGGGGATTATTGCCAGTGCCCCTTTAATGAAATCTTAAGAAACGACCGGTTGCCTTTCCCGGTGATTCGTACTATGATAGACGGTAGGAGCCGGGACCGAAAAGACCCGGCCTGGGGAGGGTCCTATGAGAAAAAAGAGAGCGATCATATGGACGGCGCTCTGCGCGCTGGCGCTGAGCGCGCTGGCGGGCTGCGGTGACAGTGCTGACAGCGCCGGCGGCGAGCCGGTGAGCGTGGACGCGGTAGCCGCCGTCGTCAACGGTGGCGGCGCGGGCCTGGCGGACCGCTACGCGGGCATGGTCGTGGCCGGGGAGACCGCCAAGGTGAAGCGGGACAGCGACAAGGTGGTGCTGGAGACCTACGTCCAGGAGGGCGACATGGTCAAGGCCGGGGACCCGCTCTTTGCCTACGATGTGGAGAAGATGCAGCTGGATCTGGACGAGCTGTATCTGAAAAAGGCGGACTATGAAAACACCGTTTCCTCCGCCAACGGGGAGATCTCCGAGCTGGAGAGCCAGCGGGACCAGGCCAAGGACGAGGATAAGCTCAGCTATACCCTGCAGATCGACTCCCGCCGGGCGGACATCCGGGAGGCCCAGTACAACATGGCCGTCAACGACCGGGACATCGCCGCCATGGAGACGGCCCTGCAAAACACCGTGGTGGACTCCCCCATCGCCGGGCGGGTCATGAGCGTGGACGAGACAGGCGGGACTGGCGGGAACGATTATTATTCCGGCAGCAATGAGGATCAGTCCGGCGCCGGCAAGGGCGTCGATTACATCACCGTCACCGACGTGGACAGCATGCGCGTACAGGGCAACATCAGCGAGCTGAACGCCTCCGCCCTGACGGAGGGCATGGCTATGACCGTCCACTCCCGGCTGAACAAGACCGACACCTGGTCCGGGACCCTGACCGGGGTGGACTGGGAAAACCCGGTCCAGAACAACAATAACGAAAATGGCATGGTCTACATGTCCTCCGACAGCGGCGACGAGATGACCACCTCTAGCAAATACCCGTTCTACATAGAGCTGGACTCCACCGAGGGCCTGATGCTGGGCCAGCACGTGTACATCGAGCCGGATACCGGCGATGATGGCGAAGAAAAGCCGGCGGGACCCATGCTGCCCGGCTACTACATCGTCCAGGACGACGGTGAGCCCTATGTCTGGGCCGACGACGGGGACGGGAAGCTGGAAAAGCGGACCGTGGAACTGGGCTTCCACGACGAGGAAATGGACGCCTACGAGATCGCGGGCGGCCTGGCCCTGACGGACTATATCGCTTTCCCGGAGGAGGGTCTGACCGAGGGCCGCGCCACGGAGAAGTACGACCCCGCCTCCATGGCGGAAGAGGCCGACGGTCCCGCCGCAGCGGAAGCGGCAGGCTATTGAGGGCGCGCCATGCTGCTAGAGATGCACGACATATGCAAGGACTACCCCCAGGGCCGGGAGGTGGTGAAGATCCTGAAGCACGTGGATCTGACCATCGACCAGGGGGATTACCTTGCCATCATGGGCCCCTCCGGTTCCGGCAAGACCACGCTGATGAACCTGATCGGCTGCCTGGACGTGCCCACCAGCGGCACGTACCGGCTGGACGGGGAGGATGTGTCCAAGGCGTCGGAAAACCGGCTGGCGGACGTGCGCAATTCCACATTGGGCTTCGTGTTCCAGAGCTTTTACCTGCTGCCCAAGCTGTCGGCCCGGGAGAACGTGGCGCTGCCTCTGCTGTATGCGGGGGTGAAAAAGCGCGAGCGTCTGCGCCGGGCGGAGGCGGCCCTGCAGATGGTGGGGCTGGGCGAGCGGATCGACTTCATGCCCAACCAGCTGTCCGGCGGCCAGCAGCAGCGGGTGGCCATCGCCCGGGCCATGATCAACCGGCCCAAGCTGCTTCTGGCGGACGAGCCCACCGGCGCGCTGGATACGGCTTCCGGACGGCAGGTCATGGACCTGTTCGACGAACTGAACGACAACGGCGCCACCATCGTGCTCATCACCCATGAGCCCAAGGTGGGGGCCCGGGCCAAGCGGCTGCGGCGCATCCTGGACGGGGTGCTGCTGCCGGAGGAAGGGGGCGGCCAGGATGGCTAAACACGAGATGACTTCCCCGGCGGCCGCTCCCAAAAAAGAGACGACCGCCGTAAAGCACGCGAAAGCCCCCAAGCCGAAAAACCCCAAGGTCCGCAAGGCCATAGCCTTCACCTTGGCGGGACTGATCCTGCTGGGGGCCGCCGGCGGGGGCGGGTATCACTATCTGCAAAACCGGGCCGGCAAGGCCGTGAACGTGTATCCCCTCCAGCAGCTTGGCTCCTCCGACGGCTGGTTCGACCGGGTGAACACCGGCGGCCAGGTCCGGGCGGACCGGGTGCAGGCGGTGTATCTGTCCTCCACCCAGACCGTCACGGAGGTCTTCGTCCAGGAGGGCCAGCACGTCAAGGAGGGGGACCCCCTCCTGGCTTTCGACACCACCCTGGACGAGGTGGAGCTGACCCGCAAGCAGATCGCCATCGACCAGCTGAATCTGGACATCCAGGAGGCCCAGGAGACTCTGCGGAAGATAGACACCTATAAGATCGGCTCCCCGGGCGGCGGCTACAGCGCGCCGGAGAGCACTCCCGCCCCCACCGCCGTGCCCGAGCCCACCCAGGTCCCCTTTTTCCAAGGCGGCCACGGCACGGCGGAGGACCCCTATGTGTTCTTGTGGGACGAGGACGCCTCTTTGATAGACGGTACGGTGGACTATCTGCTGGACATGGCCAACGGCTACGAAGTGCCCGAGGTGACTACCGGGCCGGATGTGCCTCTGGACCCGGACGTGCCTTTGGACCCGGATGCCCCCCTGGACCCGGGCAGTACCGACGAGGATGATCCGGACGCCGGACTTGCCCTGACCGCCGCTTCGCCGGCGGAGGGTCCCGCGCCGGTAGAGCCGGGCCAGAGCCGCGCTCTGTCCCGGCTGCTGTCCCCGATCCGGGCCACGGTCCTGCGGGAGCCGGGCCCTATCTCCCCGCTGTTCGCGGGGCTGGATCCGGAGGCGATCCTGCAGCAGTTCCGGGACCTGGCCGGGACGCCGGAGGAACTGGCCGCCTTTTACGCGGGCCTGACCGAGGACGACGTCCAGACCGTCAAGTCCACGCTGAGCCCTGAGCAGATGGATCAGCTGCGGACTCTCCTGACGGACGCGGGCGTAGCGGACCCGTTCCCCACGGCCCCGCCGGAGTCGGAGTCGACAGATCCGCCGGAACCAGAGAGCACCGACACAACGGAGCCGGCGCCCACCGATACGTCCGCGCCCACCGACACAACAGAGCCGGCGCCTTCCGACACGGCCGCGCCCACCGATACGCCGGAGCCCATCCGGGCGGCCAACCCCCAGCCAGTGGCTCAGGACCCCGGGCCCATCGGTGAAGAGGCCGACGAGCCCCCCTCCGGCGATCCGGCCCCCGATCCGACGCCCACGCCCACGCCTCTTCCCGTGGGGGTCACCTACTATATGGTCTTCGAGGTGCGGGACAACGATTCCATGCAGGGGGACATCCGGCGGGTATTCGAGCTGGAATTCACCTTGCAGGAGCTGGAATGGCAGCGTTACTGGGCCTATCGGGTGCTGGACCCCCAGTACATGCCCCAGATGGACGAGCCGGTAGACTTCGACTATGATGACGGCGGCTACGCCTATTTTGACACCAGCGAGTACTATTCCGCCGCGGAGATCGCCCGGATGCGGGCGGAGACCCAGCGGGACATCAACGCCAAGACTATTCAGTTGAAGATGGCCCAGCAGGACCTGAAGCAGGTGGAATATGAGCTGTCCAACGGCCAGGTGCTGGCTACCACCACAGGCACGGTACGGAGCGTGCTGGACCCGGACGAGGCCCTGCAGAACGACGAGCCCGTAGTGAAGATATCCGGAGGCGGCGGCTATTTCATCACCCCCCTCATGAGTGAATTCGACATGCAGCATATGCGTGTGGGCGACACCGTCACGGTGGAGAATTACATGGCCGGCCAGACCCTGGAGGGCGTCATAAAGGAGATATCCCCCTACCCCTCCGACGAGCGGTACCCGGACTACTATTCCAGCGGCACCAACGGCAACGTCTCCACCTATCCCTTCACCGTTGCGGTCAACGAGGACGCGGACCTACGGGATGGGTACTATGTCAATGTGTACTTCTCCGCCGGCGGCACGGACCCGCAGCAGGGCGATGAAAACGCCTTTTATATGGACAACGCCTTCCTGCGGACCGAGGCAGGCAGGAGCTACGTATATGTGGCCGGGCCGGACGGGCTGCTGGAAAAGCGGTGCGTGACCACCGGCAAGCGCCGGGGCGGGTACATGACCGAGATCAAGGCCGGTCTGGACCCGGAGACGGACTATATCGCTTTCCCCTATGGGCGCGGCGTGAAAGCCGGCGCGGCCACGATCCGGCAGGAGGACGTGTCGGTCTTGTACAACGGCTATTAAGGGAGGCGACGCATATGCTTGAAAATATATCCCTGGCTTTCCAGGGCATCTGGGGTCACAAGCTGCGGTCGTTTCTGACCATGCTGGGCATCATCATCGGCATCGCCTCCATCATCACCATCGTGTCTACCATCAAGGGCACCAACGACCAGATCAAAGAGAGCCTGATCGGCTCCGGCACCAACGCGGTGACAGTCCAGCTGAGCCAGAACGGCTCTGCCTACGACATGTCCTGGCAGGGGGCCCCGGAGGGGGTCGCGCCCGTCTCCGACGAGACGCTGCAAGAACTGGCCGGATTGGACAACGTGGTGGCGGCCAGCCTGTTCTCCGTCCGGCAGATCTACGACAGCTCCGTGTGCTATGGCAACGCCGCGTGGTCCGGCTATCTCTACGGAGTGGACGAAAACTATTTCGCCGCCGCCGGCTACCGGCGCGCGGCGGGCCGGGGATTTTTGCCGGAGGATTTCGCCAAATTCCGCAAGGTGGCTATCCTGGACGGAACGGCGGCCGCCGCCCTGTTCGGCGGCGCCAGCCCTCTGGGGGAGATGTTGGAGATCCGGGGCGAGCCCTTCACCATAGTGGGCGTGGCGGACCGGGCCGCCGCCGGCGAGTACGTCATCGACACATATCGAGATTATGAGATGTACTACGGCGATAGCTCCAGCGGCAGGGTGTTCATCCCCCTGGCCGACTGGCCCATCGTCTACCGGTTCGACGAGCCCCAGGGCGTGATCCTGAAAGCCGCCAGCACCGACGACATGACCCGCATCGGCCAGCAGGCGGAGGACCTTCTCACCGCCAGCCAGATATCTGCCGACGCGGCGCAAAATGGCTTCGCCTACCAGAGCGACGATCTGATGGAGCAGGCCGCCAAGATACAGGAGCTGTCCAACGCCACCAACAACCAGCTTCTGTGGATCGCGGGTATCTCGCTTCTGGTGGGCGGCATCGGCGTGATGAACATCATGCTGGTGACCGTCACCGAACGCACCCGGGAGATCGGCCTGAAAAAGGCCATCGGGGCCCGCAAGCGGCGCATTTTGTGGCAATTCCTCACGGAGGCCGCCGCCCTGACCAGCATCGGCGGCATGCTGGGGGTGGCCGCTGGAGTGGGCCTGAGCCGGTTCATCGCCTCCGCCATGGGCACCCCCTCGGCGGTCAGCTATCCCGCCATCGCGGTGGCGGTGCTGTTCTCCACGCTCATCGGCGTGATCTTCGGCATGATCCCCGCCATCAAGGCCGCCAATCTGAACCCCATCGACGCGTTGAGACGGGAGTAAGCCCTGTCGAGCGGGTGCCCAGGCACCAAAAGTTTGAGAGCCAGGACCGGAAGTGTCCCTCGACCCGCATGGTGTTGAGCGTAGCGAAACTGTGCGGGCGAGGGATACTTTCGGACTGGCTCCGACACTCAGATAGAGCGCAAAAAACAGCCAGCGGTACTGCGACCGCTGGCCGTTCTATTTTACAATTGACTCTTGAACCACTCAAATATCCGCTGTCCGTCGGCTACCTCCGGCCGGGCGAAGCGGAACGCCATCCGCTCTGGATGGAATTGGACCGTCAAAATGGGCAGGCTCCTGTGCTCCGCCGCCTCCACAGTCCCGTCCGGAGCAAAGGACACGGCCCGCAGGCCCGTCCCCATACGCCCCAGTCCCTGATGGTGGGAGCTGTTGACGGTCATCTTTGCCCCGTACAGCGCATGCAGCAGGCTACCCGGCCGGTTCTCCGTCGGGTGCACGCTGTCCACATGGTCATAGGCCACGTGGTCCGCCGCCGTGGGCAGGTCCTGGATAAGGTCGCCTCCCAGACCCACGTTCACCACCTGGTGGCCCCGGCAGATGCCCAGCACGGGCCGGCCCGACCGGACAAAGACCTCCAGGATCTTCAGCTGCGCCTCGTCCAGCCGGGGGTCGATGTCCCGGGAGCCGGCGTTGACCTGGCCGAACCGGGCCGGGTCTATATCCCCGCCGCCCGGCAGCAGCAGACCGGCGCAGTCTTCCGCCTCTGCGGTCGAGAGCGTCACCACCGGCCGCAGCCCCACCGCCTCCAGGGCGGCCGCATAGTTGGTCACCCGCTCTTCATAGCCCAGGATCGCCGTCGTCTTCATCACAGATCCAGCGCGGCCACATCCTCCACCGTCTCCCGGCGGACGATCAGCCGTGACTTTCCGTCTTTCAGCGCCACGATGGGGGGCCGGGGGACCCGGTTATAGTTGGAGGCCATGGAATAGTTATAGGCCCCCGTCACAAGCACCGCCACCGTGTCCCCCTGCCGGGGGCTGTGCAAGGGCACGTTCTCGCCGATCAGGTCGCCGCTCTCGCAGCACCGGCCCGCCAGCACCACCGACGTGTCCGGTATCTCCCCGGCCCGATCCGCCACCAGGGCGGTATGCCGGGCCCCGTACAGGGCGTACCGGGGATTGTCCCCCATGCCCCCGTCCACGGCCACGTAATGCCGGCCGCCGGGGACGGATTTGACGTTCTGCACCGTGTACAGCGTCACCCCCGCGGCCCCTACGATGTCCCGGCCCGGCTCCAGCATCACCGCCGGCAGCGGGTAATCGTACTGTTCGCACCGCTCCGTCAGCCGCTCCGCCATCAGCCGGATCATCTCCCCGCAGTCCGGGGCGGTCTCCCCCTCCTCGTAGGCCACGGCGAACCCGCCGCCCAGATTCAGCAGCTCCGCCGTATACCCGGTCCGGCCCCGCACCTGGTCCAGGAAGTCCAGCATCACGTCCACCGTCAGGCAGAAAGGCCCCGCGTCGAAGATCTGGGAGCCGATGTGACAGTGAAAGCCCGCCAGGTCGATGTGCTCCATCTCCAACGCCCGGACCGTGGCCTCCAACGCCTGGCCCGTGGGGATGGGCACGCCGAATTTCACGTCCACCACCCCGGTGTTCACCGCCGCGAAGGTGTGGGGGTCGATGCCCGGGGTCACCCGCAGCAGCACCCGCTGCCGGACGCTGGACCGGGCCGCCAGGGCGTCGATCCGCTCCAGCTCCTCCTCACCGTCCGCGGCGATATATCCCACGCCGGAGGCGATAGCATAGCGGATATCCTCTTCCGTCTTGGCGTTGCCGTGAAAGCAGATGTTCTCCGCCGGGACCTCCGCCGCCAGGGCGGTGTACAGCTCCCCGGCGGACACCACGTCCAGACCCATGCCCTCCTCCTTCGCCATCCGGCACAGGGCCTTGCAGCACAGGGCCTTGCTGGCGAAAAGGGGCAGGCTCCCGGCCCGCATGTGGGCCTTGACCGCCTGCACATAGACCCGCATCCGGGACCGGACCATGTCCTCGTCCAGCACGTACAAAGGCGTGCCGTATTCCCGGGCCAGAGCCAGCGTATCCACGCCGCCCACCGCCAGGTGGCCGGCCTCGTTCACCGTGAGATTCGTCTGATGCAGCATCGCGCTTCCTCGTTTCCATAGACAGGTTCTTCCTGACATGTTATACTGGCTCCACAGACCAATATGCAACATATTACCCCAGGCGGGGTCTGATTGCAAGTTTTTCCGGGAGGCGCCATATGAACACACCGAAAGAGATAGCGTCCAGCTACGTGGAGCTGGGCTATACCAAGGCCACCCTGCCCAAGGGACGGATGTTTCTGCTGGCCGTGCTGGCGGGGGTCTATATCGCCCTGGCGGGGGCGGCCTCCACCGTGGGCTCGGCGGTGGCCGGCAAGCTGGCGGGGGCCTGCATCTTCCCGGCGGGGCTTGCCATGGTGATCCTGGCGGGCAGCGAGCTTTTTACCGGCAACAACCTTATGATCATCTCCGCCCTGGAAAGGCGCATCACCCCGGCCCAGCTTTTCACCGCCTGGGCGGTTGTGTACGCGGGCAACCTGGCCGGGGCCGTGCTGATCGCCGCGCTGACGGTGGGCGGCGGGACCTTTGGGGCCTATTACGAGACCCTGCTGGCCACCGCCGGGGCCAAGACGGCCCTATCCTTTTCCGACGCGCTGCTGCGGGGCGTGGCCTGTAACATCCTGGTGTGCGCGGCGGTGTGGATGGCCGCGGCTGCCCGGGACGCGGGGGGCAAGGTGCTGGCCCTGTATCTGCCGGTGGCGGCCTTCGTGCTGTGCGGATTCGAGCACTGCGTAGCCAATATGTTTTTCATCCCCGCGGGACTTTTTGCCGCCATGCGCTACGGCGGGGCCCCGGAGGGGCTCACCTGGAGCGCGTTCTTTCTGAAAAACCTGCTGCCGGTCACCATCGGCAACATGCTCGGCGGCGTGGGCCTGGGGGCGGTCCTGAAAGCCGTCTACCTGCCTGCCCGGGAGACAGTTCGGTAAGCGGACGGCCATATAAAGTAAAAACCGGGCAGGGCCAAATGCCCTGCCCGGCTCCGCCGGTCACGCCCTGCTATGGCTGGGCGGCTTCTTTTTATTGCCGCTGCAATAAAAAGGCATGAGGATGAAACGCGCCCCGCAGGACGCCGCCGCGCTACGGCTGTCGATCAGCCCGCGGCCGCCGCTTTTTTGTCATGTATTTTCCGGGCCAGATACACCGCCGGGGTATCCAACAGGCTTGTTGCCACATAGATGGCGTAGCCCGACAGGATGATGCTGGTCAGAAGCCGGGGGCCGTACCCCTCCACCCCGGCGAAAGCGCCCAGATTGAAAAGCGCCGTGTTCACTAGCTGGCTTATGAGGGTGGAGCCGTTGTTGCGCAGCCAGAGGAACCGCCGGTGATCCCCGAATTTTTTATCCGACCAGTCCCACCACTTGTGGTAGAGCCACACGTCCAGCAGCTGGCTGACCGCGTACACGCTCATGCTAGCCAGCACCAGCCGGGGTGTGGTGGAGAAGATCGCCCGAATGGAGGGCATGGCCCAGTCGCTTGCCGACGGCTCGTACAGCATCCAGCTGTACGTCAGCGCCACGAAAAACGCCGACACGCCAATACCCAGAAACACCGCCCGATTGGCCGCCTTTTTGCCGGAATTCTCGCTGAGGATGTCCGTTATGAGGAACGTGGCCGCGAACAGCACGTTGCCCAGAGTCTGCTCCATGCCGTAGGCCACAACCAGGATCAGCACCTCGATGTTGGACAGGATGGTCACCGCCACCGTCATGCCGTACAGGCCCACGTCCCCGAAGAAACGATAGGCCACCAGCACCGCCCCGAAGATGAATACCACCGAGGCGGCCAAAATGAGCTCATTCATGCAATTGTCCTTCCCGGAAAAGAAAACCGGGGGCCTACGCCCCCGGAACGCTTCTCTTCCTCGCCGTAGTTTTGTTTAAAGACAGGATGGTCACGAACTGTCTTGCCGAAAAGGTATCTCCTCCGCAGGAGGAAATCCCTATTTCACCTGTATGAAATTTACCTTTCATACTATAAATGAAAAAAGTGTTTTTGTCAAGAGGCGTCGGCCTCGTTTTCGTTCGTTTCCATCCACTCGTAATACTCCGCCTCACCGGCGAAGAGCATGTACCGCCCGTCCACCAGTCCGTAAAATCCAGCCGCTGTAAAATACCCACGCATGTTCGCCGCCTCCTTTTATCGTCCGGGCTCTTCTCACCCGCCCGGCATGATCAGGATACCGGTTTTTCAGTCCCATAAACCGGACAGCAGCGGCCAACGGTCTTTACGGATCGGGCGGATGCGTATATAATGATACAAAAAGCGGACGCCCGAGAAAGAGAGACGAGACGCCATGACATATATCCTGTACAATCCCCTGGCCAACAACGGTCATGGCACGGATGGCCTGGACGACGTATTGGCCGCCGCGGGACCCCGGGACAGGGACCAGACCCCGGAGCTGGTGGACGTGACCAAGGAGGATGAGGCGGCGCTGCTGATGGGCCTGGGCGCGGAGGATGAGGCCATCGTCTGCGGCGGCGACGGCACGCTGCACTACCTCATCAACGCTCTGGCCGGTCAGGTCCCCGCCGCGCCGGTCTATCTGTGGCGCATGGGCACCGGCAACGACTTCCTCCGGGACGTGGCGGGTAAGTCCGGGGAGAAGATGGTCCGCCTGAACGAGTATCTGCGGGACCTGCCCACCGCCGAGCCGGCGGGCGGCCAGCGGCAGTATTTCCTCAACAACGCCAGCTTCGGCCTGGACGGCCAGGTCTGCGAGCTGGGAGAGCAGGAAAAGGCCCGGCTGGGCCAGCCTGTGAACTATATCGCCCTGGCCCTGCGGCTGGTGCTGCGGGACTTTCACCCGGCCAAGGCCACGGTCACCGTGGACGGGGTCGCCAAGACCTATGAGAACGTGTGGGTGGCCTCCGCCTTCAACGGCCGGTATGTGGGCGGCGGCATGAAGCTGGCCCCGGACCAGGACCGGACCGGCGGCAAGCTCTGCTGCGTGGTGCTGCACAGCCTCACCCGGGGCACGGTCCTGCTGCATCTTGCCAAGGTCTACTGGGGCGGACACGTGAAGATGAAGCAGTGCGACGTGCGCTTCGGAAACGACATCTCTGTCCGTTTCGAGGCCCCCGGGTCCCTGAATATGGACGGGGAGCCCCTGGGCCGGGTATCCGGCTTTCGGGCGGTCAAGACCATCCGGGCCGCCGCCGCTTGCGAAACAGCGGCCGGTATGGTAAAATAAAGCTGCTATAGGCCAGACGAAAGGAGGCGGCGGTATGGACGAGCTGAAGCTGATCGTAGCCAGCAACCTGATCAAGCTGCGTCAGGCGGCGGGCATGACCCAGGCGGAGCTGGGGGAAAAGCTCAACTACTCCGACAAGACCGTCTCCAAATGGGAGCGGGGCGAGTCCATCCCGGACGCCTATATCCTGACGAGGCTGGCGGAGATCTACGGTCTGACGGTGGACGAGCTGCTGCACAGCGACGATCAGTGGCAGGATCCGGTGGAGCGGGCCCGGGCCCAGGAAAAGGCCAACGCCCCCACCTTCAGCAGCCGGGTGGTGACCATGGTGGCCATCATGGGCATCTGGACCATGGCGGTGATCATGTTCGTGACCTGCTGGCTGGTGCTGGACCAGGTCCTGTGGCTGATCTTCGCCTGTGCGGTGCCGGTATCGCTGATCACGCTGCTGGTGCTCAACTCCGTCTGGAACAAGGGCCGGCACAACATGATCATCGTCATGCTGCTGGTAGCCACGCTGGTGACGTTGGTATTCTTGTTCTTGCTTCCCAAGCGGCCCTGGCAGCTATTTTTGATCCTGATCCCGGCGGAGATATTGGTGGTGCTGTGCTTCCACATCCGCCGGCGCATGAGCTGACAGAGGCGGGATTCTCCTGATCGTAGAATCGGTTTTCCGGGGCGTAGAGCGCATTCTATGCCCCGGTTTTCATTTGAGAGAGATCTCCAGCCAGGGTAGGTTGCCGTCCGGCGGCCGGCTGCGGTACAATGGGACCATACGACAGGGTCTTTCGGCCCGCAAGGAGGAAACCATGAGCGATTATATCCTGAGCTGCTGCTCCACCGTGGACCTGTCCCGGGAGCATCTGGAGCGGCGCAATATCCCCTGCGTGTTTTTCCATTACTTTTTGAACGACAAGGAATACATGGACGACCTGGGCCAGAGCATGCCGCTGGACAAATTCTATCAGGCCATGACCGACGGAGCCATGACCCGTACCGCCCAGGTGAATATTTCCGAGTATCTGGACTTCTTCACCCCCTTCCTGGAGCAGGGCAAGGACATTTTGCATCTGACCCTGTCCTCGGGCATCTCCGGCACCTTCAACTCCGCCCAGAACGCCGCCGCTATCGCCCGGGAGCGGTTTCCGGAGCGGAAGATCTACATCGTGGACTCCCTGGCGGCTTCTTCCGGCTATGGACTTTTGATGGACGCGCTGGCGGACAAGCGGGACGCAGGGCTAGATATCGACAGCCTGCGGGACTGGGCGGAGGAAAACAAACTGCGGCTGCACCACTGGTTCTTCTCCACGGACCTGACCTTCTTCGTCCGGGGCGGGCGCATCTCCAAGGCCGCCGGGGTCTTCGGCGGGGTGCTGAACATCTGCCCGCTGATGAACGTGGACTACATGGGCCGGCTGATCCCCCGGGAGAAGATCCGCACCAAGAAAAAGGTGATCCGGGCCATCGTGGATAAGATGGAGCAGTGCGCCGACGGGGGCCTGGACTACGACGGCAAGGTGTATATGTCCAACTCCGCCTGTCTGGAGGACGCCCAGGAGGTGGCCCGGCTGGTGGAGGAGCGGTTCCCCAAGCTGAATGGAAAGGTGCTCATCAACTCCATTGGCACGGTGATCGGCAGCCACACGGGCCCCGGCACGGTGGCTCTGTTCTTCTGGGGCAAGAAGCGGGAAAACTGACCGGTCCGCCGGCGGGTTTTGCTTGACAGAAAAAGCCCGAAACGATATAGTATAAGGGCCGCCGCGATATGCGACGGCCCTTTATCCGGGTGTAGCGCAGTTGGTAGCGCGGGTGGTTTGGGACCATCAGGCCGCTGGTTCAAGTCCAGTCACTCGGACCATTTCGAGTGTTCATAAGGGATTTCACTTTATGAACACTCGAATTCTTATATCTGTATCCTATACAGGGCAGGCGCGGCAGCCTGCCTTGCCTTTATTTTGCGGCTGGTTCGGTGACGTACTCCACAGCTACGCCTTTGCGGGTATCGGCCTTGTAATTGGAGCGAGGCAGCGTCGGCGGTATTTCGACATAGCCCACGAAGCGATAATAGATTACGATCCGCTGAGTACGGTTCTTGCCTGTGCCCTCCGTCTCGAACACGTCGATATGGTCTATCAGTTCCCGGAGCAAAGGCGCGGTCAAGCGTTCCATCCGCATAAACTGCCGTATCGCTTTCATGAAGCTCTCGCGCCCGCGCTGCTGTTTTCCCGAATCCGCAAGCCTTTTCCGAAGCTCGGCGATCTTTTCTTTCAGTTCCAGCCGCTCGACCTCGTATTTATGGGAAAGCTGCATAAACCACTCGTCGCTCACCTTGCCCGTGGCATTGTCCTCGTACAGCTTCTCATACAGCCTGGACACGGTATCATTTCTCGTAATCGCCTTTTGCAGTTCGCCCTCGTTCCGTTTTTGCTCTTTCTCAAGCTCCTTGTTGGTCTTTTGCGCAAGCATCTCGGCAAAAGCTCCCTCATCGGCCCGCAGCATCACCGCCATTCGCCGCAACTCCAGCGAGACTACCTGTTCTATGGCATCTGCCCGGACATAGTGGCGCGTTGGGCATTTGCCACGATAGTCAATGGCGTTATCTGAACACACGAAAAAGTGGATGCGCTTGTTGATCGTGTTCGTATGATACCGCAGTTTCCTGTGACAGTCGCCGCAATACAGCAGGTCGCTGAAAACACTCTTTTCACCGTTTTCCGGCTTTGGAGCGCGGCGCTTGGTCTTGGCTGTGAGCGCCTGCACCTGCTCAAAGACGCTCCGTTCAATAATCGGCTCATGGACATCCTTGAACACCGCCCAATTCTCCGGGGCGTTCTCGACTCTCTTTTTGTTCTTGAACGACTTGGAGTAGGTCCTGAAATTGATGACGTCCCCGCAGTATTCCTGCTGCGCCAAGATTTTCTGGACGGTGGTCATACACCATTTGTACGGATTCGTCTGCGTCTTTTTGCCGCCCCTCGGAAGTCCCTTGCTCTGCCAATACGCCATTGGGACCATGACCTTCTGTTTCTGCAGGGTTCTTGCGATAGCTTCATTCCCTTTTCCGTCAAGGCACATTTTGAAGATGCTTCTGACCACCTCCGCCGCCTCCGGGTCAATGACCCATTTCTTCTTGTCGTCCGGGGACTTCATATATCCATAGGGCGGCGGCGACAGCGGTTCTCCCGCGTTTCCGCGCAGACGGTTGGATGAACGCACCTTTTTGGAAATATCCCGCGCGTACATCTCATTGAGGATGTTCTTGAACGGCGCGATCTCGCTCTCGCCTTCCTCGCTGTCGATGGAATCATTCACGGCGATGAAGCGGACATTTCTGTCAGGGAAATAGCTGTCCGTATAATGACCAACGGAAACATAGTCGCGTCCCAGACGGCTGAGGTCCTTGACCATCACAGCGGAGACATATCCCATGTCGATGTCGCTGAGCATCTGCTGAAATCCGGGTCGATTGAAGTTCGTCCCCGTATAGCCGTCATCCACATAGTATTTCGTGTTGGACAGCCCCATTTCCTTTGCCTTCAACGAAAGCAGACGCTTTTGATTGGCGATGGAATTGCTGTCGCACTCCGTACCGTCATCCCTGGACAGGCGGCAGTATAGCGCTGTTATCCCGATTTGTTCAGTTTTCTTCTTCGGCTGCATGATTGCCCTCCTTTCCGGCAGCCGAACACACATATCCAGCCTTCAGTGTATCACCCTCGGAAGAGAGCGGCAAATCTGTCAAAGGGCTTTTGATATATTTTTCAAGTCTGTGGTCGATACGGCGATTACTCTCCATACGCTTGAAGTCGGTGGGTTCATACCGGCTCTCAACGATATATCGGACGCCGTTTATGACATACTCGTTCGTGTCGGGGCCAAAGCCCACGATAAATCTGTCTGTCTGCATAGCTTCTTATCTGGCGTCCCGGTCGGAGGTAGCGCGGGGCTTGGCGCCTCGGCTGGCAGCGGTGCGGGTAGTGGCGGACACATCCCACCTTTTGCTGGCCTCCCGGTCCTCCAGCATTTTCAAAATTGCCTTCTGGATGTCCTGGGCGGAATACGATTCGGGGAAGAATTTGCGCAGGTCATCGCAGAAGAACGATACCTTCTCCCGTTGGTTGGCCTTCTCTCTTGCCATCATTTCCGCGGTCAGTTCCTGCGTCAGCCTTCCGGCCTGGCTTTCTTCTTTCAGGTGGTACGCCTGGGACACGGAGGGAGAACAGGCATTTTTCTCCATTTCCTCCAGCACCCACCGCTGCTCCGGGGAGTTCAGGTAGGACAGGTGTACGGCTGGGGTGAACGCTATCTTTCCTTGATCCACCAGTTCCAGCAGCTCCGGGATGAGATTGGTCAGACGGATATACCGCTGGACCTGTGCGCCGCTCATGCCCACATCTCCGGCAACGGCGTCGCGGGACAACTTCTGTTCAACTTGAGCAGAAGTTACGCCCTGGTGGCTGAGCGCCTCCAGTTTCATCTTGAAGGCAAAGGCTTTCTCGCTGGGGAGTATGTGTTCGCGCTGGAGGTTGGCGTCCACCACAGCAATCATGGCTTTGTCATCATCCATCTGCTGGATAGTGACGGGTATGGACTTCATTCCGAGTTTCTGACAGGCGGCCAGACGGCGGTGGCCGGATATGACCTCGTAGCCCATAGCGGTGTCCGCCATGGGCCGCACGACAAGGGGCGTGAGGACACCTTGGGACTGGATGCTCTCCATGAGCTTGTCCATTTCCTCTCCGTCCTGGACTTTATAGGGGTTGCTCTCAAAGGGATGCAGGTTTTTGATAGAGACGTTCACAGTCTTTCTGTCTAATTTCATGTTATCTTATCCTTTCTCTGTGATGATTTGAAACGCAATATACCCGCAAGCATCGTGTTTTGGGGACAAAACACCTTTCAGGACGTATCCTGAAACCTCTAAAGGGTCTGGGAATCATCCCAGCAGCCTGTGTTTTGGGCCCAAAACACGATGCTTGCTACGGTGCGGGGCATGCCCCGCACCGTAATACGCTTTTTGTTTGGCAGTGCCAGAGTTGGCACCCCGCGACATGGGGAAAGGTTCCAGAGTTGGCACCCTCTGGGCCGCTGCTTTTTCGGGCAGTAACCTGCCGTTTGTTCCAGGCGCGGTTCCTGTCCCGGAGTCTCACCGGAACGTCTGCTCCAATGCGGAAATATCTCGCCTGCACGGTCATTCGGCTGTCAAGGTGCCGGGGCGGCTTTTCCAAAGCTCTGCAGGGATCTCCCGGATACCTGAAATTTAGCATTTATCCGCTGTCGAAAGCGGGCGAAGCCGGTAGGGAGATCATGGACGCGAAGAAAAAAGAAAAAAGAAAAAAGCCGATACATCACGATGATGTACCGACCTCAAAAAAGGTTAGGCCTCCCCCTTGGGGGGAACGCTTCGGTTCATCATGATGTATCGGCTTTGAAAGTCAAAGTCGGGTCCTGCATCCACTGTTTCGCCAGCAGGGCTGATGGCGTTTGAAACAGTGCTGGCACATTATATCTCGCCCTGAAGCATCATCAGGGCTGGTGCCTTATGGGTTTATTCAGTTGTTGCTTTCCAGCACCTTTTGTCTAAAGAGTAGGTTAGACTACCACCTGAAAGAACATTTGTCAAGTCTGTTATTCGCAAAGATTGCGCTATTTGATACAATGCAACGTTTTTTTGGGTGAGCATTGCATTTGTCGTATCAGCGTTGCATACTCTTTTTCCCTCTCCGCAGCCAGCGGGCCAGATAGTGTCCGATGAAAATGAATAAGCCCATGATGGCGATGTAGTCCAGGTAAAACACGATCCTGGGCGCGTCAAAGTCGAAGAACACAAAATGATTTCGCAGCAGCAGGTAGTTCAGAATGTCCTGCTTGGCGAAGGCGTATATGCCGTACACGGCCACCGCCAGCGCCGCGAGCCGCAGCAGCCATGTCTGCGCCTTTCCTATATTTCGGACCTTGGCCAGCATCATGTTCCAGTGAAGGCCCAGGTGCAGGCTCATCAGAACGACCCCCCAATAGGCACAGAGCATATGGACTACTCTCGCCGAGGCCCGTCCGCCCCGAATGGGCAGAAAGTCCAGCGCATAGCGGCTCAGCACCGCGCCGCTCACCGCCGAGCCGATCATGCCCGCAAAGATCAGCAGCACAAGAACTGTTTGAAGTGTGCGAAACGGCGTGTATTTGCCCTTGAAAAGTCCCCGGAACCACCGTCTGTTGAGCACATGATGGGTGACGAAAAGGACCAACATGGCGACGCCGATCCATTCGTGGGCTGCCTCTCCCAGCAGGCTGTAGCTCATGAGCAGCACCAGCGCGGCAGTCATCAGAACATCGGTGACGATCCGCGAGACCTGCTTTTTCTTCATGGCTGTTCCTCCGTCCTGGACTGTTCCAAAAGCCAGGAAATGACGCGCTCTTCCTCAAACAGCACGTTCCCGCCACCGTGCTGATTCGTGATGCCACGGTCGGCGAACCATGCGTCGTCCGGTATCCATAGCCGCAGGAGCTCGTCTATCTCCCCATCGTCAAGGCCGGTCCGGCGGTATGCCTCCAGCAGCCCATCGTAGGCTTCCCGCGCCCTGTATGAGCCGTAGTATTCGTCGTGCTCGCCCATGAAGATGTAAACTGCCGTTTTGCTCTCCGCCGCCGGGGCAAATTCTCCGTCCCATTGGGAGGCCCCGTGCAGATACGCCGCGAACAGGTCCGGGCGCATCCCCATGACCCTGGACATGGTCTCCCCTCCCGCCGAATAGCCCGCGCCGTACACGCGGGTCCTGTCCACGGCGAAGTTTTCAAGAAAATACTCCGTCAGCTCGATGGTCTGCCGGGCGGAGGTGTCGTGCCAGTCCGTGACCTGGGGCGAGACCACGATCATGGGCTCGTCGATCTCCGTCCAGACAGATACGCCCCTCTCCCGCAGGTTGGTCCCCTCCGAATCCTTTCCGAACCACATCCCGCCGTAGCCGGGCAGGGTCATCATCAGGGGGTATTCCGTCTCCCCGTCGTAGCCTTCTGGCAGCCAATAGCTGTAATGTATCTCGCCCTCTGCGCTCTCCAGCACGTTTCCCCGGACGAACTGACCAGTGGTATAGCCGTCCTCGGCCGCGGCGCTGCCGCGAGACCCGCAGGCGCAGAGAAGTCCCGTTGCCAGCACTGCGGATATGAGCCTCCGCTTCATCTTCAATAGCCCAGGTCAGCCAGCCACGCGGCCACGTCCTCCGCCGCGTCCGCCGCCTTTTGATGGCTGACGGTGAAGCCGTCCTGGATCACCGTGGCCTCCGGCTCCAGCTCCTGGATGGTGGCCGGTGTGCCGGAAAGCCGGCTGCCATTGTGAACGGTGAAGGGGATGATGGTCTTGCCCGCAAAGTCGTACTCCTCAAAGAAGGAATACATCACCTGGGGCATATCGTACCACCAGATGGGAAAGCCCACGAACACCGTGTCATACTCGTCCAGGTCCTCGATGTGGGTGGTCAGTTCGGGAAGTACGCCGGCGTCCTGCTCCTCGGCCGCATAGTCGATCAATTCACCCATATCGGCGGGGTATACCACGCTGGTCTGAATGGAGAAAAGCTCGCCGCCGGTCCGCTCCGCGATCATGCCCGCCACGGCCTGGGACACGCCCTTGGCCGTGTCGTCTACTGTGACCACGCTGGCGGAGGATACGGCGTCCACGCCGCTGTTTTCCGCCGCAGTGAAATAGGCGATCAGGATATTGCTTCCGCCAGCCTTGCCATTCGCTTCCGCTGTCTCGTCCGCCGTCTGCGCCGCTTCAGAGGGCTTGGGCGCGGCGGTGGACTCATCCTCTGCGGCGTCGGCCTTCCCGCAGGCCGCCAGGGCCAGCATCATCATCAGCGCCAAAAGCCCGGCGATAAAACGTGTTTTCTGCATTTGCATCTGAGTGCCCTCCTGTTGTTCTCACGCTTCCGGCTTTTCTGCCGGGAGCTGTGCGTATTCCTCGTCAGAGATGCGGTCGAACCATTCCAGGCCCGTCATCTCCGGGTTCGTGTTGACTGCGATATGTGCAAAGGACGTGTCTGCGCTGCCACCATGCCAGTGCTTCACACCGGGCGGACAGAATGCCACATCCCCAGGATGGAGGACCTCCACCGGCTCTCCCTCGATCTGGTGATAACCGATCCCGTCTGTGGCGATCAGGATCTGGCCGCCCTCGTGGGTGTGCCAGTTGTTGACCACGCCGGGCTCAAACACAACATAGTGCAGGCTGGGCGCGCCGGCCACATTGTCAGAGCCCAAAAGCGTGGACACATAGGCCGGGCCGCTGAAGGTCGGCGAGTTCATAGCGGTCTCCGCCTTGGGAAACATGAATGAGCCGTCGTTCTCCGTGCGACCCTCATACTCCACGGCCTCCAGGGCGTTGTAATACTCGTCCGTCACCGGCTCATCGTTCCCGCCGCCCTGGTATGC
>CANRBG010000004.1 GCA_947628805.1 uncultured Oscillospiraceae bacterium | reverse complement strand
AAGAAGGCCGTCGTCCGTGGTCAGGTGCTGGCTGCTCCCAAGAGCATCCATCCCCACACCAAGTTCAAGGGCCAGGTGTACGTCCTCAGCAAGGAAGAGGGCGGCCGTCACACCCCGTTCTTCAACAACTATCGTCCCCAGTTCTACTTCCGTACCACCGACGTGACCGGCGTCATCAACCTGCCCGAGGGCGTTGAGATGTGCATGCCCGGCGACAACGTGGACATGAACGTGGAACTGATCACCCCGATCGCCATCGAGGTCGGCCTGCGTTTCGCTATCCGTGAGGGTGGCCGTACCGTGGGCTCCGGCGTCGTCATCGAGGTCGAGGAGTAAGATCCGATAATAAAACTCCCGCAGCATTGCTGCGGGAGTTTTATTCATTTCCGCCACGGAGCGCCCTTTGGCGTCACCTGAGCCCGATCATGAAGCCGTTCAGATTGGTGGAGTGCACGTCGCCGCCGATGACCTGGTTTTTGTACACATACAGGTCCGCAATGACGGTCTGCTCCTTGTCTGGATAGTTCACCACCGAGTAGGTGTACAGTACGCAGTTGCGTCCGGCGTATTTGCTCAGGTCGAAGCCCTGCTGCCGCTGGAGCTGGTTGTACTTCTCGTAGACGGCGGTGAAATGATCGGGGATGAGGATCTGCTGGGCCTGTTCGGTGGCGGGGTCCGCTTCCCAGCCGCAGTCGGCCAGATAGCCGATCCGCTTTTCGGTGGTGGAGGCCGCGTCCCGGGCCAACAGCTTCACGCCGCCTATGTCGCACCCAGCGATGAGCAGCACGGCGATGAACGCCAGCACGGCCAGGACGATCAGAAACGTGCGTGTCTTTGGTGTGATCCACTTTTTCATGGTAAAGCCTATGCGCCCGGGGAGGAACGTATGAATGATGAATGAGCGGCTCGACAAGATATTGGCCGGCTCCGGCCTGTACACCCGCTCCCAGGCCCGGGCGGCCATCCTGGCCGGGGCCGTGACCGTGGACGGACGGACCGTCCGGCGGCCGGAGGAAAAGGTGAGCCGGGCTGCGGCCATCCTGGCCGGGGGCGAGTTTGTGGACGGGGCGGAGCATGTGTACTACATGATGAATAAGCCTGCGGATACAATCTGCGCCACCGAGGACGGGGCATATCCGGCGGTGACGGGGCTGCTGCCCCGGCATTTGCGGGCCCGGGGCTTGTTTCCCGTGGGCCGGCTGGACGCGGACGTGACGGGGCTGCTATTGCTGACGGACGACGGGGCCTTCGCCCACCGGATCACCGCGCCCCGGGCTGAAATCGAAAAGACCTATGAGATATACGTTGACGGGCCCCTGACGGCGGCGGACGCCGCCAGGCTGGCCGCCGGGGTCACGTGGACCGACGGCACGGCGTACCGCCCGGCAAAGCTGGACATCGACAGCGCGGACCCCCACCGGGGGCTCGTGACGGTCACGGAGGGAAAATACCACGAGGTAAAAAATCTGCTGGCCGCCTGCGGGCGGCGGATCGAGACCATGCGCCGGGTGCGGATCGGCGCGCTGGAGCTGGATGAAAGTCTGGCTTTGGGGGCTTTCAAACGGCTGGAGCAGGGAGAAATTGACAGGTGTTTTTATAAATTTATCTAATTTGCTTACCAAAATTTGTTCAAATTGGGAATGATTCCGAAATAAGGTGAAAAAGTTCACAATTTTTTGGCCTGTTTCTATTGCAAAATGACAGCAAATGATTTACAATAATTGTATGTAAATTGTGGGGGTAATGATATGTCGAGCCGAATTTTCCAAAGCGTGATCCTGCAGATGAAGGACGCCAGCAAGCGCTGCTTCGGCGTGGTGGACGAGCAGGGGAATGTGATCGCCAGCAGCGATCTTTCGCTGATGGGCTTTTCCATCGGGGAGATCCATCTGGCTGCCCAGGAGGCGGGAACAGACCTGTTCGTGGCTGCGGGACGCACCTGTCGGGTGATCGGCGCCGGCGGCCGGGGCACGTATATCGCTTTCGTGGACGGCCAGGACGAGACGGCCCGAAGCATCTGCATCCTGGTCTCCGTAGCGCTGGCCGAGGCCAAGAGCAGCTATGACGACAAGCACGACACCACAACCTTTGTGAAGAATATCATCTCCGACAACATCCTGCCCGGGGACGTGTACGTCCGGGCCAAGGAGCTGGGCTTCAACGCGGAGATGCCCCGGGGCGTGTTCGTAGTGCGCCAGAACGCCGGGGCGGAGATGGCGGTGCTGGAGTATCTGCAGAACCTGTTCCCCTCCCGGGACAAGGACTTTGTCCTGTCCATGAGCGAGACGGACGTGGTGGTGATCCGGGAGCTGCAGCCTGGCTTCGACGCGGCGGAGCTGGAGCGGACCGCTCAGCAGATCCAGCACAGCCTGGAGCAGGACATGGGCATCCACTCGGTGGTGGGCATCGGGTCCCCGGTGCTGCACCTGCGGGAGTTGGCCGACCGCTACAAGGAGGCCCAGACGGCCATCGAGGTGGGCAAGGTCTTTGAAAACGACCAGACGGTCATAAGCTACGAGAGCCTGGGCATCGGGCGTATCATCTACCAGCTGCCCACGACTCTGTGCGAGATGTTCCTGGCGGAGGTCTTTAAGAAGAGCCCCATCGAGAGCCTGGACCAGGAGACCCTGTACACCATCAACAAGTTTTTCGAGAACAACCTGAACGTGTCGGAGACCAGCCGGAAGCTGTTCGTGCACCGCAATACCCTGGTGTACCGGCTTGAGAAGATCAAGAAGCTCACCGGCCTTGACCTGCGGGAGTTCGACCACGCCATCGTGTTCAAGGTGGCGCTGATGGTCAAGCAGTATCTGGACTCGCAGAACACGCGTTACTGATCGTTTCGGAGGCTCCGTTCCATGGTCCTATTTGAGAACGTATCCATGACCTATCCCGGCGGGGATTTCCCCGCCATAGACGATATGACCTTCTCCATCGACGACGGGGAGTTCGTGTTTCTGGTGGGCCCGTCCGGCAGCGGCAAGACGTCCATCATCAAGCTGATCACCGGCGAGGTGATGGCGGACGCCGGCAACCTGAACGTGAACGGCTATGACCTGCGGCACATGCGGCGGCGGAAGCTGCCCATGATGCGCCGAACGGTGGGCGTCATCTTCCAGGATTTCCGGCTGATCGAGGACAAGACCATCTACGACAACGTGGCTTTCGCCATGCACGTGGTGGGCGCGTCCAACCGGGATATCCGCCAGCGTGTGCCTTATGTGCTGGAGCTGGTGGGCCTGCAGGGGTGCGAGCGCCGCTATCCCCGGGAGGTATCCGGCGGCGAGCAGCAGCGCGTGGCGGTGGCCCGGGCCATCGTGAACAGCCCCCAGCTTCTGATCGCGGACGAGCCCACGGGCAACCTGGACCCGGCGAGGAGCCTGGAGCTGATGCTGCTGATGGAACGCATCAACGACAACGAGTCCGGCACCACGGTGCTGGTGGTGACCCACGAAAAGGAGCTGGTCAATTCCTTTTCCAAGCGTGTCATCGCCATCGACGAGGGTCAGGTCGTCTCCGACGGAATGGATGGGTATTACAGCTATGAGATCCAATAAATTAGGCTACCTCATCAAAGAGGGATTCAAGAGCATAGGGACCCACGGATTCATGTCCTTCGCGTCGGTGACCATTGTAGTGGCCTGCCTGGTGATCATGGGCAGCTTCACCCTGATCGGCGTGAACATCGGCGGCATCCTGGACGAGGTGGAGAGCCAGATCGAGGTGGTGGCCTACGTGGAGGAGACTTTCACGGACGAGGAGGCCCGGGGCCTGCAGACAGAGATCGAGTATCTGGACAACGTGAAAAGCTGCGAATTCGTCCCCCGGGAGCAGGCCATGGAGTCCTACGCCTCCCAGTTCCAGGACCAGACCCTGTTCCAGGACGTGGATTCCAGCATCCTCCGGGACCGGTACATAATCTACTTTGACGACATCTCCCTGATGGACGAGACGCTGGATCAGCTGAGCCAGATCATCGGCGTGGCGGATATCAGCGCCCATGTGGAGGTGGCGGACGCGCTGGTGAACGTGCGAAACGTGATCAGTGCGGTGAGCGTGATCCTGATCGTGGTGCTGGTGCTGGTGTGCGTGTTCATCATGTCCAACACCGTGAAGCTGGCCACCCTGAGCCGCCGGGACGAGATCGCCATCATGAAGATGGTGGGCGCGTCCAACGGCTTCATCCGCTTCCCCTTCGTGGTGGAGGGGCTGGTACTTGGCCTGCTGGGCGGCTTTTTGGCTTTCGTGATCCAGTGGGGCATCTACGACGTGGTGGCCAACAAGATCATGACCGGCATGCTGGGCCGGTTGATCACCGTGATCCCCTTTGACACGGTCAGCGGTCCGGTGATGGCCATATTCTTGGGCGTGGGCCTGGTGGTGGGCGTGTTCGGCAGCTCCATCGCCATCCGCAATTACCTGGAAGTGTAAACGCCGTCGGAAAGGCGCTCGATAAAAATCCACATAAAGGCTGCGGCCCTCTCCAAGTCGCAGCCTGCTCCCTGCAAAGGAGGTACCCATGAAAAAACGGAAACTGTTCATCCAGGCGGTGTGCATCATCCTGGCAGTGTTGATGCTGCTGTCCATCTCCATCATGGTGATCGCCCCGTCGGCGTGGGCCGCCTCCAGCGACGAGATCCAGTCGGAGATATATGGCCTGACCAGCCGCCAGAGCGAGATACAGTCCCGCATGGACGACATCCAGGCGGAGATAGACAGCCTGGACTATGAAAAGGCCAACACCCTGGAGAAGAAGCAATACCTGGACCGGCGCAACCAGCTGGCCCAGGAGGAGCTGAACGTGATCCAGGAGCAGATAACGATCATCGACAACCTGATCGCCAACATGCAGGAGGATCTGACCGACGCCCGGGAGGAGGAGGCGTACCAGCGGGAGCGGTTCCTGGCCCGTGTGCGCGCCATGGAGGAAAAGACCGACGCGGGTTATATGGACGTGCTGTTCAACGCCACCAGCCTTGCGGATCTGCTGACCCGGCTGGACCTGGTCAGTGAGATCATGAACTATGACGAGAGCCTGGAGGAGGAGTACATCGCCGCCCGCCAGCGAGTAGAGACGCTGGAGGCCCAGGCCATGACCATGTTCACGGAGAACGACGCCCGCCGGCAGGAGCTGGTGACCAAGCAGGCCCAGCTGCAGACGGACATCGAGGCGGCCTGCGCGCTGATCGCCCAGATGGAGCAGAGCGCGGAGGACTATGAGGAGATCCTGGCCCAGGAAGAGCAGACCCAGGCGGAGATCCAGTCGCTGATCATCCAGAAGGAGACGGAGCTGGCGGAGGCCAAGGCCCGGGAGGAGGCCGCCCGCATGGCGGCTCTGGCGGCCCAGCAGGCCGCTGAGCAGGCCGCCCAGCAGCAGGCGCCCCCCAGCGAGGACGGCGGGACCGACAGCGCTGGCGACGGCGCCGCTGACGAGGGAAGCGCCGACGAGGGAAGCGCCGACGAGGGCGGCGGCAGCAGCGAGGGCAGCGGTTCCTCCGGCAGCGGGGCCTGGATGATTTGGCCCAGCTATACCCGGTATCTGACCGACTACTACGGGCCCCGGCCCGTCCATCCCGTCACGGGCCAGTCCACGTTCCATGACGGCATCGACATCGGCGCCAGTTATGGCTCCAGCATCTACGCCGCCGCAGGCGGCACGGTCATCATGGCCAAGGAGAGCGGCGGATACGGCAACTGTGTCATGATCAGCCACGGCAACGGGTATACTACGCTGTATGCGCACATGTCGTCCATCTCCGTCTCTTACGGACAGTCCGTGAGCCAGGGCCAGGTCATCGGCCTGGTGGGCGCTACCGGCCGGGTCACGGGGCCGCACCTGCACTTTGAGGTCCGCACCACCAGCGGTTCTTTGGACCCCATGAGCTTTGTCTATTATTGATATTGGATCGATACCTGCGGACCGGGCGACCGACGTCGCCCGGTTTTTTAGGGGGCTTTGGCAGATATGGCATGGAAAGGAAAGGGCTCCGGCAAGGGGCTTTTATGCGCGGTCGCGGGCGCGCTGGCCGCGCTGGTGATCGTGATACTGGGCTTCGGCGGCTTCAAGGGCTTTGGCCGGGCGGCCAAGTTCGCCGCGGTCATGCGCATCATCGCCACCCAGTTCGTGGGGGACTACGACCTGGACGAGGCCACGGACGCGGCCCTGGCCATGGCGGTGGACTCCATCGACGACGACTGGAGCTACTACATGAACGCCGAGGGGTATGACGCCTACCAGGACTATTCCGCCAACCTGTACCAGGGCATCGGTGTGACCGTCCGGGCGGACGATACCACCGAGGGCTTTGTGATCGAGATCACCAATAAGGACGGTCCCGCGGACCGGGCGGGCCTGGTGGCGGGGGACGTGATCCTGGCGGTGGACGGGGTGTCCGTGGCCGGCGGAACCACCGACGATCTGCGGGCCCTGATCCAGGCGGACTACGGCAAGGACGCCCTGGTCACGGTCCGGCACACCGACGGGACCGAAGAGGACGTCTCCGTGTCCTGCGAGACCATCTACACCAGCCCCGTGTCCTATGAGCTGCTGGAGGGCCATATCGGCTATGTGAAGATCACCAACTTCCGCCAGGGGGCGGGAGAGGAATCTGTGGCGGCGGTGGACGCGCTGCTGGAGCAGGGAGCGGACAGCTTCGTGTTCGACGTGCGGGATAACCCGGGCGGGCAGGTGACGGAGATGGTGACCATCCTGGACCGGCTGCTGCCAGAGGGAGAGCTGTTCATCCGGGCGGATAAGCACGGCCGGGAGCACGTGGAGAAGTCTGACTCTGTATGCGTGGAGCTGCCCATGTCGGTGGTGGTCAATTCCGAGAGCTACAGCGCGGCGGAGTTTTTCGCCGCGGCCCTGCGGGACTATGACTGGGCGAAGATCGCCGGCCAGCCCACCACGGGCAAGGCCCGCAGTCAGGTGACTTATTCCCTGTGGGACGGCAGCGCGGTGCACATCTCCCACTACACCTATCTGACCCCCGACCGGACGGACCTGTACGAAGAGGGAGGCCTGGACCCGGACGCGGAGGCGGCCCTTACCGAGGAAGAGCAGATGCTGTACGCGGCCGGCCGGCTGGAGCCGGAGGACGACCCGCAGATACAGGCGGCACTGGGGCTTTTGGACGCTTGACAGGCAGGGCCTGGATAACTATAATAATCAATATTCGCGGATCAATCATCATGAGGGAGGCAAGAGCATGGCGGACACCAGGTATAAGATGAGCCGTGAGCGGTATGAGGAGATCCAGAAGGAGCTGGAGTATCTGCAGACCGTTCGGGAGAAGGAGGTCTCCGAGCTGATCAAGGAGGCCCGGAGCTATGGCGACCTGTCGGAGAACAGCGAGTACGACGAGGCCAAGACCGAGCAGGGCAAGCTGTATTCCAAGATCGCGGAGCTGAAAAACCTGCTGGAGAATGCGGAGATCGTGGAGCACACCCACCGGGCCGGCGTGGTGGGCATCGGCAGTCGGGTCACGGTGCTGGATCTGGAGATGAACGAGCAGACGGAGTACCAGATCGTGGGCAGCCAGGAGGCCAACCCCATGGCCGGGCGCATCTCCGACGACTCGCCCTTCGGCAAGGGCCTGATCGGCCACCGGATCGGCGAGACCGTCACCGTGGAGGCCCCCGCCGGCGAGCTGCGATTCGAGATCCTGAACGTCACGTTCTAAAGACATACAAAGGAAGGAAGTTTGACCATGTTCCAATACGCGCCGGGGTACCGGACGGAGCCGGAGGGCCTGTCCGACGAGATGCGCGTGCGCCGGGAGAAGCTTTTTAAGCTCCAGGACGCAGGCCGCGACCCCTACCAGATCACCAAATTCACCCGCACCCACTTCTCCCAGCAGATCAAAGACGACTATGACGCCCTGGAAAACCAGGACGTGCGGGTGGCCGGGCGGATCATGGCCAAGCGCGTGCAGGGCAAGGCCGGCTTCATGGACCTGGCCGACGACCGGGGCCGGATCCAGCTTTACGTCAGCGTGAACGAGCTGGGCCCGGAGGGCCTGGCGGAGGTCAAGAGCTGGGACGTGGGCGACATCGTAGGGGCATCCGGCTTCGTATTCAAGACCCGCACGGAGGCCATATCCGTGCATGTAAAAGAGATCCGGCTGCTTTCGAAGAGCCTGCGCCCCCTGCCGGAGAAGTTCCACGGCCTGACGGATACGGACCAGCGGTACCGCCGCCGGTATCTGGACCTGATCACCAACGAGCAGTCCCGGCGGGTATTCGAGCTGCGGACCCGGTTCATCAGCCACATCCGCCAGTACCTGGACCAGCGGGGCTATCTGGAGGTGGAGACCCCGGTGCTGGGCACCATCCAGGGGGGCGCCACAGCCCGGCCCTTTGTGACCCACCACAACACCCTGGACCTGGACATGTACATGCGCATCGCCACGGAGCTGAATTTGAAGCGGCTCATCGTGGGGGGCATGGAGCGGGTCTATGAGATCGGCCGCATCTTCCGCAACGAGGGCATGGACACCAAGCACAACCCGGAGTTCACCACCCTGGAGATGTACGAGAGCTATGCCAACTTCGAGACCATGATGGACTATGTGGAGGGGATGCTGTCCTCTGCGGCCATCAAGCTGCGGGGCACCTATCAACTCACCTGGGGCGGCAGCGAGATCGACATGAGTCCCGGCTGGCGCAGATTAACCATGATCGAGGCCGTGAAGGAATACGCCGGGGTGGATTTCGGCGCCATTTCCGACGATGGCGAGGCCGTGGCGGCGGCCAAGGCCGCCGGGGTGGATATGGACGGCAAGGAGCCCACCTGGGGTGTGGCACTGTATGAGACCTTCGACCAGAAGGTGGAGGAAAAGCTGATCCAGCCCACGTTTATCACCATGTACCCGGTGGAGGTGTCGCCCCTTGCCAAGCGGAGCCCCGCCGACGGGCGGCTGACGGAGCGGTTCGAGGCCTTCATCAACGCCTGCGAGATGGGCAACGCCTTCTCGGAGCTGAACGATCCTCTGGACCAGCGGCTGCGGTTCCAGGCCCAGATGGCCCTGAAAGCCAAGGGGGACGACGAGGCCAGCGACATGGATGTGGACTACTGCGAGGCCTTGGAGTACGGCATGCCGCCCACCGGCGGCCTGGGCGTGGGCATCGACCGGGCGGTGATGCTCCTGGCCGGGGTGGACACCATCCGGGACGTGATATTGTTCCCCACCATGAAACCAACGGATTGAAGAATATGGCGCCCATCGGAAGCGCGGGTTTCCGATGGGCGTTTTTCGGTGTGAGGGTATGACAAAAACGGAACGTATCAAAAACCCCTTTGCGTGGGGACCCTTTTTGAAAAAACTGGCGGCCCTGGGCATCCCGGTGGCCCTGCAGAACCTGCTGACCACCACGGCCAGCATGGTGGACACCATGATGGTGGCCCCCCTGGGGGAACTGTCCGTGGGGGCTCTGGGTTTGTGTGCTCAGTTCTCGTCGCTGATGTTCTCCGGCTACTGGGGGTTCGTGGGCGGGGGCATGCTGTTCATCGCCCAGTACTGGGGGGCCGGGGACGATGACGGCATCGACCGGTCCTACGGCATGACCCTGGCCTGCATGATGACCGTGGCAACGGTGTTCGGGTGCCTGGCGGCCTTCGCCCCGGAGGCGGTGATGGGCCTTTACACGGACAAGCGGGAGATCCAGCGCATCGGCGTGCAGTATCTGCGCATCGTGGGCGCGGCCTATATTTTGCAGGTGTTCTCCGTGGCCATGAGCAGCCTGCTGCGGTCCACGGAGCGGGTGCGCATCCCCATGGCCGCCTCCGTGGCGTCGGTGGGGACCAACATCTTTCTGAACTGGGTGTTCATCTACGGCCATCTGGGCGCGCCCGCCATGGGCATCCGGGGGGCGGCCCTAGCCACCACCTGCGCGGCGGGGGTGAACGTGCTGGCAGTGTACCTGATGGGCCGGGCGGTGAAGTATCCGTATCTGTTCCACTTTAGGGCCCACTTCCGCTGGACGGGACAGCAGTTGAAAACCTACTTCGTCAAGTGCTTCCCCATTTTGTGCAACGAGGTGCTGATCGGCGTGGGGAACATGGTGATCAACGTGACATTGGGCCGGCAGCCGGAGCAGGTGATCGCGGCGCTGGCGGTGTTCCGGACGTTGGAGGGGCTGATCATCGGCTTTTTCGCGGGCTTTTCCAGCGCGGCGTCGGTGCTGGTGGGCACCTGCGTGGGCGCGGGGGAGCTGGACACGGCTTTTGAGCGGGCCAAGCGGCTGGTGTATCTGTGCAGCGGCTTCATCCTGACGGTGGGGCTGGCCGTGCTGGCATTGCGGCGGCCCATCCTGACGGGCATGAGCCTGTCCGGGGCCTCCTATACGGCCGGGGTGCGGCTTTTGAGCATCTACATCGCCGTATCGGTGATCCGCATGGGCAATTGGATACAAAACGACACCTACCGGGCCAGCGGCGACGCGGTGACCGGCACGGTGCTGGAGATCGTGTTCATGTACTTTATGGTGCTGCCCTGCGTGCTGGCCAGCGGCTTTTGGCTGAAGCTGCCCTACTGGGCCATTTTCCTGTGCTGCTACATCGACGAGCCCATCCGCTATGTGCTCATGCAGCGGCATCTCTATTCCGGCAAGTGGATTCGCCCCGTGACGGAGCAGGGCATCGCGGCCCTGCCGGCCTTCCGCACCGGCCGGGGGAAGTAAGGAGAGGAACGAGCGATGGAAGCGATACGGTCCCGGCAAAACGAGCTCATAAAGCGTTTTATCGCCCTAGCGTCCGACGGGGGCAAGACCCGGCAGGCCACGGGGGAGTACGTGTGCGCCGGCGCGACGCTGCTGGCGGAGGCGGTGGCCTCCGGGGCGGAGATCGGCTGCGTGCTGTCCACGGAAGAGCTGGCGGACCTGCCGGTTCGGCTGGTGACGCCGGAGATATTAAAGGCCGTCTCGCCCTTGCAAAACGCCCCGGGACCGGTGTTCACCGTGAAGGTGCGGCCCATCCCCCCGGCGGAGAAGCTCAGGCGGGTCATCGTGCTGGAAAACGTCCAGGACCCGGGCAACGTGGGCACGGTCCTGCGCACGGCGGACGCCTTCGGCATGGACCTTGTGGTGCTGTGCGGGTCCTGCGCGGACCCCTATAACCCCAAGACGGTCCGGGCCTCCATGGGGGCCATATTCCGCCAGAGCGTGGTCAAGACGGACTTGGCGGGACTGAAGGACGTGCTGCGGGGCCTGCCCCTGTATGGGGCGGCGTTGGCCCCGGGGGGCCTGGACGTGCGGGACCTGCCTCGGGAGCCCCTGGCGGTGGCCGTGGGCAACGAGGGAAAGGGACTGACGGCGGCGCTTTTGGAAAAATGCGCCGGCACCTGCCGCATCCCCATGGGGCCTCGGACGGAAAGCCTGAACGCCGGCGTGGCGGCGGCTATCGTCATGTGGGAAATGGTGAGAGGGGATATATGACCCGGATATGCAGGGGGAGCTCGAGGGGGCGGGAGCCCGCCTCGAATGGGATCGGCGTCCGCCGGGCTGTGCCCGGGGAGCGAAGCGACGTTTTTCGCGGGCGGAAAGCCCGGGAAAAATACGGCGCCTTGTGGGAGATGGTGCGGGGAGAGATGGGGCGAGAAAATGGCTAAGCTGAAGTATTGGGTGTGGCTGAGCGGCCTGACCACCGTGCGGCCCTATGCCAAGTGGAAGCTGGCGGAGATCCTGGGCGGGCCGGAGGCAGTGTTTTTCGCGGACCGGGACCAGCTGGAGGCGGCGGGACTGCACCTGCAGACCGGCGAGATCAGGGCCCTCCTGGACAAGAGCATGGAGACGGCCTCCCGGGCCCTGGCCTGGTGCGGGGAAAACGGCGTGGACATCATCACGATCCAGGACGCCACCTACCCGGAGCGGCTGCGGCAGATCGCCGACCCGCCTGCGGCGCTGTATGTGAAAGGCCGGCTGCCGGCGGTGGACGAGAGCCTGCTGGTGGCGGTGGTGGGCACCCGCCACGCCACTCCATACGGGCTCAAGATGTCGGACCGTATCGGTCGGGACATTGCCAAAGGCGGCGGCGTGGTGGTGTCGGGCCTGGCGGCCGGGTGCGACGGGGCGGCCATGGAGGGCGCGCTCCGGGCCGGCGGCGTCACTGTGGGCGTGCTGGGCACCACCATCGACAAGGTGTATCCCCGGTCCAACGCCCGGCTTTTCGAGGCGGTGGCGGCGAACGGCGCGCTGGTCAGCGAGTATCCGCCGGGGGCCAGGACCTTCCAGGGCAGCTTCGTGGCCCGCAACCGCATCATCACGGGCCTTTCTCTTGGCGTGGTGGTGACGGAGGCGGCCCGCAAAAGCGGCGCCCGGACCACCGCCGATTTTGCCCTGGAGCAGGGCCGGGACGTGTTCGCCGTGCCCGGCAACGCGGACAGCTACGCCAGCGCCGGCTGCAACGAGCTCATTGCCCAGGGCGCCGCGCCTGTTACGTCCGGGACCGACGTTTTGCGCGCTTATGAGAGGCGGACAGACCTTTTGCGCCGGGAACCGACGGATATACATATTAAAAAAAGGATTGACAAGCCAAAGGACATAGTTTATATTGACCCCACGGACAGGTGGGAGGATATACCTCCGGACATGCCCGCCGACCAGCGGCGGGTGCTGGCCGTCATGACGGAGCGGGATATGCACGCGGATGATATCATCTCCGCGGCGGGACTGCCCGCGCCGGCGGCGCTGGCCGCGCTGACCATGCTCCAGATCTCGGGCTGGGTGGCCCAGGGAGCGGGCAAGCGGTACACCCGCAAAAAATGAGTAAGTGAGGCAGACCATGGCAGCAGCAAAGACGGATCTTGTTATAGTGGAGTCCCCGGCCAAGGCCAAGACCATCGAGCGGTATCTGGGCGGGGGATATAAGGTGGTGGCCTCCATGGGTCACCTGCGGGACCTGCCCAAGAGCACCATGGGCGTGGATATCGAGCACGGCTTCGAGCCGGACTACCAGCCCGTAAAGGGCCGGGAGGACGTGATCGACAAGCTGCGCAAGGCGTCCAAAAAGGCGGACGCCGTGTATCTGGCGACAGACCCGGACCGGGAGGGCGAGGCCATCTCCTGGCATCTGAAAGAGCTTTTGGACATCCCGGACGAAAAGGCCCGGCGGGTGACCTTCAACGAGATCACGAAAAACGTGGTCAAGGAGGGCATCGCCCATCCCCGGGATATCGACCAGGACCTGGTGGACGCCCAGCAGGCCCGGCGCATCCTGGACCGGATCGTGGGCTATAAGCTGAGTCCCCTGCTGTGGCGGAAGATCCGCAAGGGCCTGTCGGCGGGCCGGGTCCAGTCCGTGGCTACCCGGATGGTCCTGGACCGGGAGCGGGAGATCGAGGCGTTCCAGCCGGAGGAATTCTGGCATCTGACCGCCACGCTGAAAACGGAGAAGGACGAGAGCTTCCAGGCCCTGTTCCACGGGGCCGGCGGCAAGAAGATGGATCTGCGCAGCGAGGCCGAGGTCAACGCCGTGACGGAGGCCGTGAAGGGTAAGCCCTTCACGGTGGCCGCTGTGACCCACGGCACCAAAAAGCGCAGCCCCTCGCCCCCTTTCATCACCTCCACCCTGCAGCAGGAGGCCAGCCGACGCCTGGGCATGACCCCCCGTCGGACCATGTCCATCGCCCAGCAGCTTTACGAGGGTGTGGAGATAGAAGGCGAGGGCTCCGTGGGCCTGATCACCTACATGCGTACCGATTCCCTGCGCCTTTCCGAGGACGCGCTGGCCGCGGCGGCCCAGTTCATCCGAGGCCACTATGGGGAGGAATATTACTACGGCAAGCCCCGCCGGTACAAGACCGGCTCCAACGCCCAGGACGCCCATGAGGCCATCCGGCCCAGCATCCCCAGCCTGACTCCGGAGCAGGTGAAAAAGAGCCTGACCGGGGAGCAGTACCGGCTGTATCGGCTCATCTGGGGCCGCTTCACCGCCAGCCAGATGGCAAACGCGGTCTACGACAACATCACCGCCGACGCGGCGTGCGAGGGCTATGTGTTCCGGGCCTACCACTCCAAGATCGCTTTCCCCGGCTACACGGCGGTGTACGAGGAAAACCGGGACGAGGACGAGGCGGAGGAGGACGGCGGGAGGAAACCTCTGCCTGAGCTGACCGAGGGCCAGAGCCTGGCCCTGGCCAAGCTGGACCCGGAGCAGCATTTCACCGCCCCGCCCTCCCGGTATTCCGAGGCCACACTGATCCGGGCCATGGAGGAAAAGGGCATCGGCCGGCCCAGCACCTACGCCCCCACCATCACCACCATCACTGCCCGGGAATACGTGGTCAAGGAGGGCAAGTACCTGAAGCCAACGCCCCTTGGCGAGACCGTGACGGAGCTGATGGAGGAGCGCTTCCCCGACATCGTGGATGTGAAATTCACCGCCCGGATGGAGGACACCCTGGACAAGGTGGAGGAGGGCAAGGCCGACTGGAAAGGGGTTTTGAGCGACTTCTACGGCGGGTTTGAAAAGGACCTGACCGCGGCGGAGGACGCCCTGCAGGGGGTCCGCATCAAGGTCCCCGACGAGGTGTCGGCGGAGATATGCCCCAACTGTGGGCGGAACCTGGTGGTCAAGTCCGGCCGGTTCGGCCGGTTTCTGGCCTGCCCGGGCTACCCCGAGTGCAGCTTCACCATGCCCCTGGTGGTGGAGATGCCGGGCCGCTGCCCCAAGTGCGGCAGCCGCATCTTCAAGCGCACCAGCAAAAAGGGCTATACCTATTACGCCTGCGAAAAGGGCCCGGCCTGCGGCTTTATGAGCTGGGACGTGCCCACCAAGGATGTGTGCCCGGCCTGCGGCAAGACCATGTTCAAGCTGGCGGGCAAGGGCCAGCGCAAGCCTTTCTGCATCAACGAGGAATGCGAAAACTTCCTGCCGGAGGACAAGCGGGGCTACCGCTACCGCCGGTCGGGCGGTGCCTCTGCCTCCGCCGAGGGCGAGGACGCTGGACAGACTTCGAAGAAGCCGTCTGCCAGAAAGACTGCGGCGAAAAAGACCACGGCCAAAAAGGCCGCTGCCAAAAAGACCGGCGCGGCTCGGACGGCGAAGAAAGGGACCGCGTGATGGCGGATATCTCTGTTGTAGGGGCGGGCCTGGCCGGCAGCGAGGCCGCCTGGCAGCTGGCGAAGCGGGGCATGAAGGTCCGGCTTTACGAGATGAAGCCGGAGAAGATGACCCCGGCCCATACCTCCCCGCTTTTTTCGGAGCTTGTGTGCTCCAACTCCCTGCGGGGGGACGATCTTGCCAACGCGGTGGGGCTTTTGAAGGAGGAGCTGCGCCGACTGGACAGCCTTATCATGCTGAGCGCGGAGCGGCACCGGGTCCCGGCGGGGGGCGCCCTGGCGGTGGACCGGGAGGCTTTCGCCCAGACCATCACCGACGCCATCCGGAGCCAGAGCAACATCGAGATCGTGGAGGGGGAGGTCACGGACTTTCCCGACGGCGAGTGCATCGTCGCCACCGGGCCCCTTACAAGTGACGGGCTGATCCCCGCCATATCCCGGGCCTGCGGGGACGCGGACTTTCTCCATTTCTTCGACGCTGCCGCGCCCCTGATCGCCTTTGACAGCATCGACATGTCCAAGGCCTGGTTCGGCTCCCGCTACGGCAAGGGCACGGCGGACTACATCAACTGCCCCATGGACAAGGACCAGTACGAGGCTTTCGTCACGGAGCTGGCCGCCGCCAAGGAGGCCCCGGTCCACGGCTTTGAGGACAAGGGTGTGTTCGAGGGCTGCATGCCCGTGGAGGTCATGGCCCGCCGGGGCCGGGATACCCTGCGCTACGGGCCTTTGAAACCTGTGGGACTGCGAAACCCCGAGACGGGGGAGAATTACTACGCCGTGGTGCAGCTTCGCCGGGACAACGACGAGGGCACGGTGTACAATCTGGTGGGCTTTCAGACCCACCTGACGTTCCCGGAGCAGCGGCGGGTGTTCGGCATGATCCCGGCCCTGGCGAACGCGGAGTATCTGCGCTATGGGAAGATGCACCGCAACACGTTTTTGAACGGGCCCAAGCTGCTGGACCGGTACTACCGGCTGCGGGAGCAGCCTCGGATCGGCTTTGCCGGCCAGGTGACCGGCGTGGAGGGGTATGTGGAGAGCTGCGCCTCCGGCATGCTGACGGCGCTGGAGGCGGCCAGACGCTTCCACGGCCTGCCGCCCCTGGACTTTCCCCGGACCACGGCCATCGGCGCGCTGGCGCTGTACGTCTCCGGCGGGGCGGCCAGCGGGGATTTCCAGCCCATGAACGTGAACTTCGGCATCATCGAGCCGGCGGGGGAGCGGATCCGCAACAAGCGGGAGCGGAACCTGCTGGTAGCGGAGCGGTCTCTGGCCGCGCTTGAGAAGATTATAGAAAGAGAGAGGGCGGGCCTATGAGGATCATACTGGACGCCATGGGAGGCGACAATGCCCCCGCCGCAGTGGTCAAAGGCGCGGTGCGGGCCGCTCGGGAGCTGGACACGGATATCGTGCTGGTGGGCCGGGAGGCGGATGTGCGGGCGGAGCTCGCCGCCTGCGGGGCGGAACAGGAGCCCCATATCCAGGTGGTCAACGCCACGGAGGTGGTGACCATGACCGACGAGGCCAGCATGGCCTGCCGCCGGAAAAAGGACTCGTCCATGACCGTGGCCCTGAATATGCTGCGGGACGGCAAGGGGGACGCCACGGTCTCCGCTGGCAGCACCGGGGCGCTTCTGACCGGGGCGACGCTTTTCGTCAAGCGGGTCCGGGGCATCCGCCGGGCCGCGCTGGGGCCTGTGCTGCCCAACGGGGGCAAGGGCGTGGTGCTCATCGACTGCGGGGCCAACGTGGAGTGTACGCCGGAGTATCTGCTGCAATTCGCCTACATGGGCTCGTTCTACGCCCAGCGCATTTTGGGGATCGAAAGCCCCCGGGTGGCCCTTTTGAACGTGGGCACCGAGGACACCAAGGGCGGCGAGACCCAGAAAGCGGCTTTCGCCCTCTTGCGGCAGGCCGGGGACGCGGGACGCATCAACTTCATCGGCAACGCCGAGGGCAGCGATCTTTTCACCGGCAAGATGGACGTGATGGTGGCGGACGGCTTTGGGGGCAACGTGATGCTCAAGACCGTGGAGGGGGCCTCCAAATTCATGTTCGGCCAGCTGAAAGGCGTGCTGTATAAGAGCCTGAAGACGAAGCTGGGCGCGGCGCTCATCAAAAAGGACCTGTACGCCATGAAGGCCATGCTGGACCCCTCCGAGGTGGGGGGCACCGCGCTTCTGGGCATCAGCAAGCCCGTCATCAAGGCCCATGGAAGCTCGGACGAACGGGCCATATTCAACGCGGTGCGCCAGGCCGTGGCCTGCGCCAAGGCGGATGTGGCCGGGGCCATTGAGGATAACATCGAATTTATGAAGCTCGACAGAGCCAAGGAGGATTAAAAAATGGTATACGACAAGATCATCGCCATGATTTGCGAGCAGTTCGACATGGAGCCGGACCAGCTCAGCGAGAACACCTCTTTCATCGACGACATGGGCATCGACTCCGTGGACGTGGTGGAGCTGGTGGTGGAGTTGGAGGACGAATTCGGCCTGGACGAGATCCCCGAGGAGGAGCTGAAGCAGATGCGGACCATCGGCGACCTGGCCGCCTATGTGAGCGCCCACACAGAGGAGTAATGGAGCAGCTGGAAAAGCGGCTGGGATATACCTTTACCGACCGCTCTTACCTGGAAAACGCTCTGACCCACAGCTCCTACGCCAACGAACAGCCGCAGCTTCGCCGCAGCAACGAGCGCCTGGAATTTCTGGGCGACGCGGTGCTGGGCTTCTGCGCGGCCAAAAATCTGTGCCGACTGTACCCGGACATGCCGGAGGGGGGCCTGACCCGTCTGCGGGCTGAGCTGGTGTGTGAGGCAAGCCTCCACCAGGTGGCCCTGGCTCTGGACCTGGGCAGCTATATCCGTCTGGGCCGGAACGAGCGTTGCAACGGGGGCCGGACCCGCACGTCCATTCTGGCGGACTGCGTGGAGGCCATCATCGCCGCCATCTACCTGGACGGTGGCCTGGAGCCGGCGGAGCGGTTCATCGACGAGCGCATCCTGAAAGATCTGCTGGCGGGCCATCGGCCCGTGCGGACGGACTACAAGACCCAGCTGCAGGAGCTTTTGCAGCGATCCGGCGGGGCCGCGCCGGTGTACTCCATTGTGGGCGAGTCCGGCCCGGACCACAACAAGACCTTCACCGCAAGCGTGCTGCTCCACGATGGGGCCACCGCCAGCGGCGAGGGCAAGAGCAAAAAGGAAGCGGAGCAGGCGGCGGCCAGAGCCGCCCTGGCTCTGCTGAAAAACTGATGGCCCGGAGGCGGATCATACCCATCTTCGTGCCAAATTGGGGCTGCCCGAACGACTGCGTCTTCTGCGACCAGAAGCGCATCTCCGGCAGCCCCTTGCCCGCATCCGGGGCTGATGTGGCCAGGGCGCTGGAGGCCGTGAAGGCCCGGGGCTGGTCCGGCCTGGAGCTGGCCTTTTACGGGGGCAGCTTCACGGCGGTGAGCCCGGCGCTGCAGGCGGAGCTGCTGGAAGCGGCCCAGCCCTGGCTGGCGGACGGGACGGTGGCCTCCATCCGTCTTTCCACCCGGCCCGACGCGGTGGACCCGGAGGGGCTCGCCATGCTGAAAGGCTACGGGGTGACCACCGTGGAGCTGGGGGCCCAGTCCATGGACGACGGTGTCCTGACGGCCTCCGGCCGGGGCCATACCGCCGCCGACACGGTCCGGGCGGCGGGGCTGGTGAAAAAAGCGGGACTGCGGCTCATTTTGCAGATGATGACCGGCCTGCCCGGCTCGGACCGGGATAAGGATGTGGAGACGGCGCGGCACCTGATCGGTCTGGCTCCGGACGGGGTCCGCATCTACCCCACGGTGATCGTGAGAAACACGCCTCTGGAGGACATGTGGCGGGCCGGGACCTATCGGGAGCACACCGTGGCCGACGCGGTGGCGGTATGCGCGGATATTTTGCCGATGTTCGAGGCGGCGGGCATACCCGTCATCCGCCTGGGGCTGAATCCCACGGATGAACTGTCAGCCGGGGGCGCGGTGGCGGGGGCCTATCACCCGGCCCTGGGGGAGCTGGTCCGCTCGGAGATACTGCGCCGGCAGGCGGCGGCGCTTTTGCGGGACGTTCCGCCGGGCAGCCATGTGACCCTGGGGGTGGCCCCGGCGCGGGTATCCGCCATGATCGGCCAGCACCGGCGCAACATCGCGTCTCTGCGGGAGGAATTTGGTCTGGCCGACCTCGCCGTCAAAGCGACGGAAACGGCGGGACAGGGCGTTTCTCTTGTTGACGTGAGGCCCTGATTGGGGTATACTATATTTTGTGTTTTTACATGCAGATAACAGGCACTGAGGTATAAGATTTTGTATTTAAAAGCCTTGGAGATACAGGGATTCAAATCCTTTCCCGACAAGACGACGATCCTCTTCGACAAGGATGTGACCATGATCGTGGGCCCCAACGGGTCCGGCAAGTCCAACATCTCCGACGCCATCCTCTGGGTCATGGGGGAGCAGCGGACCCGGGCCCTCCGGGGCGGCAAGATGGAGGACGTGATCTTCGGCGGCACGGAAAAGCGGGGCAAGCTGGGCTTTGCCCAGGTGACGCTGGTGCTGGACAATTCCGCCCGCATCTTTCCCGTGGACGCGGACGAGCTTGCCATCTCCCGGCGGTATTACCGCAGCGGGGACAGCGAATACTACATAAACAAGGAATCGGTCCGGCTCCGGGACGTGAACGAGCTTTTGATGGACACAGGCCTGGGCCGGGACGGCTATTCCATCATTGGCCAGGGCCGCATCGCGGAGATCGTCTCCGCCAAGAGCACGGACCGGCGGGAGATATTCGAGCAGGCGGCGGGCATATCCCGCTTCCGCTTTCGGAAAGAGGAGGCGGAGCGGAAGCTGGCCGCCACGGACGACGCCCTGGTCCGGGTGGGGGACAAGATCGACGAGCTGGAGCTGCAGCTGACGCCCCTGCGCAAACAGGCCCAGGTGGCGGAGAAGTACCTGTCCCTGCAGGGGGAGCTGAAAGGGCTGGAGGTCTCCGTCTGGATGGAGAGTTTGGATAAGCTGTCCGGCCAGACCGAGGCCATCAAGGCCAGCTTTGACGCGGCCAAGGCGGAGCTGGAGCAGGTCCGTTCCAGCGTCACGGAGAATTACCGCCGCAGCGAGTCCATCACGGAGAAGATGCGGGAAAAGGACCTGGAGATGGAGGCGGTCCGGGAGCGGCTCAGCGACAAGGAGAGCCAGATCGGCGAGAACAAGCAGGCCGCGGCGGTGCTGGCCTCGGAAAAGCGCAGCAACCTGGACGCCATGGAGCGCCTCCGCTCGGATATGAGCGCCGACCAGGGCCGTATCCAGGCCCTGGACGAGCAGATCGGCGCCCTCCGGGCCCGCATGGCGGAGACGGAGGAACAGTCCCGGGAGCTGGCCGGGAAGATCCAGCAGCTATCCAACATCGTCAACGGCCACCGGATGAAGATGTCCGGCCGGGAGAGCAAGGTGACGGCCCTCCGGGACGAGGTGACCCGCCTGACGGTGGACGGCCGGAGCATGGACGGACGGATCAACATGCTCACGGAGATGGAAAAGGACTACGAGGGCTTCAACCGGGCGGTGAAGACCGTCATGCGGGAGAGCCGGGGCGGGGCCCTGCGCGGCATCCACGGTCCCGTGGCCAATCTGGTGCGCACCGCCGACCGGTACGCCCTGGCCGTGGAGACGGCTTTGGGCGCGGCGGCCCAGAACATCGTGGTGGACGAGCCCGAGGACGGCAAGACCGCCATCGAGTTTTTGAAGCGGCGGGACGCTGGCCGAGGCACCTTCCTGCCCCTGAGCGCCATCCGGGGCAATGTGCTGGACCGGGTCCCCCAGGGGGAGAAGGGCTGTCTGGGCTTGGCCCTGGAGCTGGTGGAATTCGACAGCCGGTACCGGAACATATTTGAAAATCTCCTGGGCCGAACGGTGGTGGCGGAGACCCTGGGCGACGCGGTGAACATCGCCCGGCGGCACAAAAACCAATTTAGGATCGTGTCCCTGGACGGGCAGATGATCCATGCGGGGGGCTCCATGACCGGCGGCAGCGCGGCCAAGGGCACCGGCGTGATTTCCCGGGCCAACGAGCTTACCCGGCTGCGCACGGAGCGGGTGGGGCTTTTGAAGCGGCAGCAGGAGAGGACCGCCGCTCTGGAAGAGGCCGAGCGGGAGCTGGCCGCCGCCCGGTACGACATGGATGTGGCGGGCCAGGAGCTGGCCCAGGTCCAGGCGGAGGCAGCGTCGCTGCAGGCGGAGCGGGATGCGAAAGCAACCAGCGCGAAGCAGCTGGAGGACGTAAAGGCGGCCATGACGGCGGGCGGCGAGCAGCGGCGCACGCTGATGACGGCCTATGAGAAGAAAAACGACGGCATCGACCGGGCCATGGAGGAAAACGAGGCCCGGGGCCGGGAGCTGGCGGACCAGGCGGAGGCCATGCGGGAGAAGCTGCGGACCATCACCGGCCAGAAGCTGGAACTGGAGGCCACCCGCACCCAGACGGACAAGGACGCCCAGCGGCAGAACGAGGCCCTGTTGGCCCAGGAGCGGCTGGTGGCATCCATCGAGCGGCAGACCCTGGCGGCGGAGATGGAGGAAAAGCAGATCATCGACCGGCTGTGGGACAACTACGAGCTGACCCGTTCCGCGGCCCAGGCTCAGCGGCAGCCCATTGAAAGCCTGACGGCCGCCAACCGCCGGGTGGCGGAGCTGCGCCGGCAGATCCGGGACCTGGGCACCCCCAACCTGGGGGCCATCGAAGAGAGCAAGCGGGTAGGGGAGCGGTACGATTACCTCACCGAGCAGCGGGACGACATCGCCAAGGCCAAGAGCGAGCTTTTGACCATCATCGGGGATATCACCAGCCAGATGGAGGAGATCTTCACCCGGGAGTTCAACGCCATCAACGAAAGCTTCCGCTCCACGTTTTTGGAGCTTTTCGGCGGCGGCCGGGCCAGCCTGCGGCTGGAGGACGAGGCCGACGTACTCAATTGCGGCATCGAGATCAAGGTCCAGCCTCCGGGCAAGGCGGTCAGCAACATCAGCCTTTTGTCCGGCGGGGAGAAGGCCTTCGTGGCCATCGCGCTGTACTTCTCCATCCTGAAGCTGAAGCCCACGCCTTTTTGCGTCATGGACGAGATCGAGGCGGCTTTGGACGAGGAAAACGTGCTGCGCTTCGCCGAGTACCTGCACCGGCTGGAAAAGACTCAATTCGTGGTCATAACCCACCGCCGGGGCACCATGGAGAAGGCGGATGTGCTGCTGGGGGTCACCATGCAGGAAAAGGGCGTGTCCCGCATCATCGAGCTGGATCTGGCCGAGGCCCAGAAAACTGCGGAAAACTAAGGAGATTTGCGAGCGATGGCACTATTCAAGGAAAAGAAAAAGGGTCTGTTCGGGGGACTGTTTTCCGCCTTTTCGGGGGTGGACGAGGACTTTCTGGACGAGCTGGAGGAGCGGCTCATATTGGCCGACGCGGGGGTGGAGACGGCGGAGGACGCCGTGGAGGCCCTGCGCCGGGAGAAGAAGCTGAAAGGCGACCAGGTCCAGGCAAAGCTGGTGGACATTCTGACGGCGGAGATGGAGGCGGCCGGCTCCCCGGCGCTGCGATTGGACACCAAGCCCGCCGTGATCCTGATGGTGGGCGTCAACGGCGTGGGCAAGACCACCACCATCGGCAAGCTGGCCAAGCGGTACACAGACCAGGGGAAAAAGGTGCTGCTGTGCGCGGCGGACACGTTCCGGGCCGCGGCGGCGGAGCAGCTGGGTATCTGGGCGGAGCGCACCGGGGCGGACATCGTCCGCCACGGGGAAGGCGGCGACCCCGGCGCGGTGGTCTTTGACGCCTGCAGCGCCGCCAAGGCAAGGGGCAGCGATCTTGTGATCGTGGACACCGCCGGACGGCTGCACAACAAACAGAACCTGATGAACGAGCTTACCAAGCTCACCCGGATCGTGGACCGGGAGCTGCCCGGGGCCGACCGGGAGATATTGCTGGTGCTGGACGCTACCACGGGCCAGAACGGCCTCATCCAAGCGGAGCAGTTCGCCAAGGCCGCCGGGGTGACCGGCATCGTGCTGACCAAGCTGGATGGCACGGCCAAGGGGGGCGTGGTGTTCTCCATCGCCCGGCGGCTGGGGGTGCCTGTGAAGCTGGCCGGCGTCGGCGAGGGCGTGGACGATCTGCGGGACTTCGACGCCCGGGAATTTGCGGAGGCGATGGTCCGATGAAACTGATACTGGCGTCCGGTAACCGGGGCAAGCTCCGGGAGTTCCGGGAGATATTGGAGCCGCTGGGGGTCCAGATCGTCTCCCAGGCGGAGGCGGGCTTCGATCTGGACGTGGCAGAGACCGGCGATACCTTTGAGGAAAACGCCTTTTTGAAGGCGTCGGCCATCTGCGCCGCCTCGGACCTGCCGGCGGTGGCGGACGATTCGGGCCTGTGCGTGGACGCGCTGGACGGCGCGCCGGGGGTCCTGTCCGCCCGGTACGGAGGCGGCAAGGCCTGGACGGACCAGCAGAAGTATGAATACCTGCTGGACCAGATGCGGGACAAAGCGGACCGGAGCGCAAAGTTCGTCAGCTGCATCTGCTGCGTGTTCCCGGGTGGGGATATCCTCCGGGCCCGGGGGGAGTGCCCGGGCCGGATCCTGACCGCCCCGGCGGGGACGGAGGGCTTCGGGTACGACCCCGTGTTCGCCCCGGAGGGGTATGATGAGAGCTTCGGCCAGCTTGGTCCGGCGGTGAAAAACAGCATCTCCCACCGGGCCCGGGCCCTGGCGGCGTTTCGGAAGGAGCTGGAAAGCTATGTTGACCGGTAAGCAGCGGGCCTATCTGCGGTCCCTGGCCCAAAAGGAGGAGACCATCCTCTACGTGGGCAAGGGAGGCGTCACCGAGCCGGTGACCGTCCAGGCCCGGGAGGCCCTGGCCGCCCGGGAGCTGGTGAAGGGCCGGGTCCAGGAGAACTGCCCCTATACCGCCCGGGAGGCCCAGCAGCTTTTGTGCGAGGCCTGTCAGGCCGAGGGCGTGCAGGTGATCGGGAAGGTGTTCGTGCTGTATAAAAAGCGGCCGGACGGGGCGAAAATAATTTTGCCGAAGGCGTGAAAAAGGCGTGAAGATGAAAGTGCTTGTTTATGGCGGAAGCTTCGACCCGCCCCACATCGGGCATATCCGCTCGGTCCAGGTAGCCGCTGCGGCCCTGGAGCCGGACCAGATCCTGCTGATCCCGGCGGCGGAGCCGCCCCACAAGGCCCTTTCCAAGGCCAGTCCCCCGGCGGCGGAGCGGCTGGCCATGGCGGAGCTGGCGGCGGGGGAGATACCCGGCTGCCAGGCGTCGGACGTCGAGCTGGAACGGAGCGGTCCCAGCTATACGTCGGACACCCTGCGGCAGCTGCGCCAGCGGTATCCGGCGGCGGAGCTCATATTCCTCATGGGCACGGACATGCTGCTGACCTTGGAGGACTGGCACGAACCGGAGACGATCTTGTCCCTGGCGTCGGCGGCGGTGTTCGCCCGGGAGACCGGCCGGGAGCGGGAGATCGAGGCGGCGGCGGCCCGGCTGCGGCAGCGGTACGGGGCCACGGTGTATGTGCTTTCCGGGGAGCCGGTGCGGGTATCCTCCACCCAGGTCCGGGCGCTGCTGCCGGCCCGGCGGGGCCGGGAGCTGGTGCCGGAGAGCGTGTACGGATACATCATCCAAAAGCGGCTGTACGGCGCCAAGCCGGACTTTGACTGGCTGCGGGAGAAGGCTTACGCCTATCTGAAGCCCGGCCGTGTGCCCCATGTCCAGGGCACGGAGGCGGAGGCCCGGTCCCTGGCGGCGCGCTGGGGGGTGGATGTGGACGACGCGGCGGAGGCGGCCATCGTCCACGACATCACGAAAAAGTGCAGCTATGACGAGCAGTTGTGCCTTTGCGAAAAATATGGTATCATACCGGATGCGTGCCAGCTGGCCAGCGAAAAGCTGCTGCATTCGCTGACGGGCGGGCCTTTCGCGGCGGAGCGATTCGGCATCCCGGAGCATATCGTCCAGGCGGTCCGCTGGCACACCACGGGCCGGCCCGCCATGACGGACCTGCAGCGGATCGTATATCTGGCCGACTACATAGAGCCTAACCGCCACGGCTTTTCGGGCCTGGCCGAGCTGCGCCAGGCGGCTTACGAGGACCTGGACGCGGCCATGGATCTGGCGTTGCGGATGAGCCTGGCGGAGGTCCGGGAGAAGGGCCGCCAGCCCCATGAGGACACGGTCACGGCCCAGCAGTATTATGAGAAGCGGCTGAAAGAAAGAGGCGTCCCGCCGGTGGCCTGGACGCCGGAAGCGGATCAGGACTAGGATAGACGGTCTACAGCGAAGCCTGGTCAGGGCGAGCCGCGCGGCATTCCCGCGCGTCAAAGTCAAAAACCGCTGTGCGACAGGTTTTTGACTTTCTGCCGGCGGGATTCACTCCTGCCGAGCAGTTTAAAATGGACTCAAATAGAGCGGCAATTGAGAAGCTCATGACAGAGGAGGACAGAATGGAACCTTTTGAAGCGGCAAAATTAGCGGTGAAGGCCCTGTCGGATAAGCAGGCCACGGATATCCGCCTTTTGAAGACCACGGATCTGACGGTGCTGGCGGACTATTTCTGCATCTGCACCGCAAACTCCACGCCCCATGTGCGCACCTTGTACGACGAGGTGGACAAGCGCCTTTCCGAGGCGGGCATGCCCCCGCTCCGGCGGGAGGGCAGCCGCAACAGCACCTGGCTGCTGCTGGACTTCGGGTGCCTGGTGGTGCACATCTTCCAGCGGGAGGCCCGGGAATTTTACAGCCTGGAACGGCTCTGGAACGACGCTCTGGACGTGGATATCAACGAGATTGTAGAGGCATAAACGCTATGGCATACGATTTTGCGCGCATTGAGAAAAAGTGGCAGGGCGTCTGGGAGCAGGAAAAGCCCTACGCCGCCGTCACCGGCGATCCCCGACCGAAGTTTTACGGGCTGATCGAGTTTCCCTATCCCTCCGGCCAGGGACTGCATGTGGGCCATCCCCGGCCCTTTACCGCCATGGACATCGTTACCCGCAAAAAGCGGATGGACGGTTATAACGTGCTGTTCCCCATCGGGTTCGACGCCTTTGGCCTGCCCACGGAGAACTACGCCATCAAAAACCATATCCACCCCGCCGTGGTCACCAAGCAGAATATCGACAACTTCACCCGGCAGCTGAAGATGCTGGGCTTTGGCTTTGACTGGGACCGGGTGGTGGATACCACGGATCCTACATACTATAAGTGGACCCAGTGGATATTCCTGCAGCTGTGGAAAAAGGGCCTGGCCTACAAGGCCACCATGCCGGTGAACTGGTGCACCTCCTGCAAGTGCGTGCTTGCCAACGAGGAAGTGGTGGAGGGCGTGTGCGAGCGGTGCGGCTCGCCGGTCATCCAGAAGGAAAAGAGCCAGTGGATGCTGCGCATCACCGCCTACGCCCAGCGGCTCATCGACGATCTGGACGAGCTGGACTACATCGAGCGGGTCAAGCTCCAGCAGAAAAACTGGATCGGCCGTTCCACCGGCGCGGAGGTCACCTTCAAGGCCACCACCGGCGACGACATCGTGGTCTTCACCACCCGGCCGGACACCCTCTTCGGCGCCACCTATATGGTCCTGAGCCCGGAGCACGCGCTGGTGAAAAAGTGGATGCCCCTTTTGAAAAACGCCAACCACGTGCAGGCCTACCAGTACGCCGCCGCCTCCAAGAGCGATCTGGAACGGACGGAGCTCAATAAAGAGAAGACCGGCGTGTGCCTGGACGGGGTGGCGGCGGTCAACCCGGTCAATGGACGCCAGATACCCATCTTCATATCCGACTACGTGCTGGCGTCCTACGGCACCGGCGCCATCATGGCCGTGCCGGCCCACGACGACCGGGACTGGGAATTCGCCAAGAAATTCGGCTGTGAGATCATCGAGGTGGTCTCCGGCGGCGAGGATGTGCAGAAGGCCGCCTTTACCGCCAAGGACGACACCGGTATCCTGGTCAACTCGGAATTCCTCAACGGTCTCACCGTCCGGGAGGCGATCCCCGTGATCATCCGTTGGCTGGAGGAAAAGGGCATTGGCCGCGCCCAGGTGAATTTCAAGCTCCGGGACTGGGTCTTCTCCCGCCAGCGGTATTGGGGCGAGCCGATCCCCATGGTCTGGTGCGAGAAGTGCGGCTGGCAGCCCCTGCCGGAGGATCAGCTTCCCCTGCTGCTGCCGGATGTGGAGAGCTACGAGCCCACCGACGACGGGGAGAGCCCGCTGAGCAAAATGACCGACTGGGTCAACACCACCTGCCCCTGCTGCGGTGGTCCCGCCCGGCGGGAGACGGATACCATGCCCCAGTGGGCCGGCTCCAGCTGGTACTTCCTGCGGTACATGGACCCCCACAACGACAAGGCCCTGGCCTCTAAGGAGGCGCTGGATTACTGGTCCCCAGTGGACTGGTACAACGGCGGCATGGAGCACACCACGCTGCATCTGCTGTATTCCCGCTTCTGGCATAAATTCCTCTACGACATCGGCGTGGTGCCCACCAAGGAGCCCTACGCCAAGCGCACCAGCCACGGCATGATCCTGGGCCAGAACCCCCACTGCTTCAGCTGCATGTCCCCGGAAAAGCAGAAGGAGCTGGTGGATCAGTTCGGCAGCGAGAAGGCCGCCCGGGCCCACCTGGTGGAGAAGTACGGGGAGATGGCCGAGCGGCCCAGCGTGAAGATGTCCAAGTCCCTTGGGAACGTGGTCAATCCCGACGACATCGTCCGGGACTATGGCGCGGACACCATGCGCCTTTACACCATGTTCATCGGCGACTTTGAGAAGGCCGCCTCCTGGTCCGACAACGCGGTGAAGGGCTGCAAGAAGTTCCTGGACCGGGTCTGGGCCCTGGCCGAGGCCGGCCCCACCGGCGACCAGGTCACCCCCGCCACCGAGGCGCTGCTGCACCGGACCATCAAAAAGGTCTCCGAGGACATCGAGGAGATGAAGTTCAATACCGCTATCGCCGCCATGATGACATTGGTGAACGAGTTTTACAAGGTGAAGCCAACCCGGGGCGACATGCGGGTGCTGATCCTGCTGCTGAGTCCCTTCGCGCCCCATATCGCGGAGGAGATGTGGCAGATGCTGGGCTTCGAGGGCCGGGCCATGAGCCAGAAATGGCCGGCCTACGACGAGGCCAAGATGGTGGAGCAGACCAAGGAGCTGGCGGTGCAGGTGAACGGCAAGCTCAAGAGCACGGTCACCGTTCCCGCCGACGTGGACGACGACACGGTCCTGGCCGCGGCCAAGGCCGACGGCAAGGTGGCCCGGGCTATGGAGGGAATGGACCTGGTCAAGACCATCGTGGTGAAAAACCGGCTGGTGAATCTAATTTTGAAACCGAAAAAATAAGAATTTCTTGACAACATCGCGCAAAACCTTTATAATATGCAAGGTTCGAAAACATAAAGCACCTAAGAGGCGTATTCGAGGGGAGGGAAAACAGAATGTCGGAAATCTACGTCAAGGAGAACGAATCTCTCGATAACGCGCTCAAGCGGTTCAAGCGCAGCTGCGCCAAGGCTGGCGTCATGAACGACCTCCGCCGCAAGGAGTATTACCAGAGCCCCAGCGTGAAGCGCCGGAAAAAGTCCGAGGCGGCCCGCAAGAACAAACATAAGCGGTACTACTGATGATCAGGCAAATGTCCCCCTGTGTGCATTGCCCAAGGGAAATAGGACAGTAGACAAAATGTCCCCTGTTGTAGAAAACAACTACAACAGGGGACATTGCTATAATGATCATTATGGGATGGCACACGGACCAGAGGGTGTGGATCATTTCCCGGCGCGGTGTGAGCGCAGGTCCCGCTGGGCCCAGGGGACCGGGGCGGCTTCGTCCCGCTCCAGCTGGCGGATGAACGCCTCGCATCCGGGCTCGCCGGCGCTGTCCAGTTTTCGCAGCGCGGGCAGCGCGTCGCATCCAAGCTCCCGGAGATAGAGCGCGTCCACCTGCGCAAGCTCCCCGGACAGGTAATGATCCACGTTGTACCGGGCGATCATGCCGCAGGGGTTTGCCAGACACAGAAGACACCACAGTCCCAGGGCAAAGCCGCCCACCACCCGGAAAAAGCGGAAAGAGGGTCTTGCAAGCTTCCAGGCCGCCGCTGCCAGCCCCACGCCGATGACAGCCATGGCCCACAGTGTAAGCAGCCGCAGCACACTCATGCCGTAGGCCAAAATGTAAAGCCGCATCCGCCAGAAGGCGGAAAAGAGGATCACCGCCGTCAGGGCCAGAAGAAGCCCCAGCAGGGCCCGCAGCGGCTTCCCGCCTCTGGCGGCAAACCGGCCCGCGTCCGTGGCCAGCAGGCACAGCCCCAGGTCCAGCAGGGCCACCGCCGCCAGCTGGAAGAACCCCGACCGGGCGTATTCCGCCCAGCCCCCCGCCATGACCGCCGCCGTCCGGCCCCCGAAGAGATAGCGTATCTGGATAGCGCAAAATATTATGTAAACTCCATCCAGCAGCGCCGTCACCGGCAGGAACAGCAGGGCGGACCGGGCTTTCTCCGGGGACTGTTCCGCCGGGGCGCGTTCTTCCCCGGGGGCGTCCTCCCGGATGAAGTACAGAGCTGAGCAGAGGAACAGGGCCAGGACCAGCAGCCGGACCGCCCGCAGGACGATACCTCCCGGCAGGTCCGATAGGTCCAGCCGGACAAAAAGGCTGGAAAATACCGCGTCGGCGCTTGCCAGCAGCCACAGCGCCAATCCCAGCACCGGCAGGGCGATCAGCACCGCCAGCACCGTCGTGGCTAGACGCCGTTTATCCCCCTGGCAGACCCGGCCAAGGGCCCGGAAGGGTCGGTCCAGCCTGGTGAAAAAAGCGGAAAGGGCCAGCCGGACAGTCATGAAAAGGGACCGGGGTCGGCCCGGGTCCAGCCGCCCTGCCAGGGAAAAGGTCCCCAGGGCGGCGGTCAGCAGGATGACGAAGCAGTTGAGCAGCAAAAATACCTCTGAATCGTACAGCGCGCAGCTGCCCCCCAGGGCCAAGGCCGCACCCATGCAGAAAAGTCCGTCGGCGGCAAGGCGCGCCCTTTTGCCCAGCGTCAGCAGCACCACCCCGATGTGGCAGACCACCAGCACGAGCACGCCCAGGTGGGGAAACCCGAAGTCGCCCATCCGCACCGGGTCAAAGCACTCCCAGAAAAGCCATGCCAGCACCAGCGCCAGCAGGGGGATAGCCCCGTCCCGCCAGGAGAGGGAATTGGTTTCCATAATATTATCTTTTCTCTCTTCATCCATCGTCTTCACCCTCCCGGAATTCCAAAATGTCCCCGGGCTGGCAGTCCAATGCCCGGCAGATGGCGTCCAGGGTGGAAAACCGCACAGCCTTGGCCTTTCCGGTCTTTAAAACGGACAGATTGGCGATGGTCAGGCCGATCTGCTCCGACAGCTGGGTCAGGGTCATGCGTCGCTTGGCCAGCATCACATCAAGATTTACATAAATCATAATAACACCTATATGGTCAGGTCGTTGACCGCCTGCTCCAGGGCGGCTTTTTCCGCCAGCCGGCTCAAAAGGAAGAGCACCGTCGTGCCGATGGCCGAGACCAGTGTCAGGCCCAGAATGGCCACCACGTAGAAGTCCAGACGGTAGTAGAGCCCCTGCAGCACATTCATCTGCTCGCTCACCCGGTAGGCCCGGTCGTAAAGCATCACCCAGACCAGCAGCGCGAACATCGTCGTGGTAGCCAGGGCGCAGCGCCCCATCCGGCGCAGCCGAAGCGCGGTCCTGTCATCGAAGCCGCGCCTGGTCCCGCACTGGCCCGCGATGGCCCACATGTCCCATAAAATGGGCAGGGCGGGCAGCAGGGCCAGCAATATGACCGCCTCCGCCCGGACGGACCGGCCGAAAGTCCCGTAGGAGGCGTCCCAAGCCAGGCCACGGGCGGCCAGGACCAGATGGTATACGTTGTCCGCCGCCAGGTATAGCCACATGGCCGCCCCCAGCAGCACCAGGGCCCGCAGACTGCGGGAGAGAAGTCTGTTATGCATTGCCGTGCCTCCTTTCAAACGGTCAGGGCGTTCTCGTCCTGGAGCGCCGCAGCCTTTTGGGCCGACTGACCCAGAGCGTAGGCGACGACGGTCAGGGCGGCGCTGCCAAGGGTCAGACCTATGTAAAGGAGCATGGTGCCGTCCAGCATGGAGGGGATGCCCCAGAGAAAGCCGGACCCCAGCCGGTCCACCCGGAACGACAGCATCATGATATCCGACGCGGCCAGCAGCCCGGTCTCCACGGCGGCCAGCCATGCCAGCAGCCGCAGCCGTTTTTGCTGGTAAAAGCCCCGGCCCAGCCCCACCTGCCGAAAGAGGCTCCACAGCACCGCCAGCCCGGGAAAGACGGCGGCAACGGACAGGCAGACCAGAAGATCACAGACAAAGCCCCGCCTGTAGACGGACGCGGCAGGGTCCATCGGGTCCAGCATCATGCTGTAGTAGCTGCGGACCGGATATAGGTCTAAGTGCAGCTGCCACAGGCAGGCCAGGCCGATCAGCACCAGCAGGGCCCGCAGCAAAAGAGATATGGCTTTCAGTTCTTTTCGCTCCATGACGGGCCCTCCTTTATATGGTCAGGTCGTTGTCGTCCTGCAATTGGGCCGCTTTCAGAGTCAGGTGGCTCAACGCCGCGGCGGCGGCGGTGGCGGAGACGCCCACGACGGCTATGACCAGCAGGAGCACATAAAACCACTCGTTGCCGTTTGCAAAGGGCACATGGTCGTGAAAATAGGAGTAAAGACCCCATGCGATGACCAGCGCCGTATCGATCAGGGCGCAGAAGCTGACGCGCCGGAGGCCCCGGGCGTTTTCCACGCAGAAGCTGTTGTTTTGGCCGATCCGGGTCAGGATACGCCAGGCGTCGATCATGGCGGTCAGCACCGGGATCAAAATGATGAACGGCAGAGCGTTGGCAACCAAAATGTAGTCCGGCTCGATCAGGGACAGAATGAAGTTTTTTCCGAACCAGTAGAAGAAGAACAGCCACACCACGCCGCACAGGATCACCACGGCCCGCAGCAGGATGGATAGCTCCTTCTGTTTCATGAAAACCACCTCCGATTTGTCCACAGAATAGCACGGCTGTTACCGAAAGTCAATAAAAATTTATTGAATTTCGATAAATAATATCCGGACGGGCATTATTTCGACGGCTCTCGCATAGAGTTTACGGGAGGGATGCGTGATGGTATGCCGATTTTCGGATTTTCGGTACAAAGAGGTCATCAGCGTGCGGACGGGACAGCGGCTGGGGTATGTGTGCGACGTGGAATTTACCTGGCCGGAGGGGCGGATCACGGCGCTGATCGTGCCGGGCAAGGCCAAGTATATGGGCCTTTTCGGCCGGGAGGAGGACTATGTGCTGCCCTGGGAGTGCATAAGCCGTATCGGGGACGACATCATTTTGGTGGAATCGGAGCACGGCATCCGCCGGGAAAAGCGGCCAAAAAAGGCACTGTTTGGAGGAGAAAACAGGGCCTGAGGGCCAAGCTGAAATGCACTTGACAAATACACCAAACGTGTGTAGAATCAATACATTATTTAGTTGAATTATTCGCTATGAGGTGTGGACGATGGAAAAGATCGGGATCGCATGCGGGTGCAGAAGACTGAATCATGGAAGTATTTTACAGTCATATGCATTGTGTGAAGTTGTCAAGGAGATGGGGTACGACTGCGAATTTACTTGGGTGAAAGGAAGCCTGTCCAGGCATTCAAATATGAGGATTGAAAAGCTTCTTGGCGTAATGAAACAGGTGCTCCTTCACCCTTCCCTGATCCCCCAAATAATGAAAGGTCTGAAAAGTATGTTTTCAGCCAAGAACCCTTATGCTCTTCCGAAAGAGAGCCAAAAACTCTTTGAGAATTTTATTAAAACCGAACTGAAGATCATCGATTACAGCAAACACGAGTTAAAAATCGGGGGGGGGTACCATAAATTTATATGCGGAAGCGATCAGATATGGAACAGCTATGAGTATTATCTAGACCCTATGTATTTTCTTAGGTTCACTTCCCGGCCGAAGCGGGTCGCATACGCGCCGAGCTTTGGAACGGATAAAGTGGCCTATTACAATGAAAAAACTTTAAAAAAATATCTTTCTGGATTTGACCATATTTCCGTACGCGAAGAATCTGGGAAAGATATATGCAAAATGCTCATAGGCAGAGATGTCCCTGTGGTGCTTGATCCGACGTTGCTTTTGGATAAAAGCAGTTGGATCAGGCTGCAGGGACTTAAGCATATCCAGCAGGAAGATTACTGCCTGGCGTATTTTCTGAAAGAACCCAGCACACCAGCGGTCGAATTGATCAATGGATTGGACATGCCGGTGAAGGTCCTGCCGGTGGCACATGTTCAGATCGGACAGCTTGGATTTGCCGGCCCGCGAGAATTTCTTGAGCTTGTTCTCAACGCTAAATATGTCCTCACGGATTCATTTCACGGGACGATCTTTTCCATCAATTTTGAAAAGCAATTCCTTTGTTTTGACCACAGCAACGCCTCTGAAAATGAGGAGGCTACCAGGATGACGAGCATCCTGGGGAAATTGGGTCTGGAAGAGAGATTTGCTCCCGACAGGGCCGTGATGAAAGCTATTCTCCAGAAGCAGATCGATTACGCAGAAGTTAAGGAAAAACTTGAACAACAAAGACGCCAGTCCCTTGCGTATTTGTCCCAGTCTCTTGCGTGAAAGGATAGGAGAATGCGTATGGAAAAGACCAAGCTTGTAAATCCTCTGACGAAGGATTGCTGCGGCTGTGGTTTGTGTGCCAGTGTTTGCCCGACATCTGCAATAGAGATGACAGCGGATGCATGTGGATACATCTATCCGAACATAGATGAGAGTAAATGCATTTATTGTGATAAGTGCAGGGAGTCTTGCGTTATGAACGCCCCGCACAATTACGGCTTGCCCATTGAGACCTATGCAGGGGTGAGAAGAGATAAAGAGAGGCTGAAAAAATCCTCATCCGGAGGTATTTTCGCGGCGGCGGCAGAGCAGATCCTAAGGGAAAACGGATATGTTTGCGGGGCAGCGATCGAGGAAGATTTCTCTGTTCGTCACAGATTGATCGGCGACCTGGACGATCTGGACCCCCTGTTAGGCTCAAAATATGTGCAGAGCGATCTTACGCCTGTTTTTGGGCCGATCATTGATCTGCTGAAAGAAAACAAAATGATCCTTTTCTGTGGCACGCCATGCCAGGTCGATGCGGTCAAAAGAGCCACAGGAGCCTGGGAGAGGTTGATCACAATGGAAGTGATCTGTTCCGGTGTGCCGAACCAGAAGATGTTCAGATCGTTTATCAATCATATCGGCAAGGGCAACGCGGCCGGATTTGTATTCAGGGATAAGTCCCAGGGCTGGAGTTATAATCACTGCCTGACGTACAAAGACGGCACAAAGAAGCGTATTAATAACCGGCTTTCTTCCTATATGGGTTTGTGGGGATATCTCTTTCGGGATTCATGTTATTCGTGCCCATACGCGCAGAGCGCGAGAAATGCGGATATCACGGTCGGAGACTATTGGGGGATCGTAAAAAAGCGGCCCGATATAGCAAAAACTCTGGATGTCGATAAAGGCGTCTCCTGTGTAGTGGTAAATACAAAAAAGGGCGCGGAGTTGTTAAAGAGAAGCGATATAGATCTGTTTGAGTCGAACTATGATGATATAAGTGCCGGAAATGGCACGCTGCGTCAGCAATCGGGTGTGCCGGATGAGAGACAGACTGTTTTGGGCGTGTGGGCCGGGTCATGTTCGTGGAAGGACATGGACAGGTACTGGAGAAAGAAGCACTATAAATTCTATTACAGGCTGTGGGCACTCCTGCCGAACTGGGCGCGGCAGGTTGTGAGAGTTGCCGCAGGCGTCCGGTAAAAGGAATGCCGGCCGCCCATTGCCGAACTGCAAAAGCGGCCCAAAAGGCCCTTTTCATCGTAAAAAGGCTTGAAATGGCGGGAGCGCTCTGGTATAATATCTGAGCTTGCCTATTACGCACGGACGCTGACGCACGGCCTGGTCCCGGAAGGGTGGCCGCAAGGGTGAGGCGTCCGGAGGGTAAAACTGAAAAAATAAGGAGGAAAAAACGTAATGGCAGTCGTGACAATGAAGCAGCTTCTGGAGGCCGGCGTCCACTTCGGACACCAGACCCGCCGCTGGAACCCCAAGATGGCCGAGTACATCTATCTGGAGCGCAACGGCATCTATATCATCGACCTGCAGAAGACCGCCAAGAAGCTGGAGGAGGCTTATGCTTTCGTGCGGCAGCTGTCCGAGGAGGGCAAATCCATCCTGTTCGTGGGCACCAAGAAGCAGGCCCATGACGCCGTGGCCGAGGAGGCCAGCCGGGTGGGCCAGTACTATGTCAACGCCCGGTGGCTTGGCGGCATGCTCACCAACTTCAAGACCATGCGCACCCGCGTGGACCGGCTCAACCAGCTCAAGCGGATGGCCGAGGACGGCACCTTCGACATGCTGCCCAAGAAAGAGGTCATGAAGCTCATGGGCGAGCAGGCCAAGCTGGAGAAGTACCTGGGCGGCGTAAAGGACATGAAGAGACTGCCCGGGGCCCTGTTCGTCATCGACCCCCGCAAGGAGCACAACGCCGTGGCCGAGGCCCGCAAGCTCCACATCCCCATCGTGGCGATCGTGGACACCAACTGCGACCCGGACGAGATCGACTACGTGATCCCCGGCAACGACGACGCCATCCGCGCCATCCGGCTCATCTCCAACGCCATGGCTAACGCCGTGCAGGAGGGCCGCCAGGGCCAGGACGAGCAGACTGAGGAGGCCGCTCCCGCGGCCCAGGAAGAGATCGCCAAGGAGGAAGAGGAATAATGGCTGCTGTTACCGCAAAGATGGTCAACGACCTGCGCCAGGCTACCGGCTCGGGTCTGATGGATTGCAAGAAGGCCCTGGTGGCCTGCGACGGCGATATGGACAAGGCCGTCGATTATCTGCGTGAAAAGGGCCTGGCCAGCGCCGGCAAGAAGGCCAGCCGCGTGGCCGCCGAGGGCATGGCTTACGCCGCCGTGGTGGAGGGCGTTGGCGTGGTGGTCGAGGTCAACTGCGAGAGCGACTTCGTGGCCAGCAACGAGAAGTTCACCGGCTTTGTGAAGGACCTTGCCAAGGTCATCGCCAAGGAAGACCCCGCCGACGTGGAGGCCCTGCAGGCCTGCCAGTGGGTGGACGGCAAGACCACCGTGGCCGACGCCAAGAACGAGATCTTCCTGGCCCTGCGGGAGAACATGCAGATCCGCCGCTTTGCCCGGGTGGCCGAGGGCGTGAACGTGCCCTACGTGCACATGAACGGCAAGGTGGGCGTGCTGGTGACGTTGGACACCGCCGCCTCCGGCGACGCCGTCACGGAACTGGGCAAGGATGTGGCTATGCAGATTTGCGCCATGCGGCCCCAGTACCTGGACAAGTCCCTGGTGGACGAGGCCTTCATCGAGCATGAGAAGTCCGTCCGTCTGGCCCAGGCCAAGCAGGATCCCAAGAACGCCAAGAAGCCCGACGCCATCATCGAGAAGATCGTCATGGGCGGCATCGAGAAGTACTACAAAGAGATCTGCCTGCTCCAGCAGGCCTATGTGAAGGGCGAGGGCGAGGACGTGGCCGCCCATGTGGCCGCTGTGGCCAAGGAAGTGGGCCAGCCCATCGCCGTGAAGGGCTATCTCCGCTTTGAGAAGGGCGAGGGCATCGAGAAGCGTCAGGACGACCTGGCCGCCGAGGTGGCCAAGATGATCGGCTGAGCGCGTCTGCCACAATAAAACAAAACGCCGCCGGCGTGACAGCTTGTCACGCCGGCCTTCTTATTGCAAAAGACTTGGAAGTATGTTACAATGAGCGGCACAACGGAGAGAATTGGCGTATTTGGGAGGAACAGGCGTTGGAGAGACTGAACAAGTTCCGCGTGTGGCTGCTGGGCAGCCCCCTGGCGGTCATGCTGCTGTTCGCGCCCTTTTTCCGGCCGGGGATCCTGAATGATCTGTTCGATTGGATCTATATCTGCTGGAAAGGCGTGGCGATGATATGCATCGCGGCGTGCTTTCTGGCGCGGCCAAAGCTGTCCGCGCTGACGGTGCTGCTGGGGGCATACCAGGTCCTGTTGGCGGTGATGACGGTGATCCGCGGAAGCGGCGCCGACTTGAGCGAGTGGATGTTCGACACGGTCAGCATCGCGGCCTTGTGCGTGCTGGTGGATGAGTGCGTCGAAGCCGATCCAAAGGCGCTGGTCAAGGGTCTTTTTGGCTGCCTGGGCATTCTCATACTGATCAATCTGGCGACGGTGCTGGCCTGGCCCGGAGGGATGGACTTGGACCCTCCGCAGGTGGACTGTTATTTCATGGGACGGGACAACGGCAATCTGTCTTTTATCATCCCGCTGCTGGCGGTGGCGGCGCTGTACGGATGGAACCGCCGGTGGAGATGGTATACGCTCCTGGCGGTGATGGCGGTGTTCTGCGCGTCGGTATACATCACCTGGTCCGCCGCAGGCGTGTTGGCGGTATCGGCGTTTCTGGCCCTGTTCGCCCTGGACCTGCTGGAGGAGAACGATCCGCTGGGGAGATACCGGGGCAGGGTGTGTAATATCGGCGTCTATTACTGTGCGATCGCGGCGATGTTTCTGCTGCTGATCGTGTTCAAGGCGCCGGCAAGATTCTCGTTTTTGATCGAGAACGTGCTCCACAAAAACGTGATGCTCAGCGGCCGGACCGTGCTGTGGGAAAAGGTGACGCCGCTGGTGGCCGAGCACCTTATTTTTGGCAACGGCGCATACGAGTGGAACGATATGATCATGCTGGTGGGCGAGATCAACTGCCACAACGTGCTGCTGCAGTGCCTGTTCGACACGGGCCTGGTGGGACTGGGCCTGTTTATGGCCGCGCTGGCCCTGCTGGTAAAGCCGCTGATGCGGACCCGTAAGAGCTTCGGCGGATATGCCCTGGCGGCGGCGGTGTTTGCCACGCTGCTGGACCTGCAGGCGGAATCGCTGGTGTATCCGCTTCCCCATTACGCGCTGTATCTGATAGCCTATTACGCGGAGAAGGTCGTCCCCGCGCTGTCGCCGGCCCCGAAAAAATAAGTCCATGATGAAGATCGGCCCCCTCCGAGGATCGGAGGGGGCCGCCTTGCATATGATCTCATTTTTCCGCGAAGGCGTCTTGCAGAAACTTGTCCACCTGCTCCTGGGTGTCAAAGCAGCAGATGGCCACCTGGTTGCCCATGGCCCCGGACAGGGCGTCCGGCATCCGGGTGAACAGCCGGCCGTTGGCGGCGTAGCGGGCCTCCAGCTCCGGCTGGCTCAGCACGTAGTCCACCGCGTCCCGCCGGCCGGCGTACACGCAGTAGCTGTGAGGGCCGTCATAGACGTGGCGGGCCTGGTCAAAGACCACCATGTCCGCCCAGAGCTGGTAAACGTCCGCGCTCTGGCTGAAGTTGAGCATGTCCGGGGTGAAGCCCCCCGCCGGGCGCATGTTCACCTCCAGGGCCACGATGTCGCCCTTTTTGCCCAGCCCCTTCTTGTCCGCCGTGAGCCGGAAAAATTCCAGGTGGAAGAATCGGCTGGCCGCCCCGAAGGCCTTCAGAGTGGCCCGGCCCGCGGCCTCCACCTCGGGGGGCATCTGGGCGGTGACATAGTAGGAGCAGGGTTTGTTCTCGTTGACCATGTCCATGATGGAGGTGGGGGAGACGTGGCTGGCGGCGAAAAGGACCTCCCCCTTGGAGTTGCATATGCCGTCGTAGGTGGTCACCGCGCCGGGGACGAATTCCTCCATGAGATAGTCCACCGGGGGCTTCTCGGAGATGAAAAGGGCCGCTTCCTCGTCGCTCTCCAGCTTGTAGGTGGCCGTGGCGCCCACGCCGCTGTCCGGCTTGACGATCAGCGGGTAGCCCACCTCTTTGGCGAAGGCCAGGACCCCCTCCAGATCCGTCACCGGGGCGCACCGGGCCGCCGGGACCCCCGCCTTGCGGTAGTATTCCTTCATGAGCCGCTTGCTCTTGTACTTCTCGATCTCATGGGCTTTCAGACCGGTGGTCACGTTGAAGTCGGTCCGCAGCCGGGCGTCCTGCTCCAGCCAGTACTCGTTGTTGGACTCGATCCAGTCGATCTTGCCGAACCGGAAGGAGAAAAAGGCCACCGCCCGGTACACCTGGTCGTAATCCTCCAGGGTGTCCACCCGGTAGTACTCCGTCAGCGCGTCCTTCAGCTCCGGCCGGAGCTCGTCATAGGGCGCGTCGCCCACGCCCAGCACCGTGGCCCCGTTGGCCGCCAGACACGCGCAGAAATGCCAGTAGGCCTCCGGGAAGTTGGGGGAGATAAAAACAAAATTCATGCTGTCCTCCTGTCTCTCTCTCTTTTCCATGGGATAAAAAATTATGTAAATAAAATTATGTTAACTTGTTCGAAGACTGAAGACGCCGCACTCGGTGACGACGATGGGCACGGCACGGTCGTGGGCCTCATGGGGGACGGCGTCCGTCACCAGGGCCTCGGGACAGAGCAGGACCGCGTTTCCCCCGTAGGCGGCCAGGTACCGGTCGTAGTACCCACCGCCCCGGCCCAGCCTGTGCCCGGCCCGGTCACAGGCGGCGCAGGGGACCAGGATCAGGTCGATATCTTCCTGAGCCAGGCAGGGCGCGTCCGCCGGCGGCTCCAAAATGCCGTAGGCGCCGGGTCGGAGAGCGGCCAAGTCCGTGACCTGCCGGGCCTCCATGATTCCCGGGCCCACGCAGACCGGCAGGGCCAGGATCTTACCGCCTGACAGGACCCTTTCCAAGAGGGGCCGGGTATCGATCTCCCGGTCCGTCCCGGCGAAGGCCAGTACGGTCCGGGCGGTCCGGTAGGCCGGCAGACCGGCCACCCGCGCCCCGATGGCGGCGCCCGCTTGGCCCAGATAGCCCTCCGGCAGGGAGGCGATCCGCTCCGCCGCTATGCGCCGCAGACGGCGTTTTTCCTCCGCGAGGGCGGTCATGTCTCTTCCAGAATGACCGCGCCCCAGCCGGGCAAGGGGAAAGGCTCGTCCGCCCCCAGGGCCGTGCCCTCCGGCAGGGAGCGCCCGGCGGGGTGGGGCAGGGATACGGTCATGTCCTGGCCGGAATAGTTCAGGTAAAACGTGATCCGGCGGCCGGCCATGTTGGTCCCGGTCTTCACGATCAGCGGGAAACGGGCCCCGGACAGATCCAGGCCGAACCGGGGCAGGAGCGCGGCCAGTATGGCGTCCAGCGCGTCGGGGTCGAAGCAGCAGGCCAGATACGCCGCGCCGCCCGCGCCGTAGTCGTTCACCGTCACGGCGGGGACGCCGCCCCAGGCAGGGTGATCGTAGACGCACAGGGCCTTGGCGGTGGTCAGTTCCGGCAGCTCCAGCCAGTCGGTGACCGCCGGGTCCGGGGGCAGATCGATAGCATCGGAGGCCAGTTTTGCCCCCTGGGGCTTGGTGAACCGGTCGTAGGTCAGGCCAAAGCAGTCCGTGAGCATATGAGGCTGCGCATCGTGGTATATCTTCAAATGTTCGTTTGAAAAGCCCGTGCGAAAGCTTGCCAGCACGTGGCCGCCGGCTTTTACATATGTATCGACGGCGGCCAGCAGGTCCTCCGGCGCGGCGTAAAGGCAGGGCAGCACCAGCAGGTCGTAGTCGGAAAAATCCCGCCGGCTGTCGGGGATGAGGTCGTACTCCACATTCAGCCGGTACAGCCCGTCACAGAGCCAGCGCACGTAGTCGGCGTAGGTCTTGTCCGGCTTTTCCCCGGGGCCGCAGGTGGGGAACCAGGAAAGCCCCGTCTGGGACCGCTCGCTGAGTAGCACCGCCGCCCGGTTTTTCTTTTTCAGATGCAGCACATGGGGCGAAAGCGCGGAAAACTCCGCACCCAGCCGGGCCGCCTCCCGGTAGGTCTGATCCGGGGCCAGATCGTGGCTCAAAACGCCCTTCCAGTAGCTCTCCAGGGCATTGTGGATGCTGTGCCAGTGCCAGTATTCCACGCAGTCCGCGCCGCTTGCCAGGTGGCTCAAAGCCTGCAGGCGAAGCTGTCCCGGCCAGGGGAGCCAGCCGAGATTGCCCTGGGCCTGGGTCTCCAAAACCAGGTAGTTGTCCCCTTTCAGCCCCCGGGCCAGGGCCCCGCCGAAAGCGATCTCCGCCCCGGTCAGGTCCGCCCCGGAGGGGTGGTAGATGTCGATGCCGGCGATATCCACGGCCGCCGCCGCGTCGAATTGGTCCACCTCCGGCTGGGGGCCGAAGGAATACCCCCGCCAGCCCAGGTCGAAGTTGTGGGTGACGAACTGGTCCGGCCGCCTGTACTGGTCCACGATGGACCGCTGCCAGGCCAGAAACTCCGTCACCAAATGCCGCTGGAAAGCGGCGTATTCCGCGCCGAAGCTGCCGTTGATGGTGCCCCGCACGTCGGGCAGGTCCTCCCAGTCGGAGATGGAGTTGGACCAGTAGGCCAGGCCAAATTCCTCGTTCATGGCCGCCGGGGTGCCGAACCGCTCACGGAGCCAGTCTTTGAAAAGGGCTTGGGCCCGGGGCGAGCAGGTGTCGTAGGGCTTCGTCTCGTTGTCCAGCTGAAAGCCGATGACGCACGTATAGTCCCGGACGGCCTCCAGGAGCCGGCGGATGATCCGCTCGGCGTGGAAGCGGTAGCCCGGGTGGGTGACGTCGAAATTCTGCCGGGGGCCGTAGCGGCTGGGGCCGGCGTGGGTGTCGGAGAGGATGTCCGGGTACTTTTTGGCAAGCCAGGGAGGGATGGCGTAGGTGGGCGTGCCCACGATCACGGAAAGGCCGTGAGCTTGGGCCGCGTCCAGCACCCGCCGCAGCAGGGAGAAGTCGAATTCCCCGTCCCGGGGCTCCCAGGTACTCCAGGCCGATTCCGCCACCCGGATCAGGTTGAAACCGGCGTCTGAGAGCATCCGCATGTCCTGTTCCAGCCGGTCGATGGGCATGTACTCGGCGTAGTAGGCCGCGCCGAACAGCAGTTTTTCGATCATGACCCTACCTCCACTTGACGGGGGGACGGTTTATTGATATAACTGGATTATACAGGATATCGCGGCAGAAAGAAACATCAAATTTTAACATTTTAACGTAAGGAGGCGTTTCGCGCCTATGGAGCAGTTCATCGTCAACATCATCCACCGGCCGGAGATGGTCCCGGAGTACGCCGAGAAGGTCACCGGCCAGGGCAAGGCCGAGGACATCGGCCGCAAAGCCCTGCTGACGGAGAGTCTGGATATCTTCAAGACCCAGCAGCAGATCGCCCACCAAAACGGGCTCAAGACCACCATCCAGATGACCTACGCCAGCCTCTTCAACGCTGAGGCGGTGGCCCTTGCCAAGGAGCACCATGAAAAGTACGGGGACGAGATCGGCCTGAGCCTGCTGGGGCTGCCCTGCGAGCAGTTCCGGGAAAAGTACAAGACCAAGGACTTTTGCATCTGGATGTTCTCCATGGAGGACAAAAAAGCCATCGTCCGGGACGTTTTTGAGAAGTTCCACGACGCCTTTGGCTTTTACCCGGAATCCACCGGGTCCTACTACATGGACGCGGAGCTGATCAACTTTGTCAAGGCGGAGTACCCCTCCGTCAAGTGCGCCGTCGCAACCTGCTGGGAGGAGGGGCCCAAGGCCTACCACACCTGCAACAACAGCTGGTATACCCTGATGGACGGCGGTCCCTGGGCCCCCTGGATACCGTCCAAGCAGAACACCCACGCCCCCGCCGCCAACCAGGCCGAGGACAGCGGCATCGTTGCCATCCCCCACCTGAGCCGGGACCTGCTGGCTTGCTACGACGGCAACGGCTCCAACTTCGGCACCCACCCGCAAAACGTGCTCCGGGGCATGATCTACGACACCTCCACCTGGGAGTACCCCTATCTCTACAACCTGATCGACCAGTACCGGCACCTGGCTAAATTCAACAACGGCTACGCCTACAACATGATGTTCGTGGGCCCGGGCTGGATGAACAAGATGGGCCGGTGGGAGGCCCCCTACGAGCTTCTCAAAAAGTCCTATGAGGACGGCTGCGCCTACTACGGCAAGCTGAAAAAAGAGGGCAAACTCACGGACATGACCATGAGCGAGTTTGCGGACTTCTACCGGCAGAAGAAGACCTACACCGAGCCGGAGTGCGCCCTGTGGCGGGACATCCTCTACGGCAGCGACAAGCAGCTTTTCTGGTACTGCGACCCCTATAAACGGGTCTGCGTCAACATGGACCAGGGCGGGGCCATTGTGGACCTGCGTCCGTATGCGGCCAAGCTGGAGTGGCCGGTGGGCATCGGCACGAAGCATGTCCAAGACGCAAGCTACCCCTTCCTGATCCAGGAGAAGTACCGGGCCGGTTACTTCACCCACTACGCCGGGGAGGGTACCATCCGCAGCGCCAAAGTCTGCCATAACGGGGAGGAGGTGGACCTGTGCCTGTGCAGGACCCACGCCCATTTTGCCCAAAACGGCGGCGAGCGGGTGCTGACCCTGGACCCGGTGGACATTGAGTTTTCCGACGTGACCGTGAAGATCCAGACCCGCATCGCCTTCCCGGAGGGGACGGGCCAGATCCGGATCGAGCGGAACGTGCTTTCCATGAGCGACCCGGCGGCGGAGGTCACCATCAACGAGTACATGGTGGCCTGCTACGGCACCACCGAGTACCCGGAGGACATGACCGGCCTGACGCTGACGGTGTCGGCGGGGGAGAAAAGCGAGACCATCCCCTATGAATACAAATGCCGGGAGGCGTCTGCCGACGGGGCAGACAGCGTCAGCTGCACGCTGCCGCCCATCAAAACGAAGGTCACCATGACCTGCCAGGGAGCGGACAAGACGGGCTACGTCCGGGAGGGCTATGCCTTCAGTCCCATGTTCACCCTGGGCTACACGGGAAAACTTCACGACAAGGAGGCGTTCGTCACATGGCTCAATCTGGAAAGGGCAGACTGAACTATCGGTGCCCCTCCTGCTTCATGCGGGATCTGGACATCGACATGTTTTACGATAAGGACAAAAACGAGTACTACTGCATCCGCTGCCAGTACCGGGGCGGGGAGGATGACGTGCTGGCGAAAAATGAGCTGGCCCGGTTCCGCTACGGGGCCATGATGCGCCGGTTCACGGATTTCGAGGACTTTTCCGGCCGGGAGGACGGCAAGGCTTGACGTTCATCAAGGGGATGGACCTGTCCATCGGCAAATGACCGGGGCCGGCCCGGAAAGACGGGGCGAGACATTAATACATACTGTCCACATTGGACAAAAGAGGATAAATGCGGATGCTTTGCATAGGCATAATCAACAAATTGTGACGCGGTTTTTCGTGACAGCTGGTGACAGGTTTTCGTTGCAATTTGGAATATCTTCCAGTACAATCAAGGTATCACAATGGCTGAAAGGCCAAATGAAATCATTGTATGGAGGGAAAACCTATGAAGAAGATCCTTGCGCTCATCCTGGCGCTTGCCATGGTCCTGTGCCTGGGCTCCGTAGCGTTCGCGGCGGAGGAAGAGGCCGACGTCAGCGGCCTGAAGGTGGGTATTTTCTGGTACGCTTTCAGCGACGCGTTCCTGTCCACCGTCCGCGCGTCCCTGAACGAGCAGCTGGAGGAAGCCGGCATCGCCTATGACGACTTTGACGGCAACAACACCCAGGCCACCCAGCTGGAGCAGGTGCAGACCGCCGTCACCAACGGTTACAACGTGCTGGTGGTCAACCTGGTGACCTCCGGCTCCGCCGACGCCGCCGAGCAGATCATCCAGGCCGCCGGCGACGTGCCCGTCATTTTCTTCAACCGCGCCGTGGAGGGCGACGGTGAGGAGCACACCGTGCTGGACGCGCACGATAACATCGCCTTCATCGGCACCGACGCCCCCGAGGCCGGCCACATGCAGGGCAAGATGATCGGCGACTTCCTGGTAGAGAATTACGACGACGTGGACCTGAACGGCGACGGGGCTATCTCCTACGCCATGTTCATGGGCGACGCCGCCAACGTGGAGGCCATCTACCGCACCCAGTACGGTGTGGAGGACGCCAACGCCGTCTTGGCGGAGAACGACAAGCCGGAGCTTGTGTATTTCAACGAGAGCAACACCGACAAGTATCAGCTCGACCCCAACGGCGCCTGGTCCAGCGCGGCCGCCAACGAGTTCATGAGCACCAACCTGGCTGAGTACAGCGAGGCCAACGGCAACATGATCGAGCTGGTCATCGCCAACAACGACGACATGGCTATCGGCGCCATCTCCGCTCTGCAGAGCGCCGGCTACAACATGGGCGATGGCGAGAGCACCAAGATCCCCGTCTTCGGCGTGGACGCCACCCAGGTGGCCCAGGACGCCATCGCTGCCGATCAGATGACCGGCACCGTCAAGCAGGATAACGTGGGCATGGCCGCCGCCATCACCGGCACGCTGAAGGGCATCGCCGGCGACGCTACCATGGCTGACGCCGTGGCCGCCGTGGCGGAGTCCGACGACATGTTCTCTGTCGCCGAGGGCTTTGCCAACAAGCTGTTCGTGGCTTACGCCCCCTTCACGGGAGCCGCAGAGTGATCCCTGCGCCTTATCTCAAGGAGCAGCCGCCTTTTGGCGGCTGCTCCGCCAAATAGCGGATCCATTCTCCGGTCGCTGGGGAGCGGTCGGAGTTTTTTGAATAAGGGAGGGAAGCAATATGCAGCAGGACGTCCTCCTACGGATGACGGATATCACCAAGACGTTCCCCGGCGTCAAGGCCCTGGACCACGTGTCCCTGGAGCTGGAGCGGGGCACCGTCCACGCCCTGATGGGCGAGAACGGCGCGGGCAAATCCACGCTCATGAAATGCCTGTTCGGCATTTACAGCAAGGACAGCGGCAGCATCTTCCTGGAGGGGAAGGAGATCAACTTCAAAAACAGCCGTGAGGCGCTGGACAACGGCGTCGCCATGGTCCACCAGGAGCTGAACCAGGCCCTGAAACGCACCGTCATGGACAATATTTGGCTGGGCCGCTATCCCAAAAAGGGCGGCGTCATGGTGGACGAGAAGAAGATGTACAAGGACACCATGGCCGTGTTCGAGGAGCTGGAGATCCGCGTGGACCCCCGGCGGGTCATGAGCACCATGCCTGTCAGTCAGCGTCAGATGGTGGAGATCGCCAAGGCCGTCTCCTACAACTCCAAGGTCATCGTCTTTGACGAGCCCACATCCTCTCTCACCGAGGAGGAGGTGGAGCACCTGTTTCGCATCATCAACATGCTCCGGGATCGGGGCATCGGCATCATCTACATATCCCACAAGATGGCGGAGATCAAGCGCATCTCGGACACCATCACCGTCATGCGGGACGGGGCCAACGTGGCCACCCGGCCCGCGGCGGAGCTGGAGGTCAACGACATCATCCGGCTCATGGTTGGGCGGGAGCTGACCAACCAGTTCCCGCCCAAAACCAATACGCCCGGCGAGGTCTATCTGAAGGTGGAGGATCTGTCCGGCCAGTACTCTCTGCTCCGGGACGTGTCTTTTGAGGCCCGGCGGGGGGAGGTGCTGGGGCTGGCGGGCCTGGACGGCAGCGGCCGGACCGAGACCTTGGAGAACATATTCGGCGTGGCCACCCGCAAGTCCGGGACCATCACCCTGGACGGCAAGGTGTGCAAAAACCGCAACGCCCGGGAGTCCATCAAAAATGGATTCTCTCTGCTGACGGAAGAGCGCCGTGCCACCGGCATCTTCTCCATCCTGAATATCCGGGACAACACGGTCATCGCCAGTCTGAAAAAGCATCTGCGGGGCGGTATCTACCTGAGCAGCCGGTCCATGCGCCGGGACACACAGTGGTCCATCGACGCCATGCGCACCAAGACGCCCTCCCAGGAGACCCAGATGCGCAGCCTTTCCGGCGGCAACCAGCAGAAGGTCATCATCGGCCGGTGGCTGCTGACGGACCCGGAGGTGCTGCTGCTGGACGAGCCGACCCGGGGCATCGACGTGGGCGCCAAATACGAGATCTACCAGCTCATACTGGACCTGGCCAGCCGGGGCAAGACCGTGCTGGTGGTATCCTCCGAAATGCCGGAGCTGCTGGGTATCTGCGACCGCATCCTCGTGATGTCGGGAGGACGTCTCGCCGGAGAGGTGGACGCCCGCACGGCCACCCAGGAGCAGATCATGACGCTGGCCGCAAAATACGTTTGAGGAGGCAGGGAATAAGGTATGAACGGATATTTTAAACGGAAGGCGGAGGAATACCGCGCCCTGGACGGCGCCGACAGACGCCGTTACTGGACAGACGGGCTGCTGAACAACGCCCTTTACATCCTGATGGCGGTCTTCATCATATTCACCGCCGTCGTCAACAGGAACTTCCTCAGCGCCAGCTCCATCTCCAATATCGTTACCCTGGCGGCCGCCTCGCTGCCCATGGCTCTGGGCATCGGCGGGTGCATCGTGCTGACCGGTACGGACCTGTCCGGCGGCCGTGTGTTCGGCTTGACCGCCGCCATGGCGGCGGCGTTCCTGCAGAACCGGGCGGCCACCAAGCTGATATTCGAGCATCTGCCCAATACCAGCGGCGGATGGATTCTGGCGGTGCTGCTCATCGTCATGCTGGTGGGCGCGGCGATCGGCCTGGTCAACGGCTTCTTCGTGGCCAAATTCAGCCTGCATCCTTTCATCGTGACCCTGGCCACCCAGTTGATCACTTACGGCGTCATACTGATGTTCTTCCAGATCAACGGCAATGGGGGCGGCCCCATCAGCAACGTGGCCCAGCAGTTCAAGGATATGGTCTCGGGACCCGCGATCCGCATCGCCTCCAAGAACGTGTCCATCCCGTGGTATGTGGTGTATGCCTTTATCCTGGTGGGCGTGATGTGGTTCGTCTGGAACAAGACCACCTTCGGCAAGAACATGTTTGCCGTGGGCTCCAACGCGGAGGCGGCCCGGGTCTCCGGCGTCAACGTGTTCAAGACCACGGTGCTGGTCCACACCCTGGCCGGCGCCCTGTACGGCTTTGCCGGCTATGTGGAGGCGGCCCGGCTGGGCTCCATCACCGCCGCTACCGGCCTGAACAATGAGTGCGACGCCATCGCGGCCTGCGTGATCGGCGGCGTGTCCTTCGTCGGCGGCACCGGCAACATCGGCGGCATCGTGGTTGGCGTGTTCGTGCTGCGGATCATTTTCGTGGCGCTGAACATGCTGGGCATCAACCCCAACCTGCAATTCATCATCAAGGGCGGCATCATCCTGGCGGCCTGCTCGCTGGATATGCGCAAGTACCTGGCCCGGAAGTGATAAGGCCCCATGGCGGAGGATAAGAAAGCCCCGTCCGGCGGCGGGCCCCTGGGCAAGCCCGGCGGGCTCTACGACGGCGTGAAGCTGAGCCGCAAAAACGCGGATCTTCTGGCGGTGGCGTCCATCGGGCTGCTGGTGGCGCTGTTCATCGCCGTGCTGCTGCTGGCGGACGGCTTTACCGTCACCTTTGACGCCCAGGGCGGCAGCGACGTGCCGGCCATAAGCAAGCTGGACTACGGCGCGACGCTCCCGCCGGCCGACCCGCCCAGCCGGGAGGGATACGTCTTCACCGGCTGGTATCGGGACCCATCCTGCGGCATACCGTGGGATATGGCGGCCGACACGGTGACGGAGGACGTCACCTTATACGCCGGATGGGAGAGCGCACCCTGACTACATCTGTCCCGCCGCGGCACACGCCGCGGCGGGATATGCGCTCTTTGGCAAGATCACTCTTGCGTTTTGCCGGGGAAAAACGTATAATCAGGAGAGAATGTGACGAACAGATAAGCGATGCGGACCCGGCGCGGGGTGGAAGGAAGCTTCCCGGCGGCGTCCGCGGAAAGGATATCTCATGAGAAAAACTGCGATAATCATCCTGATCGTGGTGCTGGTGATCCTGGTGGTCATGGAGGCGGTACTGTTCTTCGGCCTGCGTGGCCGGCTCAGCCCGGCCAGCCAGGCGCCCGCCCCGCTGCTGACCCAGTCGCCGGAGATGACCATAGCCCCCACGCCCACGGCGGCGCCTGTGACGCCCACGCCGGAGCCCACGCCTACGCCGACGCCGGCGCCCACGCCGGAGCCCACCGCGACTCCGGCTCCCACGGTTCCGCCCACGCCCACGCCGGAGCCCACCAAGTCCGGCTCCTTTACCTCCAACACCGGCACATCCCTGAACTACACCGTGGAGTGGAAAGCGGAGAGCCTGGGCAACGGCACCACGCGCCTGTACATAACCGGCAAGCTCAGCTCTTACAGCCTGAACATCATGGGCTCCGCCGTGACGGTCACCTTTGACGGGCAGAGCTCCACCTATGAGGTCCCCTCGTTCAACATCGCCGCCAGCTCGGAGACGGTCAGCGACATGTTCTATGGCACCATGGACGTGAACGCCGGCGCCAGCGGCACCATGAGCGTGGACTGGAACATCCAGTGCACCTACAGCGGCGTGGCCCTGTCCCATGTGGCCGCGTCGGGAGACGTGACGGCCTGAGCATGACGCGCCCGGCAGAGCTTTTCTGCCGGGCGGTCATTTCCCCGTCCTGCGGCGGCGGGACGGATCAATATTTTTCGGGAGGCATCATATGAGAAGGACGAAGATCATCTGCACCCTGGGTCCCGCTGTGGACAGCGAGGAAATGATCCGGGGGCTGATCCGGGCGGGCATGGACGGCGCCCGGTTCAATTTTTCCCACGGCACCCATGAGGAGCATCTGAAGCGGCTGCATATGCTCAACGCGGTCCGGGACTCCATCCGCCGCCCCGTGGCCACCATTCTGGACACCAAGGGACCGGAGATCCGCATCCGCACCTTCGCGGAGAAGTCCGTCACCCTGGAGGCGGGGGACGACTTTACTCTGACCACTACCGACGCGGTGGGGGATCAGCACCGGGTGGCGGTGACCTACAAGGACCTGCATAAAGAGGTGACGCCGGGCCAGGAGATATTGATCGACGACGGCCTGGTAGCCATCCGGGTGGAGAAGATCGACGGCCGGGAGATCCACTGCAAGGTGGAAAACGGCGGGGTCCTGTCCAACCATAAATCCATCAACATCCCCGGGGCCAACATACACCTGCCCGCCATCACCGAAAAGGATGTGGAGGATATCCGCTTCGGCGTGGAGAACGATTTTGACTTCATCGCTGCCTCCTTTGTCCGCAAGGCCAGCGATGTCCAGGAGATCCGCCAGGTCCTGCATGAGTTCGGCGGCGACGGCGTGAAGATCATCGCCAAGATCGAGAACCAGGAGGGCGTGGACAACATGGAGGAGATCATCAAGGTCTCCGACGGCGTGATGGTGGCCCGGGGCGACCTGGGGGTGGAGATCCCGGCGGCGCGGGTGCCCATCATCCAGAAGCGGATGATCCACCGGTGCCTTTTGGAGGGCAAGCCCGTCATCACCGCCACCCAGATGCTGGACTCCATGATCCGCAATCCCCGGCCCACCCGGGCGGAGGTATCCGACGTGGCAAACGCCGTCTTCGACGGCACCAGCTGCGTCATGCTCTCCGGGGAGACCGCCAGCGGCAAGTATCCTCTGGAGGCCATCGGGGCCATGGCGGATATCGTGAAGGAGGCGGAGCGTTCCGCCCCCCACTGGAAGCAATTCGAGGAATTCAAGCTGGTCCCGGCCCCCAGCATCAACGACGCCATCACTCACACGAGCTGCCTCACCGCCAAGGACCTGAACGCCAAGGCCATCCTGACCGCCACCGCCTCCGGCCACACCGCCCGCATGACGGCCCGGTTCCGGCCGGCCTGCCCGGTGGTGGCCCTGACCATGCATGAGAAGGTCCGCCGGCAGCTGGCATTGTGCTGGGGTGTGGAGCCCCTGCTGACCGGGGAGGTCACCAGCACCGACCGGATCCTGGCCATGGCCTGTCAGGTGGCCGTCCGGGAGAAGATCGTGAAAAAGGGCGACACGGTGGTCATCACCGCCGGGGTGCCCCTGGGCCGGGCCGGACAGACGAATCTGCTGAAAGCCCACGTCATCGACGAAGACGACACGATATAAGTCGTTTGAATGCATCGCATTCAAACGAGAAGGCTGCAGCCCTCGTCGTCGCCCACAGGCCAGGTTTCCCTTTGCCGCAAGCGGCAAAGTTCAAATGGCCCGTGGCTTCTCCTCTCCCCACAAAGCAGGCTTTGTGGGGACCCCAATAAGCGCAAAGCGCCCCCATCTGATGGATGGGGGCGTTCACGTTTGTGGGCTGATAAGAGTTTTTTCCGAGGCGCATGTCCCCGGAAAAAACGATCTCATTCTATTCGCGCCCCCGGGCGCGAACTCTGCGAGGCCCATGCTTTTCAAACGACTTATTTTAATTCTCGCTGGACCCGGCGGACGATGGCGCGGATGTCGTCCAGGGTATTCACCTTTACGATCTCCCGCTTGATGGGACCGGACCAGGGCACCCCCCGCAGGTACCAGCACAGCTGTTTGCGGGCCTCCAGACAGGCGATGTGGGGGTCTTTCCACCGGCAGGCCAGCTCAAACTGCTCCAGGGCCGTCTCCATCCGCGACCTCAGGGGCGGCGTCGCCGGCTCTGGCAGACCTTCTACGGCGGCGTTGATCCGCCCAAAGAGCCAGGGGTCCCCGAAAGCGCCCCGGCCCACCATACACATGTCCGCGCCGGTCCGGCGCAGAAGCCTGACCGCGTCGCCGGCGGAAAATACGTCCCCATTTGCGATGACCGGGATGCTCACCGCCGCTTTCACGTCCCGGATGATGTCCCAGTCCGCCTGGCCGGCGTACATCTGCACCCGGGTCCGGCCATGGACGGTGACGGCGGCGGCCCCAGCCTGCTCACACACTCTGGCAAACTCCACCGCGTTGACGCTGCCCCCGTCCCAGCCCTTGCGGAACTTCACCGTCACCGGCACGCCCGCGGTGCGTACGCAGGCTTCGACGACGCGCCCGGCCTTGTCCGGGTCCCGCATGAGGGCGGAGCCGTCGCCGCTTTTGACGATCTTGCCCACGGGACAGCCCATGTTGATGTCCAGGATGTCCGCCCCGGACAGCTCAATGGCCATGGGGGCGGCCTCCGCCATAATGGCGGGGTCCGAGCCGAATATCTGGGCCGCCACGGGCCGGTCGCCGTCGGGACAGTACAAAAGCTCTTTGGTCTTGGCGTCGTTGTACACAAGCCCCCGGCTGGAGACCATCTCCGTGCAGGTCAGCGCCGCGCCCAGCTCGCGGCAGATATGCCGGAACGCGGCGTCCGTCACCCCCGCCATAGGGGCCAGCGCCGCCGGGCCGTTCACTTGTACGGAGCCTATTATCATACCGCCTCCCGGGCAAAAACCGCCCCGGCCCATTGTATCTGCAAAGGGCCGGGGTGTCAATATTCAAAACTGGCGGATCAGCTCCCGGCGCAGCCGCAGGATGATGCGCTTTTCCAGGCGGCTTATGTAGCTTTGGGAGATGCCCAGCAGGTCTGCCACCTCCTTTTGGGTCAGTTCCTCGTAGCCCTCCAGGCCGAAGCGCATCAGGATGATGGACCGCTCCCGCTCGTCCAGCCGGTCCACCGCCTCCATGAGAAGCTGCCGCTCCACATCGTCCTCGATGGGCTTGATCACTTCCTCGCCGTCGGTGCCCAGCACGTCCGACAAAAGCAGCTCGTTACCGTCCCAGTCCGTGTTCAGCGGCTCGTCGATGGATACCTCCACCCGGTGGGAGCTCTTTTTGCGCAGGAACATGAGGATCTCGTTTTCGATGCACCGGGAGGCGTAGGTGGCAAGCTTGATGCGCTTATCCGGGTTGAAGGTGCCGATGGCCTTGATCAGGCCGATGGTGCCGATGGAGATCAGGTCCTCGATATTCACGCCGGTATTCTCGAACCGGCGGGCGATGTAGACCACCAGGCGAAGATTGTGCTCGATGAGGGCCTGGCGGGCCTCGTGGTCGCCCTGGATCAGGGCGGCGATAGCGGCTTCCTCCTGGTCCTTTTCCAGCGGCGGGGGCAGGATATCGCTGCCGCCGATGTAGAAGATCGGGCTCGTCAGCTGGAAACGCAGCTGCAATTGCAGGAGAAAGAGTTTCAGCTTGTTCATGGTCCTTTACGCTCCTTTCATATTACCGCGTCATACATACCGTCCGCGCCCAGGGGGGCGGACGCCACGGCGGCGATCAGATCCCGCCGTTCCCGTCCGTCCACGGTGATCCGGTCCGGTCGGAAGGCAAGCAGCAGCCCGCCGCCGCCTACGCCGGTATAGGGGATGAGCCGCATGCCGGGAATGCGCAGGACGGCCTCCGTCGGCGGGCCCCGGAGCAGCGCCGCCTCCGGTCCGGGGAAGAGCTCCCCCAGGGCCGCCGCCTCCGCCACGAAGGCGGCGCAGCCGGAGATGGGGTCCACCAGGGAATTGCCCGTGTCCTCCAGCGCCCGCAGCCGCACGGACCGGCCGGCCCGCTCCACCGTCACGTCCCGGATGCGCCGGGCGGCGTTTTTCGTTCCTGCCCGGAACAGCAGACTCACCGCCGCCCAGCAGATGGCGAAGGCCAGTACCAGCACCCGCATATCCAGCCGCAGCAGGGGCCCGGTCCCGCCGGTCTGGGCCAAGCGCAGCAGTCCCGCCGCGTATACCGCCCCGCCGAACAGGGCCGACACCCCCAAAAACGCCCCGAAACAGCGGAAAAGACGCCGCTGGTCCCCGAAGGCCGTCAGCGTCATGCCCATGGCCAGCACAGGCCGCATGACCGGCGCTGCCAGCCAGGAAAGCTCCGGCAGGAACGACGCGCAGCTCCAGCCCGCTCCCAGCGCCGCTCCCGCCAGAAACCGAAGCCGCCGGTAGGGCAGGGCGCAGACCTTGGCCGTGCCCAGCAGCAGGAAGTAGTCGATGATAAGCTCCAGCAGGAACTGTTCATCCAGATACAGGGTCTTCATGGGACGATTGTAGCCCCGGCCGGATGCGAAGCCGGTTGAAATCGGCAGGCGGTTGTGGTAAAATTTAAAGGCGGCTCATACGGGGCGAAAAAGCCGCCCGATGAGGTTGAAAATGTAACCATTTTGACCGTACAATGAGACAAACAGGCACGAGGTGAAAACGCTATGGATAAACCGGCGTACAAGCGCGTATTGCTTAAGCTCAGCGGCGAGGCCCTGGGAGGGGAGAGCGGCCGTGGGCTGGATTTCAATATGATGAAAAAGACCGCGCTGGCCATCAAGAGCTGCGCGGATATGGGCGTGCAGATGGGCCTTGTCACCGGCGGCGGCAACTACTGGCGGGGCGCCAAGGACGGCGGCGGGAAGATGGAGCGGTCCCGGGCCGACCTGATGGGCATGCTGGCAACGGTGATGAACAGCCTGGCCCTGTGCGAGGTGCTGGAGCAGGTGGGCGTCTCCGCCCGGGTGATGACCATGCTGGATATGCCCCGGGTGGCGGAGCCCTACTCCTATGGCCGGGCCATGCGCCATCTGCGGCTGGGCCGGGTGGTGCTGTTCGCCGCCGGCAGCGGCAACCCCTATTTCTCCACGGACTCCGCCGCCGCGCTGAAGGCCGCGGAGATCGGCGCGGAGGCGCTTCTCATGGCAAAGAACATCGACGGGGTCTATACCGCCGACCCCCGGACCGACCGCGCCGCCAAACGGCTGGACCACATCGGCTACAGCGAGATATTGACCAAGGACCTGCGGGTCATCGACGCGGCGGCCACCAGCCTTTTGCGGGACAACGCCATCCCCACCATGATCTTCGCCCTGGACCCGCCGGAGAACATCGTCCGGGCGGTCTGCGGAGAGAAGCTGGGCACCTTTGTGGATTAAACTTGATCTATCGATAAATAACGCATAAGGAGGACCTGACCATGTCTGAGCTCAAGGAATTTGAAACCAAGATGCAAAAAGCAAAGGATTTTCTCTCCGGCCAGTTTGACTCTGTCCGGGCCGGGCGGGCCAACGCCGCGGTGCTCAACGGTATCACCGTGGACTATTACGGCTCTCCCACGCCCATCAACCAGGTGGCCGCCATCTCCGTGCCGGACCCCCGGACGCTGGTGATCACCCCCTGGGACGGCTCCGTGCTGAAAGGCATCGAAAAGGCCATCCAGGCCTCGGAGCTGGGCATCAACCCCCAGAACGACGGCCGGGTGATCCGGCTGGCCTTCCCGCAGCTCACCGAGGAGCGGCGCAAGGAGCTGGCTAAGCAGGTGCGCAAGTACGGCGAGGAGGCCAAGGTGGCCGTGCGCAACATCCGCCGGGACGCCATGGAGAAGATCAAAAAGCAGCAGAAGGCCGGCGACATCACCGAGGACGATCAGAAGGACCTGGAAAAGGAGCTGCAAAAGCTCACCGACGACAACATCAAGGACATCGACAAGCTCACCGACGCCAAGGAAAAAGAGCTGTTCGCCATATGAGCGGCAAAGAGCGGAACGTATTGGCGGGAGGGTCCCAAGGACTCCCCCGCCATATCGCCGTCATTATGGACGGCAACGGCCGCTGGGCCAAGCGGCGGGGCCTGCCTCGGACGGCGGGCCACACCGCCGGGGCGGACAGCTTCCGCCGGGCGGCCCGGTACTGCCAAAAGCTGGGCGTGGAGTATTTCACGGTCTACGCCTTCTCCACGGAGAACTGGAAGCGGCCCGCCGACGAGGTAGCCGGCATCATGAAGCTGCTGGAAAAGTACCTGCGCCAGGCCCTGCGGGACATGGAAAAGGAAAAGATCCGCATCTGCATCTTCGGGGATCTGGCGCCCTTCTCCCCGGAGCTGCGCCAGATGTGTGAGGAATGCATGGAGCGGTCGAAGGCATACAGCGGCTGCCAGGTGAACATCTGCCTCAACTACGGCGGCCGGGATGAGATCGTCCGGGCGGCAAAAAAATGGGCGGCGGACGGCTGCCCGGCGCTTGACGAGGACGTGTTCGGCGGCTATATGTGGGGCGGGCATATCCCGGACCCGGACCTGCTGATCCGGCCCGGCGGGGAGATGCGCATCTCCAACTTTTTGCTGTGGGAGCTGGCCTACGCGGAGTTTTACTTCTCCGACGTGCTGTGGCCGGACTTCGACGAAAAGGAATTCGACAAGGCCATCGCCGCCTACCAAAACCGGGAACGCCGGTACGGCGACGTGGGAGAGGGGAAGGCATGATCAAGTCCGTTTCGGTATTGGGCTCCACGGGCTCCATCGGCCGCCAGAGCCTGGCGGCGGCGGAGCGGCTGGGCCTGCGTGTGGAGGCCCTGACCGCCCAGAAGAGCATTGGCCTGCTGGAAGAGCAGATACGCAAATTCCGCCCCTCCTTCGCGGCGGTATACGACCCCGACGCGGCGGCGCAGTTGCGCATTGCCGTGGCGGATCTGGACATAGAGATCGGTCAGGGCCTGGAGGGCCTGCGCCGGGCGGCCACGGTGGACTGTGAGGGCGTGGTGACGGCGGTGTCCGGCTCCGTGGGCCTGCGTCCCACCCTGGACGCCATCGCGGCCAAAAAGCGTATCTGCCTGGCCAATAAGGAGACACTGGTCTGCGCCGGGTCCATCGTGATGAAGGCCGCGGCGGACTGCGGGGCCCAGATCGTGCCCGTGGACTCGGAGCACTCGGCCATCTTCCAGTGCCTGGAGGGCCGGCGGGACCAGCTGAGAAAGATACTGCTCACCGGCTCCGGCGGGCCCTTCCGGGGCTGGACCCGGGGGCAGACCGCCTCCGTCACCCCGGCGCAGGCGGTGAAGCACCCCAACTGGAACATGGGCGCCAAGATATCCGTGGACAGCGCCACCATGATGAACAAGGGCTTGGAATTCATCGAGGCCATGCACCTTTTCGGCGTGACGCCGGACGACATCCAGGTGGTGGTCCATCCCCAGAGCGTGATCCACTCCATGGTGGAGCTCATTGACGGCACTGTGCTGGCCCAGCTGGCGGTGCCGGACATGGGCCTGCCCATCCAGTACGCCATGACCTGGCCGGACCGGGTGGAGTCCCCCTATGAGCGGCTGGATTTCTGGCAGATGCGGGACATGACCTTTGAGGCACCGGACTTGGAAAAGACCCCCTGTCTTGCCCTGGCTATGGACTGCGCCCGGAAAGGGGGCCTGGCCCCGGCGGTGATGAGCGCGGCCAATGAGGCCGCCGTGGCGGCGTTTCTGGCCGGACGGATCGGCTATAACGACATCTACGACAAGGTGGCGGCGGCGGTGGACGCCGTGCCCGGCAAGGCCGACCCCACCCTGGACGACATCCTGGCCGCCGACGGGGAGGCCCGCCGGATCGTGAACGGCCGATAATTTCCCCGCAGGCTGAATACACTATTGCAGACCTCGTCAACGGTTCCGGGAGATGAAATATGAGTACGTTCCTGTATGTTCTTTTAGCCATATTGATCTTCGGCGTGCTGATCGCCATCCATGAGCTGGGCCATTTTCTGGCGGCCCGGCTGTGCGGGGTGAAGGTGCTGGAATTCGCCATCGGCATGGGCCCGCTGCTGTGGCACAAGCAGTCCGCGAGCGGGACCCAGATCAGCCTGCGGCTGCTGCCCATCGGGGGCTTCTGCGCCCTGGAAGGGGAGGAGGGCGACTCCGACGACCCGGCGGCATTCAGCAACGCTCCGGTCTGGAAGCGGATCGTCATTCTGGTGGCCGGCGTCGCCATGAACTTCCTGCTGGGTCTGGCCATGGTGGCGGTGTGCTTTTCCCAGGTGGGCTCGTTCGCGCCGCCCACCATCACCGGCTTTATGGAGGGCTGTCCCTATGAGGGGCCGAATGGTCTGATGGTGGGGGACACTTTTTACCGGATCAACGGGGAGCGGACCTACTTTTCCAGCGACGTGGCCACCTATATGGCCCGGGGCGGCGGCGATACCGCCGACATCGTCCTGGTTCGGGACGGGAAAAAGGTCCGCCTGGACGACTACCCCATGACCATGCGGGAATACACGGACCCGGACACCGGGGAGACCACCATGAAATACGGCCTGTACTTCAAGGAAAAGCAGACCGGCCCCCTGGCCCTGGCGAAATACACCTGGTACGGGGCCATGGACTTCGTGCGGATGGTGCGGCTGGGCCTGACGGACCTGCTCACCGGGGCGGTGGGCGTGAAGCAGATGACCGGCGTGGTGGGCATCGTGGACATGATGGCCCAGGTGGGCAGCGAGTCGCCCACGGTGTATGACGGCATATTGAACATCCTGTATCTGGGGGCATTCATCGCGGTGAACCTGGCGGTGATGAACCTGCTGCCCCTGCCGGCTCTGGACGGAGGGCGTATCTTCTTCCTGCTGGTGACATGGCTCTTGGAGCACATCTTCCGCCGGCGCATCGATCCCAAGTACGAGGGATACGTGAATACTGCCGGGCTGGTGCTGCTGATGGGGCTGATGGTGTACGTGATGTACAACGACATAGCGAGGATCGTTTTGAAATGAAGCGCGACGGTACGAGAAGGATCAACGTGGGCGGTGTGGCCGTAGGGGGCGGGGCTCCCGTAACGGTCCAATCCATGTGCAACACCGACACCCGCAACGTCGCCGAGACGCTGGCGCAGATGCGCCGGCTCCGGGCGGCGGGATGCGACATCATCCGGGTGGCGGTGCCGGACGCCGCGGCGGCGGAGGCCCTGCCGGCCATCATGGCCCAGGCCCCCATGCCGGTGGTGGCGGACATCCATTTTGATTATCGGCTGGCCCTGGCGGCGGCGGCGGCGGGGGTCAGCGCGGTGCGTATCAACCCCGGCAACATCGGCGCCCCGGACCGGGTGGCGGCGGTGGCCCGGGCCTGTCAGGACCGGGGCATCCCCATCCGCATCGGGGTGAACACCGGCTCATTGGAGAAAAAGCTGCTGGCCAAGTACGGCGGCCCCACGGCGGAGGCTCTGGTGGAGAGCGCGGCGGGGGAGATCGAGGCTTTGCACGCCGTGGGCTTTTCGGACATCGCCCTGTCCGTGAAGGCGTCGGACGTATCCCTGGCCGTGGCGGCCTACCGGCTGGCGGCGGAGCGGTTCGACTGCCCCCTGCACGTGGGGGTCACCGAGGCGGGCACCAGCTACGGGGGCCTTGTCAATTCCGCCGTTGGCATCGGCGCGCTTCTCATGGAGGGCATCGGCGACACCATCCGGGTGAGCCTGACGGCGGACCCGGCGGAGGAGGTCCGGGCGGGCCTTGCCATTTTGCGGGCCTGTGGCTTGCGCAGGGGCGGGGTCCGGTTCGTGTCCTGTCCCACCTGCGGCCGGACCCAGATCGACCTGATCGGCCTGGCTAAAAGGGTAGAAGAGCGGGTCTCGGGCCTGGACCGGGACATCACCGTGGCGGTGATGGGCTGCGAGGTCAACGGCCCCGGGGAGGCCCGGGAGGCGGACTTCGGCGTCGCCGGGGGCAAGGGCTTCGGCAGCCTCTTCGTCAAGGGCCAGGTGGTCAAGACCAAGGTGCCGGAGGACCGGCTGCTGGACGAGCTGATGGAGCTCATCCAGGTGGGCGAAAAATAGGACACGGCATATGCTAAGCTCTTTGACGCAGAGAGCGATAAGGAGTCAGACGGTCAAAGGCCGGATGAAAGGGAGCGAAGGCCGGTCAGGCCGAGCCGCGCGTCATTCACGCGCGTGAAGTCAAAAGCCGCTGTGCGACAGGCTTTTGACTTCCTGCCGGCGGGATTCACTTCCGCCGAGCAGTTTCAATCATGAGCGGTCAAAAACTTGTTTTTTGACAAGCTCAAGGAGCGTACATAGGTTTTGGAGAAGGTAGCGTTTCTGGAAATGTTCCCCTGCTGCCAGGGGATCGATAAGAGCTACAGCGACCTGGGCGAGGCTTTCGTGCTGGACGCCACGGTGAACCGTGACAAGGCCAGCATGGTCATCCGCGCCCAGTTTCCCGCCATGCCCTCCCCGGCGGAGCTGTCGGCCCTGGAATGGGCCATCCGGGCGGAGTACGGCCTGGCGGAGGTGCGCATTGAGGCCGCCTGGCCCCAGGCGGAGGCCCGTCCGGCCCAGGACAAAAAGCCTGCTGGGACCGGGTCCGCCGGAGGGAAGGTGCTGCTGGGCCGGGCCATCAAGGGCAAGATCATCCCCATGGCCGACGCCAGCCCCGAGCAGAAGACCGTGACGGTCAGCGGCCAGGTCTTCGCCGCCGAGAGCCGGGCCATCCAGCGGCTGGGCGCGTCGGTGCTCCAGTTCGACATGACAGACGGCTCCGGCAGCGTCCGGGTGTCCAAATATATCCCCAAGGAAGAGGACCAGTCCATCATCGACCGGATCAAGCCCGGCCTGTACCTGACCGTGTCCGGGTCCATGCGGTTCAATAACTACTCCAAAGAGGTGGAGCTGGAGCCCCGGCACATCCAGACAGCCCCCACTCCCGAGCCCCGCCGGGACAACGCTCCCCAAAAACGGGTGGAGCTGCATCTGCACACCCAGATGTCCATGATGGACGCCCTGACGGACCCGGCCGCCGCCATCAAGCGGGCCGCCTACTGGGGTATGCCGGCCATCGCCATCACCGATCACGGTGTGGCCCAGGCGTTCCCCGCCGCCTCCAAGGCCGCCGCCGACCTGGCGAAAGCGGGGAAGACCATCAAGGTCATCTATGGCATGGAGGGGTATTATGTTAACGATATCGACGACAGCGCCGCCGTCCACGGACCGGTGGGACCCGCGCCGCTGGACGGGGATTTTGTGGCGTTTGACATTGAAACGACGGGCCTTTCCGATGAATATGACCGGATAACGGAGATCGGCGCCACCGCCTTCCGGGGCGGGAAGCCCGCAGAGCAATTTAAGACTTATGTAAACCCGGGAAGGCCCATTCCGGCCGACATCCAGCGCCTGACGGGCATCACGGACCGGGACGTGTTCGACGCCCCGGACGAGGCGGAGGCGGTGGGGGCCTTTTTGGATTTCGTGGGCCAGCTTCCCCTGTGTGCCCACAACGCGGACTTTGACGTGAGCTTCATCGGCTGCGCGGCGGAGCGGATGGGCCGGGCCTTCGACCCAGTATACATCGACACGCTGACCCTGTCCCAGGTCCTGCTGCCGGACATGCGCAAGTTCAAGCTGGACATGGTATCGGACCGGCTGGGCCTGCCCGGCTTCAACCACCACCGGGCGGCGGACGACGCGCTGGTCTGCGGCCGGATCCTGACCAGGCTCATCCCCATGCTCCAGGAGCAGGGGGCCCAGCGGCTGGATCAGGTGAACGGGACCTGCCGGGCCCTGCGGCGGAAGACGGGCCGGCAGCCCCGGACTCGGCATATATCCCTGCTGGTCCGAAACCGAAAGGGGCTCAAAAACCTCTACGAGCTCATATCCAAAAGCCACCTGGAGCATTTCAACAAGCGGCCCATCATCCCCCGGAGCCTGCTGGAGCAGCACCGGGAGGGGCTGCTGGTGGGCTCCGCCTGCGAGGCGGGGGAGTTCTACCAGGCGGTGAGCCGGCACCGGGGCCGGGCGGCCCTGATGCGGCTGGGCGCCTTTTACGACTACTTTGAGATCATGCCCATCGCCAACAACGCCTTCATGCTGGAAAACGGCATGGTGAAGAGCGTGGAGCAGCTGCAGGACTTCAACCGGCGGGTGATCGCCGTGGCCCAGGCCCTGGGCAAGCCCGTCTGCGCCACGGGGGACGTGCATTTTCTGGACGCGGAGGACGAGATATTCCGGCACATCCTGCTCAACGAAAAACATTTTGCCGACGCGGACCAGGAGATGCCCCTGTACTTTCGCACCACGGAGGAGATGCTGGAGGAATTCGCCTACCTGGGCGAGGAGAAGGCCTTTGAGGTGGTGGTGACCAACCCCAACGCCGTGGCGGACATGGTGGAGGGGCAGGTGGATCTGCTGCCGGAGCATCACCTGTACCCGCCGGTGATCGAAAATTCCGCCGAGCAGCTGAAAGCGCTGGTCTACGGCAGGCTGCGGGAGCTTTACGGGGAAAAACCGGAGCAGATCATCACCGACAGGGTGAAGATGGAGATGGACACCATCCTTGGCCGGCATTTCGACGTGATCTACATGTCCGCCCAGAAGCTGGTGGCGGACTCCCTGGCCCACGGGTATCTGGTGGGCAGCCGGGGCAGCGTGGGGTCCAGTCTGGTGGCGTATCTGGCGGGCATCACGGAGGTGAACAGCCTGCCGGCCCACTATCTGTGCCCCAAGTGCTATCACACGGATTTCGAGTCCGGCAAGGGCTACGGCTGCGGGGCTGATATGCCGGACAAGCTGTGCCCCCGCTGCGGCACGGAGATGCGCAAGGAGGGCTTTGACATCCCCTTTGCCACCTTTTTGGGCATCAAGGGCGACAAGGTCCCGGATATCGACCTGAACTTCTCCGGCGAGTATCAGGCCAACGCCCACGCCTATACCAAGACCCTTTTCGGCGACGACCATGTGTTCAAGGCGGGCACGGTGGGCACCATCGCGGACAAGACCGCCTACGGCTACGTGCGCCACTATGTGGAGGAGAAGGGGCTTTCCTTCAACCAGGCGGAGATGAACCGGCTGACCCTGGGACTGGTGGGCGTCAAGCGCACCACGGGCCAGCATCCGGGCGGGCTGGTGATCATCCCCCAGGACATGGACGTGACGGACTTCTGCCCGGTCCAGCACCCGGCGGACGACGCGGGCACGGACATCGTCACCACCCATCTGGAATACCACTTCATGGAGGACTATCTGCTGAAGCTGGACGAGCTGGGCCACGATAATCCCACCATGATCAACATGCTGGAAAACCTCACCGGCACGGATGCCAAGACCATCCGCCTGGACGACGGGCCCACCATGAGCCTTTTCTCCTCGCCCAAGGCCCTGGGGGTCCCGGATGACGACCCCATCATCGGCCAGACCGGGTCCCTGGGCATACCGGAGTTCGGCACGGGCTTCACCCGCCAGATGCTGGTGGACACCAAGCCGGACAAATTCGACATGCTGGTGCGGCTGTCCGGCTACTCCCACGGCACCGGCGTGTGGGTGGGCAACGCCCAGGACCTGATCAAGTCCGGCACCGCCGGCGTCTCCCAGACCATCGGCTGCCGGGACGACATCATGATCTATCTCATGCAGCAGGGCATCGACGCCAACACGGCCTTCAAGGCCATGGAGAACGTCCGCAAGAAGAACAAGCAGCTCACCGACGAGCAGATCGCCGTCATGAAAGAGCACGGGGTGCCCCAGTGGTACATCGACTCCTGCCGAAAGATCGAGTACCTGTTCCCCAAGGCCCACGCGGTGGCCTATGTGCTGATGGCCTTCCGCATCGCCTGGTACAAGGTCCACGAGCCCCTGGCGTTCTACTCGGCCCTTTTCTATCGCCGCAGCCAGAAGAACTTTTTCGACGTGGAGATCATGACGGGGGGCGTTAATCAGGTCAAAGCCAAGCTAAAAGAGATCCGCTCCAATCCCAACGCCACGTCAAACGAGGAAAGCCTTGCCACGACGCTGGAGATGGTCTATGAGTTTTATATGCGGGGATTCGACTTCGCGCCCATCGACCTGTATGAGTCCGACGCGTTCAAATTCGACCTGGTGGACGAAAAGCGCCTGCGCATCCCCTTCGTGGCCATCCCCGGCCTGGGAGAGGCGGCGGCGATGGATCTGGCCAACGCCCGGAAAGGCGGTCGCGCGTTCGTGTCCGTGGAGGAGCTGGCGGCGGCCTGCCCCAAGGTCAGCGCGGCCCACATCCAGGAGCTGCGCAAGCTGGGCGCTTTCGGCGACCTGCCGGAGACCAGCCAAATGACGCTTTTCGATATGTAGTCGTTTGAATGCATCGCATTCAAACGAGAAAGCCTCGGCCTGCCGCAGCGCACGAAAAAGCCCGACTTAGAAAGTCGGGCTTTTTGCACGTTTGCAGGCCGCAAAGAATGATTTCCGACGCACATGTCGCCGGAAATCATATCCAACTTTATTCGGCTCTGCGGAGCCGAACTCTGCGAGGCTTTTTATATCCTTGCCACGCCGGATTCTCGGGCCGCCCGGGCCACGGCGGAGGCCACCGCGTCCCGGACCCGGGGGTCGAAGGGTCTTGGGATGATGTAGTCGGGGCTGAGCTCGCTCTCGCCCACCAGCCCCGCCAGGGCGTGGGCCGCTGCCAGCTTCATGGCGTGGTTTATATCGCTTGCCCGCACGTCCAGGGCACCCCGGAACACCCCGGGAAAGGCCAGCACGTTGTTGAGCTGATTGGGATAGTCGCTGCGGCCCGTGGCCGTGACCGCCGCGCCGTTGGCCCGGGCCTCGTCGGGGAAGATCTCCGGCGTGGGGTTGGCGCAGGCGAAGATGATGGGGTCTTTCCCCATGGAGCGGACCATCTCGCCGGTGACGGCCCCGGGAGCCGACACGCCGATGAACACGTCCGCCCCCCGGAGGGCGTCGGCAAGGGACCCGGTGAGCCGGTCCCGGTTGGTGACGGCGGCCAGGGTCTCCTTGGCGGGGTTGAGCCCCGCCCGGCCGGCGGCGATGGGGCCGGACCGGTCGCAGACGATCACGTCCCCGGCCCCGGCGTCCGCCAAGAGCCGGCCGATGGCGGCGCCCGCCGCGCCGGCGCCGTTGATCACCACCCGGACCGCGTCCAGGCGCTTTCCCACCACTTTCAGGGCGTTCAAAAGCCCCGCCAGGGCGATGATGGCGGTACCGTGCTGGTCGTCGTGGAACACGGGGATGTCGCAAAGCTCTTTCAGCCGCCGCTCGATCTCAAAGCACCGGGGGGCGGCGATGTCCTCCAGATTGATCCCGCCGAAGCTGCCGGCCAGCAGCGAGACGGTTTGCACGATATCCTCCGGGTCGTGGGAGCGGATGCAAAGGGGCACCGCGTCCACGCCGCCGAATGCCTTGAACAGCGCGCACTTGCCCTCCATGACGGGCATGCCCGCCTCCGGGCCGATGTCGCCCAGACCCAGCACTGCCGAGCCGTCCGTTACCACCGCCACGGTGTTCCACCGGCCGGTGAGCTCATAGCTCTTGGCCGGGTCCTTTTGTATGGCAAGACAGGGGGCCGCCACCCCGGGGGTGTAGGCCAGAGCCAGATCCTCCGCCGTTTCCACCGGGGCCCTGCTCTCCACGGTCAGCTTTCCCCGCCAGCGGGCGTGGGCTTCCAACGAGGCTTGCAGATAATCTGAATGGGTCATGGGTCGGTTCCTTTTTGGTTTTGTTTCAGAGATAGGGGGAGTAGATATTGCCCTCACAGTCGCAGAAGACCTCTACAGGGAAGTTTTCCACTTCCAGCCGGCGCACTGCCTCGGCACCCAGCTCGGGAAAGGCCACCAGCTCGCTGCTTTTCACATAGTTTGCCAGCAGCGCGCCGCAGCCGCCCTCCGCGGAAAAGTAGACCCCGGGCCGGGCTTTCAGCGCGTCGATGACCGCCTGGCTCCGTCGGCCCTTGCCGATGAGGCCCTGCAGGCCCTGGGCCAGCAGCCGGGGGGTGTAGGGGTCCATCCGGTAGGAGGTGGTAGGCCCGCAGGAGCCGATGGGACGGCCCGGCGGGGCCGGGGTGGGGCCGGTGTAGTAGACGATCTGGCCCCGCATGTCGAAAGGCAGGGGCTCGCCCGCGCCCAGCAGCTCGCACAGCCGCTTATGGGCCGCGTCCCGTGCCGTGTACACCACGCCGGTGATGCGGACCTTGTCGCCTGCCCGGAGGGACCGGACGACCTCGTCCGTCAGCGGGGTTTGGATGTGTTTTTCCATGTCACAATACCTCCGACGCGCATCTGAGGCTATGGCAGCCGATGCTCACCGCGCAGGGCAGTCCCGCGATGTGGGTGGGGGCGGTCAGGATGTTCACGGCCAGGGAAAACTTTTTCGTGGCCTTGTAGAGCTCCGCCTCCAGGGCCCCGTAAAAGGGGTCCGGGTTGGGACCCTGGCGCAGCACGGCCTTTTTGGACAGATACGCCGCCCGGTCGAAGTTGCCCCCCAGGCCCACGCCGATCGTCACCGGCGGGCAGGCGTCCGGCACCGCCAGGCGGGCCGTTTCCAGCACGAAGGCCTTCACGCCCTCCAGACCGTCCGCCGGGGCCAGCATGGCGATCCTCGCCTTGTTCTCACAGCCAAAGCCCCGGGGGACCACGGTCACCTTGACCCGGTCCCCGGGGACGATGTCCGTATAGAGGCAGGCGGGGGTGTTGTCCCCGGTGTTGGTCCGGCGCAGAGGGTCCGTCACGATGGAGGCGCGCAGATACCCATCCCGCACCGCCCGGCGGACGCCCTCGTCCACCGCGTCCGGGATGGAGCCGGTGATGTGTACGTCCTGGCCCACCTCCAGGTACACAGCGGCCATGCCGGTGTCCTGGCACAGGGGGATAGCGCCGTTGGTCTCAAAATTCTCAATGATATAGGGGTTGCCGAAGTCCCGGAGCTTTTCCTCCACATAGGGAGACAGATGCAGGCAGGCACTTACGTACAGCCGCGCCACGGCGTCGGCCAGCCGGGCGGCGTCGATCTCGCGCACGCTCATTGGTCGGAGTAGGTGGCGATGGGCTGGCGCTTGTGCTGGCTGGCGGCGTGGAACCGGTCGATGACGGCCTTGTCCCGGTCGCTGGCGGTGCCGTGGAGCAGGTACTGGTCGATGGCGGCGTAGGTGACGCCCATCTCCGTCTCGTCGGTCTGGCCCTCGAACAGCCCCGCCGAGGGGGCCTTAGTCCGGACGGACATGGGCGCGTCCAGCCAGGCCAAAAACTCGTATATCTCCGTCACGGTCAGGTCCGCGATGGGATTGAAGTCATGGGCCCCGTCGCCCCACTTGGTGAAGTAGCCCATGTACGCCTCGGAGCGGTTGCCGGTGCCGGCCACCAGCCGGCCCTCGGCCCCGGCGATGGCGTACAGGGTGGTCATCCGCAGCCGGGGGGCGATGTTGGCGATGGCCGCGTCGGTCATGGCCGTGACGCCGGAAAGGGCGGCAAGCTCCGCCTCCCGGACCGGGGTCAGGTCCACGAGCCTTGTCTCGATGTGGTACTTTTCCGCCACGGCTTTTCCGTCGGCCAGGTCGATGCTGAAATTGCGCTGGGAGGCGCAGGGCATGAGCACGCCCACGGTATCGTCACAGGCGGCCTTGCACAAAATGCCCACCAGGGTGCAGTCCTTGCCGCCGGAGTTGCCGTACACGATGCCCTTTTGACCGCTCTTCGCCAGGGTTTCTTTTATGAACGAAATGCGCTTTTCAAATTCTTCTTTATAGTCTCTCATAATTATGCCTCGCAGAGTTCGGCTCCGCAGAGCCGAATGAAGTAGGATCGTTTTTTCCGGGGACATGTGCCTCGGAAAAAACACTTCTCGGCCCGCAAACGTGCGCGCTTGCGCGTGCGCTGCAGCGGGCCGCAAGCCTTTCATTTTTAAAGGCTGCCGAAAAGCAGCCTTTAAAAATGACTGGGTTTATCCCATATAAATATACTCGTCCCGGTCCGCGCCGACGGAGATGTAGGTGAACTTGCAGTTCACCGCTTCCTCCAAATAGCGGATATAGGCCTGGGCGGCCTTGGGCAGGTCGGCGAACTTCCGGCAGCCGGTAATGTCCCCGGAAAAGCCCTCCCGGTACTCGTAGACAGGCTTGCACCGCTCCAGAGCCGGCTCCAGGGGGAACCGGTCGATGCGCTCGCCGTCCAGCTCGTAGGCCACGCAGACGGGGATCTTTTCAAAGCCGGACAGCACGTCCAGCTTGGTCAGCGCAAGCTCCGTGGCCCCCTGGAGCATCACGCCGTAGCGGCTTGCCACCACGTCGAAGCCGCCCACACGCCGGGGCCGGCCGGTGGACGCGCCGTACTCGCCGCCGGCCTCACGCAGGGCGTGGGCCTCGTCGCCGGAAAACTCGCACACGAAAGGCCCGCCGCCCACCGCGGAGGAATAGGCCTTGGTGATGCCCACCACACCGTCCAGCTTCCGGAAGGGGATGCCCGCGCCGATAGGGGCGTAGGAGGCCAGGGTGCTGGAGGAGGAGGTGTAGGGGAAGATGCCGTAGTCCAGATCCCGCAGGGCGCCCAGCTGGGCCTCCAGCAGGATGCTCCTGCCGGCGGCGTCCGCCCCGGTCAGGTACTCGGTGGTGTCCGTGATGCAGTCGATGAAGGGGCCGCCGAATTTCATCACCCAGTCGTACATGGCGACGGGATCCAGGGGCTCGTGGCCGTAGCCCTTGGCCACGGTCAGGTTCTTCCACTCCACGATCTCGCCGATGCGCTCTTTCAGCACGTCGGGGAACAGCAGGTCCCCCATGCGGACGGACTTGCGCATATACTTGTCGGAGTACACCGGGCCGATGCCCCGGCGGGTGGAGCCCTGTTTTTTCGCGCCCATCCGGTCTTCCTCCAGGCCGTCCAGCAGGGGATGGTAGGGCATGCAGATGGTGAGCCGGTCGCTGATCTTCAGATTCTCCGGCCCGATGGCCACGCCCTTGGCGCGCAGATCGTCCACCTCCTTGGAGAACTGCTCCAGGTCCACCACCATGCCGGGACCCATCACGTTCACCGCCTCGGGCCGCAAAATGCCGGAGGGCAGCAGGTGCAAAATGAACTTGCCCCGCTCGTTGACCACGGTGTGGCCGGCGTTGTTGCCTCCCTGGTAGCGGGAGACGATGTCGTACTTGGCGCTGAGCAGGTCCACCATCCGGCCCTTGCCCTCGTCGCCCCAGTTGATGCCTACGACTGCTGTGATCATGACGCTATCTCCTTATCTGATCTGCTCAGCGAAAATGAATTCCGCCGGCATAATCCAAAAGCCTGTCGTTCTGCGGCTTTTGGATTTGACGCGCGGGAATGCCGCGCGGCTCGCCCTGACCGGGCTTCGCTCCTCCTATACAAAACAAACCGCTTGGTCTTATACGCTGGTCTCGGCCTCCATGCCCAGGTCCGCCGCGTACTTGTCCAGCACGGGCCGGACGTATCCCGCCAGGAAGTCCTCCGTCTGCCGGGGGGCCAGGCCCACGAATTTGCCCACGTTCAGGACCTTTTCCAGGTCCGCCTGGGTCAGGTGGAAGGCAGGGTCCGCCAAAAGCCGGTCCAAAAGGTCGTTGTCCCCGCCCTCCATCTTCACCTTCACGGCGGCGGCCTGGGCGTGGCGCCGGATGGCCTCGTGGAGCTCCTGCCGGTCGCCGCCCTCTTTGACGGCGTGCATGAGGATGTTCTCCGTGGCCATGAAGGGCAGTTCCTCGTTCAGGTGCTTTTCCATCACCTTGGGATAGACCGTGCCGCCCCGGATCACGTTGATGATGAGCGTCAAGGCCCCGTCCGTGGCAAGAAACGCCTCCGGCAGGGCGATGCGCCGGTTAGCGGAGTCGTCCAATGTCCGCTCCAGCCACTGGGCGGCGGCGGTGTCGGCGGTGTTGCGGGCGGTGTTCAGCACGAACCGGCTCAGAGAGCACACCCGCTCGCAGCGCATGGGGTTGCGCTTGTAGGCCATGGCGGAGGAACCCACCTGCTCGGCCTCAAAGGGCTCGTCGAATTCCTTCATGTGGGCCAGCAGCCGCAGGTCGGCGGCCATCTTGTACATGCTCTGGGCGATGTCCCCCAGCACGTTCAGCACGTAGGCGTCCACCTTGCGGGAATAGGTCTGGCCGGACACGGGCATGCAGGCGGCAAAGCCCATCTTTTGGGCGATCTTCTTTTCCAGCTCGATCACCTTGTCCCCATCGCCGCCGAACAGCTCCAAAAAGCTGGCCCCGGTGCCGGTGGTGCCCTTGCAGCCCAGCAGCTTCAGCCGGTCCAGCTCAAATTCCAGCCGCTCCAGGTCCATGAGCAGATCCTGGGCCCACAGGCAGGCCCGCTTGCCCACGGTGGTGGGCTGGGCGGCCTGGAAGTGGGTGTAGGCCAGGGTGGGGATGGACTCGTTCTTCTCCGCGAAAGCCGCCAGGGCGTCCAGGGCGTTGACCAGAAGCTTCCGGATCAGCACCAGCCCCTCCCGCATCTGGATGATGTCCGTGTTGTCCCCCACGTAGCAGCTGGTGGCTCCCAGGTGGATGATGGGCTTGGCCTGGGGACAGGCGTCGCCGTAGGTGCGGATGTGGGCCATCACGTCGTGGCGCAGGCGCTTTTCATAGTCCGCCGCCTTGGCGTAGTCGATGTCGTCGATGTGCGCGCGCATCTCATCCAGCTGCCCGTCGGTGATGGGCAGGCCCAGCTCCTGCTCGCTCTCCGCCAGGGCGATCCACAGCCTGCGCCAGGTGGAGAACTTGAAGTCGGGGGAGAAGATGTGCTGCATGGCCCGGGACGCGTACCGGGCGCACAGGGGATTTTCGTAGATATCTTTGGACATGTCGTTCACTCCACGGTGACAGATTTTGCCAGATTTTTGGGTTTATCGATGTCGCAGCCCCGGTGCAGGGCGATGTAGTAGGCGAAAAGCTGCAAGGGGACCACCCCCAGATTGGGCTGCAGGACCGGATGGGTCCTGGGGATGGTCAGCGTGTGGGAAGCGATGGCTTCCATACGCTGCCGGTGATCCTCCGTGGTCAGGGCCACCACCTCCGCGCCCCGGCTCTTGACCTCCACGATGTTGGACACCGCCTTGTCCAGCAGGGGACTGTAGGTGGCCAAGCTCATCACCAGGGTCCCCGGTTCGATCAGGGAGATGGTGCCGTGCTTCAGCTCCCCGGCGGCGTAGGACTCGGAGTGGATGTAGCTGATCTCCTTCAGCTTCAAAGATCCCTCCAGCCCCAGGGCGTAGTCCAGGTTCCGGCCGATATAGAAGATGCACTCCTGGTTGAAGTACAAGCTGGCAAGGTACTGGTATATGTCGGTGTCGGACAAAACCTCTGTCAGCTTATCCGGCAGGACCTGCAGCTCCGAGACGATGGGGTCGTATTCCCCGTCCTCTACCCGGCCCAGGCACCGTCCCATCCAGAGCCCCAGCATGGTCAGCAGCACCAGTTGGGTGGAGTAGGCCTTGGTGGTGGCAACGGCGATCTCCGGCCCTGCCCAGGTGTACAAAACGTCGTCCGACTCCCGGGCGATGGAGGAGCCCACCACATTCACGATGGACAGGACGCGGGCCCCCTGGCTCCTGGCCTGACGGAGAGCGGCCATGGTGTCCAGGGTCTCCCCGGACTGGCTGATCACGATCACCAGGGTGTTTTCGTCCACCAGGGGCGAGCTGTAGCGAAATTCCGACGCCAGCGCCACCTCCACCGGGGCGCGCATGAGCTTTTCCAGGTTGTACTTGCCCACCATGCCCACATGGTAGGACGAGCCGCAGGCCACGATGAAGATCCGCCGGAACCGGCGCACGTCCTCTGCCGTCAGGCTCAGCTCATCAAAGACCACCTGCCCGTCTTTCAGCCGGGGGGAGACGGTCTGCCGGATGGCCTCCGGCTGCTCCATGATCTCCTTGAACATGAAATGGGCGTAGCCGCCCTTTTCCGCGGCGGACACGTCCCACTCGATGAAGTGGTGCTCTTTCTCGATGGGGCGGCGGTACTCGTCAAAGACCTGCACGCCCACCCGGGTCAGCACGGCCACCTCGCCGTCGGCCATATAGGCCACGTCCCGGGTGTGGGCGATGATAGCGGTGGCGTCGGAGGCGATGAAGCTCTCCTTCTCCCCGTAGCCAATGAGCAGCGGCGCGTCCTTCCGGGCGGCGATGAGCATATCGGGGCGGTCCGCGCACAGGATGCCCAGGGCATAGGCCCCTTCCAGCCGGGCCAGCACCGCGTAAACCGCGTCCAGAGGATCGGCGCAGCTGTCAAAGTAGTAGTCCAGAAGCTGGGCGATCACCTCCGAGTCCGTGTCGGAACGGAATTTGACGCCCTTGTGGAGCAGGAATTCCTTGATCTCCACGTAATTTTCGATGATGCCGTTGTGGACGATGGCTACCCGGCCGCTCTGGCTCACATGGGGGTGGGAGTTGACGTCGTTGGGCTCGCCGTGGGTGGCCCAGCGGGTGTGGCCGATACCCACCGTCCCCTCCAGGGGCGGCAGCGCCGCCAGCCGGTCCCGGAGGACCTGCAGCCGGCCCTTGCATTTTTGGATCTGCAAGCCCTTGTCGGGGCTGACCACCGCCACACCGGCGGAGTCATAGCCCCGGTATTCCAACCTCTCCAGGCCGTCCAGCAAAATGGGGACGGCGGGAGCGTTTCCTGTGAATCCTACGATGCCGCACATAGATACAAGATTTATTCCTTTCTGGATTTGGTGTGGTCCAGGGCGGCGGAGATGAAGCCCAGGAACAGGGGGTGGGGCCGGTTGGGCCGGCTCTTGAACTCGGGGTGGAACTGGACCCCTACGAAGAAAGGATGGTCCGGTACCTCCACGGTCTCCACCAGCCGGCCGTCCGGGCTGACGCCGCTGACGACAAGGCCCGCGTCCTCCAGCTTCTCCCGATAGTCGTTGTTGAACTCATAGCGGTGCCGGTGCCGCTCGGCTATCTCCCGGACGCCGTAGCACTTCTCCATCATGGAGCCGGGGGCTATGACGCAGGGATAGGCCCCCAGGCGCAGGGTGCCGCCCTTGTCGATGTCATCGTTCTGGCCGGGCATGAAGTCGATGACCCGATGGGGGGCGTACTCGTCGAATTCCCGGGAGTTGGCCCCCTCCAGCCCGGCCATGTGCCGGGCGTACTCGATGACCGCCACCTGCATGCCCAGGCACAGGCCCAGATAGGGGATCTTGTGCTCCCGGGCGTAGCGCACCGCGGCGATCTTGCCCTCGATGCCCCGGTTGCCGAAGCCGCCGGGCACCAGGATGCCGTCCACGCCGGCGAAGATCTCCGGGCAGTTTTCCTCGGTGACGGTCTCGGAGTCGATCCACCGCAAGTCGATGCTGGCGCCTCTGGCGTAGCCAGCGTGCTTCAAAGCCTCGCTGACGGACAGATACGCGTCGTGCAGCTGGACGTACTTGCCCACCAGGGCGATGGTGACAGTGTGGGACAGATTGTGGATGGACCGGACCATGGCCTGCCACTCGGCCAGGTCCGGGGCCTTGGTCCAAAGACCCAGCTCCCGGCAGACGATCAGGGAGAAGTCGCTCTCCTCCAGCATCAGCGGCGCCTCGTACAGCACAGGTACCGTGCGGTTTTCAATGACGCACTCGGGCTTGACGTTGCAGAACATGGCGATCTTGCGGAAGATGGCGTCGTCGGTGATGGGTTCGTCGGAGCGCAGCACGATGATGTCCGGGGCGATGCCCATGCCCTGCAGCTCCTTGACGGAGTGCTGGGTGGGCTTGGTCTTGTGCTCGTCGCTGCCGCTGATGAAAGGCACCAGAGTCACGTGGATGAACAGGGCGTTTTCCTTGCCTACCTCGTGGCCCACCTGGCGAATGGCCTCCAGGAAGGGCTGGCTCTCGATGTCGCCGGTGGTGCCGCCGATCTCGGTGATGACCACGTCCGCGTTGGTCTTTTTGCCGACATTATATATGAATTCCTTGATCTCGTTGGTGATGTGGGGGATGATCTGGACGGTGGAGCCCAAATACTCGCCCCGCCGCTCCTTGTTCAGCACGTTCCAGTACACCTTGCCGGTGGTCAGGTTGGAATACTTGTTCAGATCCTCGTCGATGAACCGCTCGTAGTGGCCCAGGTCCAGGTCCGTCTCGGCCCCGTCCTCGGTCACGTAGACCTCCCCGTGCTGATAGGGGCTCATGGTGCCCGGGTCCACGTTGATGTAGGGGTCCAGCTTCTGGGCGGCCACCTTCAGGCCCCTGGATTTCAAAAGCCGGCCCAGGGAGGCCGCGGTGATGCCCTTGCCCAGTCCGGAGACCACGCCGCCGGTCACGAAAATGTACTTTGTCATAGTCCAAGCCCTCGTCTTTTCTCTGTTGTAGAAGCACAAAAAAACACAAAATACAGTATAATCTATCCCCCCTCAAATAGCAAGAGGCAAATATGCTGTGCTGGGGGCCGGATGGGGCGTCCCGGCTGGGCAAGTTGTGAAAAACTGAAAAAATATGTTTTTTTGTCGACTGCCCCTTCCTTTTGGGCGCGAAACGCAGTATAATAAATCGTTATTTTTTGTGAGGACACGAGGAACGATATGGACAACGCCAGTTATCACAACGCCATCCATTGCTTCGTCATGGACGGGGAACCGGTCAGTGTGGAGCCCTACGGCTGCGGCCACATCAACCACACCTTTCTTGTCGCCACCGACACGGGCAAACGGTACATTTTGCAGATGCTCAACGGCTCTGTGTTCCGTGACCCGGACGGGCTGATGCAGAACGTGGTGTCTATCACCCGGCACATTGCCGCCAAGTGCGACGACCCCCGGGGCAGCCTGCGGCTGAATCCCACCAAGGACGGCCGGCTCTATACCCGGGGCAAAAAGGGCAATATGTGGCGGCTTTACGACTATGTGGAGGGCAGCATCTGCCTGCAGGCGCCGGAGACGCCGGAGGACTTTTACCAGAGCGCCATCGCCTTCGGCACCTT